>CANQXP010000004.1 GCA_947627885.1 uncultured Rikenella sp.
GCCCCGCCGGTACGGGGTGCTGATGCACCGGCTGTTCGAGTTGGTCGGTTCGCCGGAGGAGTTGGACGCGGCGTTGGCGAAGATGCGGGTGGCGGGGGAGGTGACCACGGATGCGGAGGAGGCGTTGCTGCGGGAACGGGGGATTTCGGCGTTGAAAGACCCTGTGGTGGCCCGGTGGTTCTCGCCGGAGTGGGAGGTGGTGCACAGCGAACGGGACATTATCGCGGGCGGCGGCGTCCGACGGCCTGACCGGGTGATGACCTTGGGCAGGGAACGGGCCGTGGTGGTGGATTATAAGTTCGGTGCGCTGCGTAAACCGGCTTACCGGCGGCAGGTGCGGGAATATATGGAGCTGTTGCGCGGGATGGGGTACGGGCAGGTGGAGGGGTACCTGTGGTTCGTGGAGCTGGGCGAAGTGGAGCAGGTGGGGTAGGCTCTTTAGTGCGTTCCGTCAGGAACGTCGGGGCCTGCCGCCAAGCGGCTTTGCCGCTTCGCCCGGTGGCGGCGGCCCGAATCCGAGAGAGCGAGTAGCTGAAATGTTTTGTCCGGTTCGTCAGAACCGGCGGGCCGCTCCGGGTAATCTGCCGGGGGCGACGGACTGAAATATTAATGGGTCGGCGGCTGATCCGATTGGTTTTGTGGCTGAAAGATAATGTAATAAGCAAGATATGATGAGAAGATTTCAATTCGCGGCTGCGGCGTTATGCGCCGGGCTCCTGTTCGGGACAGGCGGTGCGCAGGCGCAGAAAAAGACGCTCGACAGGAGCGTGTTCGACGGCTGGCGGCAGGTTGTCGCGCCGCAGATCAGCGACAACGGCCGCTGGGTGGTCTACGGGCTGAACCCCGCACGGGGCGACGGACAGACGGTCGTTTACGACGCTTCGGTTCGGACGGCGGACACTCTGCACCGGGCCACGGGTACGGTGTTATTCGGCCCGGCAGACGCTCCGTGGCTGGCCGCGAAAGTGGTACCGACCCGCGCACAGCAACGGCAGGAGATGGTCAAAAAGACCAAGGCCGACCAGAAACGGCCCGATACGCTGGTAGTGGCTTCGTTGGTTTCGGGCGAGCGGGTGACGGTGCCGCGGCTGAAAAGTTTCCAGGCGGCGGACAAGGAGGGGAGCGGCGTGGTAGCCTACCTGTATGAAGTGCTTCCGGCCAAAGAGGCGAAGGATACCAGCGAAGCGGCTAAAAAAGCGCCGAAGCCGAAGAAGTTCAACCGGCTGGTGATGCGGGACGCGGCTGCGTGGGGCGACAGCACGGTCGTGGACAGCGTGGAGAGTTTCCGCCTGTCGCGGAACGGCCGGTTGCTGCTGTATGCCCTGAGAGGGGACAGTCTGCGCAGCGTGTGGGCCTGTGCCGGCGGGAAACGGACGGAACTGTATCGCGCCAAAGTCGGGAAAACCGGTTCGCTGGCCGTGGACGAGGCGGGCCGGCAGGGGGCTTACCTCGTGACGCCGGACACTGCCTCCACGGGGGCGAAATACGAATTGTACTATTTCGATGCGAAGGATATGGAGCCGCGGCGCGTGGCCGTCGAAGGGGCGGCCAATGGGTTCGTGGTGAGCGAGTTCAGTCGGCCTTCTTTCTCGCGCCAGGGGAAACGGCTGACGTTCGGGATGAATGTGCCGCCGCGCGTGGTGCCGAAAGATACGCTGCCGGAAGACGAGAAGAGCAGCTACGACTTATGGAGTTACACGGACACGCTGCTGATGACCCAGCAGCTGGCGACGGCCAAACGGCTCAGGGAGCAGAGCTACGAGGCGGTTTATGACCCGAAGACGGGCAAGTGGGCGTTGCTGGAGGATAAGAATCTCGCGTCGGTGGTTTTCGCCGAGGACGAGGATGCGCCGTATGCGCTGGGGATGGATGCCTGGCCGTACGAATGGGCTAGCACGTGGGAATCGCCGGGGACGAAAGACCTGTATGTCGTGGACGTGAAGACCGGGCAGAGGCGCATGGCGGTCAAGGGGGCCAAGGCGCAGGCTTCGATCTCGCCTTCGTCGAAATATATCGCGTGGTACGATGCGCCGGCCGCGGAGTGGAAAGCGGTGGCTGCTTCGGCTCAAGGCGGTGGGGCCGTGTCGCTCTCCGGGGCTATTCCGTATCAAATGTATGTGCAGAATTTCGATATGCCGGACTACCCTTCGGCCGAAGGGCTGGCGGGCTGGACGAAGGATGACCGGGCTGTCGTCTACGACAATTTCGACCTTTGGCTGGTCGATCCTTCGGGCAAGCGCGGGCCGGAGTGCCTGACGATGGGCGCCGGACGCCGGGACAGCGTCAGGTTCCGCTATGTGCGGCTCGATCCGGAGGTGCGGACGATCGACCTGTCGCAGCCGCTGCTGCTCTCGGCATTCGACCTGGGAACGAAGGACGGCGGTTTTTACCGGATGCCGGCGGGCGGCGGCGAGCCGGAGAAGCTGGTGATGGACGGCCACAAATATACGTTCGTGGCCAAGGCGAAAGGGGCGGACGAAGTGCTGTGGCAGCGCGAGGATTTCCGGGAATACCGGGACTTGTGGCGGTCGGGGCTTTCGTTCGCCGATGCACGGAGGGTGAGCGATGCGAATCCGCAGGCGGCGGAGTACAAGTGGGGGAGCGTGCGGCGCGTGGCCTGGGAGGATATGAACGGGCAACCGGCGGAAGGGCTGCTTTACCTGCCGGAGGATTACGATTCGACGAGGCGCTATCCGGTGATCGTCTATTTTTACGAGACGCACACGGACGGCCTGCATAATCACCTGCATCCGCAGCCGAGTTGGTCGATCGTGATCCCGTCGGTCTGCACCTCGCAGGATTACGTGGTCTTTATGCCGGACATCAAATACCGGACGGGTTATCCGGGGCAGTCGTGCTACGACGCGGTGGTAAGCGGTGCGAAGATGCTGATCGACCGGGGGATCGCCGACCCGCGTCGCATCGGCTTGCAGGGCCAGAGCTGGGGCGGCTACCAGATCGCTTATCTGGTGACGCGCACGGATATGTTCCGCTGCGCGAGTCCCGGAGCGCCGGTTTCGAACATGACGTCGGCGTCGGGGGGAATCCGCTGGGGTTCGGGTATGCCGCGCATGTTTCAGTACGAACACGGGCAGAGCCGGATCGGGGGCTCGCTGTGGGAGAAACCGATCGAGTATATCGAGAATTCGCCGCTCTTTTTTGCCAATAAGGTGCGCACGCCGATGCTGATGCGCCACGACGATGCGGACGAGGCGGTGCCGTGGTACCAGGGGATCGAGTATTTCCTGGCCCTGCGCCGCCACGGGGTGCCGGTGTGGATGCTGAATTACAACGGGCAGCCGCACAACCTGAAGCGGTATGCGGATCGGCTGGACTGGGACCGGCGGATGATGCAGTTCTTCGACCACTACCTGAAGGACGCCCCTGCGCCGCGCTGGATGCGTGAGGGCATCCCGGTGACGGACAAGGGGATCGATCCGAAGCTGGATGATTGATATATTGGTTTATGCCAGCCGGGCGGCTTTCCTTTTCGGGGAGGGCCGCCCGGTTGTTTTTTTTGGGGGGGGGATTTTGCGGCGGCCCGAAGCGTAAGCTTCGGGCCGCGGTGGGGCGGGTACGGTTTCAGCGGAACGGCTTGCCGTTCCGCTGAAATAAGGTTTCGAGCGAGTAGCTTAGTTTCCATGCCAATGGGGGGCCTTAGCGCCGGGCAGCGAAGCTGCAATAAGTCGTTGTGCGATAAGCGCGACTCTTTAGAGTCGCCGGGTCGCCGCCAGCGCCTTCGGCGCTCGCCCCCAGGCGGCGGCCCGAACCCGAGAAAGCGAATAGCTGATCTCTTTTGCGCCATTCTTCAGAAGCCGCCCCGAGGGGGCAGGGCGGCCCGAATAAGGTAACTATGTCCCTTAAGTCTGCCAACATTTGCTGCATCACCCAGTCCGGAACCGGCTTCGGGCCGGCTGCTGATGCGGAAACAGAGGTTTCCGCTTGAGTCGGCAGACTTCCTGATCCGGGTAATGCTTCACCGGCTTGCCCGCGGCACTTTCGTCTCCCCCTTCCGTATCCCCGTCACTCCTGTACGCAGCGGACGGAATGACCGTCGCAGCGGGCTCCCGAATAGTTGGCCGGAGTGACTGTGGACTTGTCGAACCGAAGCCGTGCCGGACGCATGCCCTGTGTGGAGGTCGAAATGTAATAGCCTGTCCCGAAATAGTAGACAGATCCTTGAGAGTCCGGGGTGCGAACCCCGCAAGCGGGGTACCATACTGTGCCTCCGAAGACGGCAGAACCGTCCCACAGCCGTCCGAACAGGGCCTTTATCCCGTTATACGGGCCGTGTTCAGGCGTAAACGCACTCCACGGGCTGAGCTCCCCGTCGCCGCAACGCGGCACCCGCCATCCCGCCGGGCAGGGGTCGAAAAGGGTCTTCAAATCGTCCCGCCAAAGCGCATCATTCATAGGCGCAGTCCAGTTGCTCTGCGGGGCCGAAAAATAGAAGCCGGAGGGGCTTAACGATTCCGTAACATAAAGTTAACAGAATGCTAAGAGCGTGTTAAATCGGCGTTAACATGGGCGCTCTATGTTTGCAGTGTAGAAAAAAGGGAAAAAATCGCATTAAAACAAGATGCTTATGAAACGAAAACTGACTACACTGGCACTGGCGGCACTGGCCCTCGGCGGGTTCAGTGCAACTGCCGCGGAAACCGAAACCGGTGCGGCAAAAGAGATCACTCCTAAAGTCGAGGAAGGCGGCTTGCGGCTCCGTTTCGGGGAGAAAGGCGGCACGCTGAAGATCAGCGGCTATCTCCAGGCCCAATGGCAGCTGGCCCAGCAGAAAGGGATCGACGGTTTCACCGACGGCGGCTCGTTCAACGCCAATAGCGACAACCGCTTTATGGTTCGCCGCGGCCGGGTCAAATTCACCTATGACTTGCAGGGGATCATGCAGGTGGTTTTCCAGCCCGACTTCACCGAGAAAGGGGTGGGCATCAAGGATGCCTATATCGCCCTGAGCGCTCCGTCGCAAGTGATCGGCGGGCAGGTGGGGCTCTTCGACCGGCCGTTCGGCTACGAAATCAGCTACTCTTCCTCGAAACGCGAGTCGCCGGAGCGCAGCCGGGTATTCCTCTCCCTCTTTCCGGGCGAACGCGACCTCGGTGCAATGCTGACCCTGCGCGGCAAAAAGGGGACTTTCCTGAACCGCTTTACGCTGAACGGGGGGCTGTTCAACGGTAACGGCATCGGGCAGGAGACCGATTCACGCAAGGATTTTATCGGCCGGCTGGCCTATTTGCAGCCCTATGAAACGGGTGAATGGGGGGCCGCTTTCTCTTACTATAACGGCGGGGTGCTGAACCCGGTGAACGAGAAGTTCAGGTTTGTCAAAGATCAGGGCTTCGTCCGGCAGGACGGGGTGAAGGGCGAATATTCCAAACGTCAGTACTTCGGCTTCGCCGTCCAGCTCTCGCAGGAGTGGGGTGCGGGAACCACCCATATCCGGGCCGAGTACCTGTGGGGCAAACAGCCGGGGACGCTCAAAAAGAATGCCGATCCGGGCGGAACGTCCTTCGGCGCGGGCACCGATCCGCTCTACCTGCGCAGTTTCCGCGGGGCATATGTCTACTTCATTCAGGACATCGGCAAGTCGAAGCATTCGATCGTCTTCAAGTATGACAATTACGACCCGAACACAAAGATCAGCGCGGACCAGATCGGCAAACTGCAGGGAACGGGCGTGGCGGACGTGGCTTACAATACCTACGGGGTAGGCTATATGTTCCGCTGGAACAAGTACCTGACCCTCTCGGCGTACTACGACATGGTGTCGAACGAAAAGTGCGCGAACCTCGGCAGCACGGATCCGCTCAAGGATTATGCCCGCAATATCAAGGACAATGTGCTGACCCTTCGTATCCAGGCGAAGTTCTAAACGGGACGGATGCGATCCGAAGGATCGTGCGGGCCGGACGCCTCCCCACGGGAGGCCCGCCACCCTCACAAGTTCGGGGCGAGCACCCCGGGCGCCCGGCCCGAAAGGTAAATGAATACAAAAAACAATGAAACAAATACAAGGAAATATGAAAAAGATCGTAATGCTCATAGCGGCGCTGACGCTGGTCGGCGGTCAGGCCATGGCCCAGAAACTCAAAGGTTCGGACTCGGTGCTTCCGCTGGCCCAGAAAGAGGCCGAAAACTACCTGAAAAAGAATCCGAACGCCGATGTGACGGTGACGGGCGGCGGTTCGGGCGTGGGGCTGGCGGCGCTGATCGACAATACGACCGACATCGCGATGGCTTCGCGCAAGATCAAGATCGACGAGCGTATGAAGCTCCAGAACGCCAAACGTCCGGTCGTGGAGAAGATCATCGCCTGGGATGCGCTGGCGGTTGTGGTGAACCCGAAAAACCCGGTGTCGCAGCTGACCCGCGAACAGCTCGAAGGCATCTTCACCGGCGCGGTCACCAACTGGAAACAGGTCGGCGGCCCGGATATGAAGATCGTGGTCTATTCGCGCGAAACCAGTTCGGGCACTTACGAATTTTTCAAGGAGAGCGTGCTGAAGAATAAGAATTATATGTCTTCGGTGCTGTCGATGCCGGCTACCGGCGCGATCATCCAGTCGGTGTCCCAGACTCCGGGCGCGATCGGCTACGTGGGCCACGCCTATGTGAATGACGACGTGAAAGCCCTGAAGGTATCGTATGACGGCAAGAATTTCGTCTCGCCGACCTATGCCAACGCCAAGAACAAGACTTATCCGGTAGTCCGTCCGCTCTATTTCTACTATACCAAAGACCGTGAATCCCAGGTGAATCCGTTCGTGGGCTATGTGATGTCGCCGGAAGGCCAGAAATGGGTGAAGGAAGTGGGTTACATCGACGTGCTCTAAACCCTGCTGCCAAGTAACCGATTAACCGTTCGTTTAAAATCAAGCGATACGCAGTATCGCCCGCCCGGCGGGGGCACACGCCCCCGCGCGGGAGCGCAGTCGCCTCCTGATTTACAGCTGAATTGTGTCCTACAAATGGGGCCGGAGCCAGCGAGGGCGCAAATGAGCGCAGCGAATATTGCAGCCCTTCGCCTAGGGTGGCTCCGGGCCGCCCGCTGGCGCGGAGGTTCGGCTACTCGCTCGTATTTCACGCAGGCAGTGACAAAAAACGAACACTTAAACCAAACAGATGAACAGACGATTCAGAAGAATAGTCGAGCTCATAGCGGAAAAAGTACTGATGGTCAGCGGAGGGGTCACCTCCGTGACCATCCTGCTTATCGTGTTCTTCCTGTTCAGGGAGGGCATCGGGCTGTTCGGCAGTCCCGCCGTCGAGCAAGGCTACGTGGTGGCGGTCAACCAGGAGAATACGGTGCGCGATCTTTCGCCGGTACAGCTCAAGGATGTCTTCGACAGCAAGATCGCCAACTGGAGCCAATTAGGCGGCGCCGACGAGCCGATCGTGGTCTTCCGACTGAACGACATCGAACAATACGTGAGTTACGAGGAGCTCGGCGACGAGTTGCAATTCATTCCGCAGTGCCTGAGTAAGATCATCGCGGAGCATCCGGGGATGATCGCTTTCTTTCCGGACACCTACCTGTCCCCGGACTTTGCCGGAAAGTTGATCGACCGGCGGAACATCACGCCGGGCGAGTTTTTTCTGGGCGACGAGTGGTTCCCCACAGCCACCCCGGCTCCGCTGTTCGGGATCGTGCCGTTGGTGACAGGCACGCTGTGGGTGTCGCTGGCGGCGATCCTTTTCGCCCTGCCGCTGGGTATGGCCGTGGCGATCTACATGGCCGAACTGTCGAACGACAAGGTACGGAAAATACTCAAGCCGGTGATCGAGCTGCTGGCGGGCATCCCGTCGGTGGTATACGGTTTTTTCGGGCTGGTGGTGATCGTGCCGCTGATCCAGCGGGTGTTCGGCCTGCCGGTGGGCGAAACGGCGCTGGCCGGGAGTGTGATCCTGGCTATCATGGCCCTGCCGACCATTATCACCGTGGCGGAGGATTCGATCCGCAATGTGCCGCGGTCGGTCAGGGAGGCTTCGCTGGCGCTGGGCGCGACGCAGTGGCAGACGATCCGGCGCGTGGTGTTGCCGTATTCGGTGTCGGGGATTATGGCGGCAGTGGTGCTGGGCATCGGCCGGGCGATCGGCGAAACGATGGCGGTGCTGATGGTGACGGGCAACTCGGCGATCATCCCGCACGGCCTGCTGGAACCGGTGCGGACGATCCCGGCGACCATTGCGGCGGAGTTGGGCGAGGCCCCCAACGGCGGGGTACACTATGAGGCCCTGTTCCTGCTGGGCTGTATCCTTTTCGTCATCACGCTGCTAATCAGCATCACGGCGGAGATGATGGCGGCCGGGAAACCGAAGCAACAGATTTAAAGTTTATTGTCGGAGCCAGCGGTGCCGCTGGGCACTCCGGCCGGGCTGTAACTACCCTAAGGTGCAGCCCTACGCCGGGGGAGGGTTGCCGTTCCGGCTTCCTCCTTGCGCCTCGGCCATTTAGGCAAGCCTAATGGCAACTCGGCTACGGCGTCGGTTCGGCATGTCCGCTGCCGCGGGATTAATTAACAACAAATGAGTACACTGATTAATACGAAATACGACCGCCGCAAGCGGCGCACGCAGGGCATAGCTTTCTGGGTGTTCCGGCTGATGAGCCTTGCGGTGGTGGCGATCCTGGTCTGGATCCTGGGATTCCTGGTGGTCAAGGGGATCGGTGTGGTGAACTGGGAGTTCCTTACCTCGATGCCGGAGGACGGCATGACCAAGGGGGGTATCCTGCCCGCCATCGTGGGTACCCTCTGCCTCGTTGCGGGGAGTATGGTTTTCGCCTTTCCGATCGGGGTGATGTCCGGGATTTACATCAACGAGTACGCGCCCAACAACTGGCTGGTGAAGTTCATCCGGGTGATGACCAATAATCTATCCAGCATCCCGTCGATCGTCTTCGGCCTGTTCGGGATGGCGCTGTTCGTCAACACGCTCGGTTTCGGGGACTCGATTCTGGCCGGGTCGCTGACCCTCGGCCTGCTGGTGCTGCCGGTGGTGATCCGCACTACGGAGGAGGCGTTGAAGGCGATCGACAACAGTTACCGCAACGCCTCGCTGGCGCTGGGGGCCACTAAGTTGCAAACCATACGCAAGGTGGTGCTGCCGATGGCATTCCCGAACATCATCACGGGGCTGATCCTCTCGGTGGGGCGCGTGTCGGGCGAGACGGCGCCGATCCTTTTCACGGTGGCGGCCTATTTCCTGCCGAAATTGCCCACAAGCATTTTCGATCAGGTGATGGCCCTGCCGTACCACCTCTACGTGCTGGCCACGAGCGGGACGGATATTCAGGCGTCGCGGCCCATGGCCTACGGAACGGCGCTGGTGCTGATCCTGATCGTGCTGCTGATCAACCTGCTGGCCAACGGCCTGCGGGCGTGGTTCGGCAAAAAAGTGAAAACCAACTAATCAATTTCGGATACGTTTTGGAAAATCAAACAATCATTTCGGCGCAGGGGGTCAATTTCTGGTATGGCGATTACCATGCCCTGCGCGATATTTCGCTGGATATGGAGGCCCACACGGTCACGGCGTTCATCGGCCCGTCGGGCTGCGGGAAATCGACTTTCCTGCGTCTGCTGAACCGCATGAACGACCTGGTGGACGGCGCCCGGCTGGAGGGACGCATCCTGATCGAGGGGGAGGATATTTACGCGCGGGGAGTGATGGTGGACGAGCTGCGAAAGCGGGTGGGCATGGTGTTCCAGAAGCCCAATCCATTCCCGAAGACCATTTTCGAGAATATCGCCTACGGCCTGCGGGTGAACGGGGTGCGCGACAAGGCGTTCATCGAGAGCCGGGTGGAGGAGTCGCTCAAAGGTGCGGCGCTGTGGGGCGAGGTGAAAGATAAGCTCAAAAAGCCGGCTTTCGAGCTCTCCGGCGGCCAACAGCAGCGGCTTTGCATTGCGCGGGCGCTGGCCGTGCAGCCGTCGATCCTGCTGATGGACGAGCCGGCCTCGGCGTTGGACCCGATCTCGACCTCGAAGATCGAGGAGTTGATCTACGAGCTGAAAACGGAGTATACGATCGTGATCGTGACCCATAACATGCAGCAGGCGGCGCGGGTGTCGGACCGTACGGCGTTTTTCTACCTGGGAGAGCTGATCGAGTACGACGAAACCAAAAAGATCTTCCTGAACCCGGAGAAAGCTCAGACGCAGAACTATATCACGGGCCGGTTCGGGTAGTCGTACGTTTGTTCCAATAGGTTCTGCGTCAGCGGTCGGCCCAAACCGACGCCGCAGCCGAGAAACAAACGGGCTTGCACGCTTGGCCGAGGCCCCGCGAGGAAGACCGAAGGTTGACGCGAAGCCAAAACGGGCGACGCGAAGGTAACGGCTGCAACTTAGGTTTACAGCCCGGCTGGAGTGCTCGGCGGCACCGCTGTCTCCGGAACAACGAGTGTATATTAATTTTTTCATTAAAAGAACAGACAATGAAACAGACGGAAATAGAGATTAAAGCGCTGAAAAGCCGGCTGGCCGATATGTGGTCGCTGGTCGAGCAGCAGGTGCGCAAGAGCTTCGAGGCGGTGACCGCTTTCGACCAAGACCTGGCCCACGAGATCATCTCGCGCGAGAAAAGCGTCAATGCGCAGGAACTGGTCGTAGACCACCATTGCGAGAATTTTATCGCCCTGTTCAACCCGGTAGCCGTCGACCTGCGTTTCGTGCTGTCGCTGCTCAAGATCAATAACAACCTGGAGCGGATCGGCGATTTCGCCGAAAGCATCGCCCTGTTCGTGGCCCATAACCAGACCAAGGCAATAGCCCCGGAGTTGGCCAAGCAGCTTCAGCTCAAGCGGATGTTCGATACGGTGCTCAAGATGATGGAGCAGGCCCGCACGGCACTGGCCAAGGAGGACAGCCGGCTGGCCAGCCGGGTGCTGGGGCTCGATGACGTGGTGGACCTGATCCACCGCGACGCCGTGCCGGTGCTGGCCGCCTACATTACGGCGCATCCGGACGAAACGGTCGAGGTGATGGGCATCCACAATGTCGTGCGGCGGGTGGAGCGGATGGGCGACCGCCTGAGCAACATTGCCGAGGACGTCGTCTTCTACGTCGACGCCAAAGAGCTGCGCCACACGGCCTACACGCAGCTTCCGAAGGAAGAAAAAAACTGACGTTCCGGCGGAATCGGATAAAAATGATTACATTTGCGTCTGACTTTGAATTTAATAACCAATCATATTTCTATTCAGACCATGAAAAAACTTTTTATCCTCGCCGCCGCTTCGGTCGCTTCCGTATCGGCTATGAGTTCCTGCGGCCAGGGGAATGCGAAATTGGCCACTTACGAAGATACGCTGGCTTATGCCATCGGGACCGACCTCGGCAGCATGGCTTTCCAGTTCGATTCGACGATGAACCCCGATATCCTGGCGGCCGCCGTTAAAGACGTTTTTACCAAGAAAAGCGCCATGACCCGCGAAGAGGCCGGGGCTTTCATCCAGGAATATATGACCGTAGGCCTGGCCCGCAAGAACGAAGCCGCCGGTAAGAAATTCATCGAGGAGGCTGTCAAGGACGGTGCGCAGACCTTGCCCAGCGGGTTGGCATACAAGATCGACAAACCGGGTTCTGACCGCAAGGTGGCCTTAGGCGATTCGGTCTATGTGAAATACACGCTGACTTTGCCGAACGGCCAGGAACTGGAAAAATCACAGGAAGCGGTTCCGATGCTGCTTGAGGCTCCGTACCTGATTAAAGCATGGCTCGAAGGAGTGCCGCTGGTGGGCGAAGGCGGTAAGATCACGTTGTTTACCCCGGCCAGCCTCGCGTACGGCGAACAGGGGAACCGCGGGATCGCTCCGAACCAGGCGCTGAAATTCGACATCGAAGTGGTGAAAGTGGTTCCGGGTACGCCCGATACCATGCCTGCCGATAAGTAGGCCATCGCCATACCGGAAACAGGGGGCGGGTTCCCGTGCATTAGGCGCGGGAACCCGTTCCTTTTTGTCCGCCGTTTGCTATTCAGTCGGAAAAACGCTACCTTTACCCTCAACAACCGATAATGAATCGTATGAGAAAAGCTGAGATACATACCGCAAAAGGGGTGATGAAGGTGGAGTTCTACGAGCAGGACGCTCCGGGAACGGTGGATAATTTCTGTAAACTGGCCGAAAGCGGATTTTACGACGGGCTGACTTTTCACCGCGTGATCCCGGATTTCGTCATCCAGGGCGGTTGCCCGAAGGGCGACGGGACAGGGGGGCCGGGCTATACCATCCGGTGCGAGACATCGGGAGGGCACCAGTACCATGACCGAGGCGTGCTTTCCATGGCCCATGCCGGGCGAAATACGGGCGGCTCGCAGTTTTTTATTTGCCACAACCGCGAGAACACGGCGCATCTGGACGGGGTTCATACCTGTTTCGGGCGCGTGTACGAAGGGTTGGACGTGATCGACGATATTCGTCCGGGGGATGTGATCGAGAAGGTCGTTATACTGGACGATGCTCAATAGATGGATTGTAAAATACTAAGAAAGAACGAGATATGGATTTTGAAGTAACTGTGCACATGCTTCTGCCGCTGGTAACGGGCCAGAGCGCCCGCGGCGAGTGGAAAAAACAGGATGTGATTTTCGACCTGCCGGGCGAATTCAACCGGAAACTCTGCGTAGGATTCTGGAACGACCGCGCCGTGGACGCCGCGGCTCTGAGGCCGGGTGACCGGGTGGCCTTGAGCGTTAATGTCGAGTCCAGGGAATATAACGGGCGTTGGTATACCGAAGTGCGGGCCTGGCGGATGAACCGCCTCGACGCGCAGGCGGGTGCCGGTGCCGGTGCTCCGGCGGGGGCCTATCCTCCACCGTATCCGCCCGCAGATCCGGCTTCGGGCGGGCAGCAGCCTTACCAACAGGCCTCGCAACCGTCACAACCGGCTTCGCAGCCGACTTCGGCGGCGGATGTGGACGACCTGCCTTTTTAAACGATCTGTTCCGGGCCTTTGTCCGGGAAAAGCGGCACGCCCGCAAGGTTTCCGATGAAACCTTGCGGGCGTGCCGCTTGGGGGGAACAGGGTGTCGATAAATGCTTGGAGGCACCGCACCTGAAGGCCGTTGGCGCGGTTAGTCGTGTTGCTGGGATTGAGGCCCGACGGGTTGAAGTTCAAGTACATGCCGTTGGAACCACTGACCGACGACGACCAGCTGTACCCGTTGCTGCCGACGCTCCATAGCGCTCCCTCGTTGCTGCCGCGGTTGCCCGGGACTCTTGCTGAGTCCGCAGCCCCTTGTCGGATAGCTCCCGTGAAAAACACCCGGAATTATCCTGCCGGTTCCGATTGGGCCCGGCGCGTAACTGATTCCCCGGAGGGTCAGTGGACTGCTGAATTTATCGCCCGCTCTGCCTGCGGCCGGCCTTGGGCGCGACCGTGCAGGCACTCCGGAGCCATCCTGTTCGATATCTATAAGCCCAGTTCGGTGCGCTGCCATTTCGGCAGCGAAGCCGCTACCAAGGCATAGGAGTGGTCGATCATCTCCCGGATATCCGCATCGGTGAGGTGCGGGCCGGTCAGGAACACCCCGTTCCAGCAGCGTTTGTTCATGTGCCATCCCGGTTCGATCTCCTCCGGATAGCGATTCCTCAGCTCCAACGCGCGTTCAGGGTCGCATTTGAGTAGAAAATAATCGGGTCGTTCCAAGGAGCATAGAGCGAATATTTTCCCCTGTTTAGCTGCGGTGTCCCCCACGCGGAAGACCATATGTTCTTCCCCGAACGGGAATGCCTCGGTCACATACGGTTTCGCGAGGCAGTAGTCGCGTATCTCTTCGATATTCATAGGTTAGACGGATAAAAAAGTCATTGGCGAACCTTTCGCCAATGACTCGGATATTAAAACGATATGAATGTACGGTCGTTTATCGGGTGTGTTCCTTGATCCACTCGCGGGCGTTGACGAAGACTTCGATCCACGGGGTGATCTCGTCTTCCGTGCGCGGCGCTTCGCTGGGATAGTAGCCCCAGTTCCACGGCCTCATGGCCCGTTCCAGGTGCGGCATCAAGGCTAAGTGGCGCCCGTCGGCCGAGCAGATGGCCGCAGCATTATAATCGCTGCCGTTCGGATTGGCCGGATAGGAGGCGTAGAGGTACTTCATCGGAATGTGGTAGTGCTCTTCCGCATAGGGCAGGTGGAATTTACCTTCGGCATGGGCGATCCACACCCCGAGCACCGAGTTTTCGAGCGATTTGAGCATCACGCTCGGCGACGGCTGGATCGTAACGCCGAGGAACCGCGACTCTAGCTTGTGCGAGTCATTGTGCAGCATCTTCGGTTTTTCCTCGTCGCTCTTCGGCGCGATCAGCCCCAGTTCCACCATCAGCTGGCAGCCGTTGCAGATGCCGATCGACAGGGTGTCCGGCCGCGCGTAGAAACGGTCGAGCGCCTCTTTGGCTTTCGGGTTGTAGAGGAACGCCCCGGCCCATCCTTTGGCCGAGCCGAGCACGTCGGAGTTCGAGAAGCCGCCCACGAAAGCGATCATGTTCACATCCTCCAAAGTCTCGCGCCCGGAGATCAGGTCGGTCATGTGCACGTCTTTCACATCCATCCCCGCCAAGTGCATGGCCCATGCGGTTTCGCGGTCGCACTGGCAGCCTTTTTCGCGGATGATTGCGGCCCGTATCCCCGTGCGTGCCTTGCGTTTCGGGTCGATGCCGTACTGCGACAGCTTGCCCGTGAACGACGCCGGGAAGTCGTAGTAGAGCGGTTGTTTCTTGTAATTCTCGTAGCGTTCCAGAGCCAGCTGCGGGGTGCTCTGGTTGCGGTCGAGCAGGTAGGAAGTACGGTACCACACGTCCCGCATCTTGTCGATGTCGAGGGTGAGCTTTTCGCAGCAACCGTGGCGCAGCGAGAATTTGCGCGTACCGTTGACCTTGGCGATCTCCTGGGCCGCCACGCCGTACCTGTCCAGTTCCGCCAGCACCGCCTCCGGATTGGCGACCTGCAGCAGCACCGCCGGTTTTTCACTGAAGAGCAGCTTTACGAGATCGTCGTTCCGCAGCGGGTTCAAATCCACGTCCAAACCCGCCTTGTTCCCGCCGAAGGCCATCTCCAGCAGGGCGGTAATCAGGCCGCCGCCGGAAATGTCGTGCCCGGCCATCACATGCCCCTGTTCGATCAGTTGCTGCACGCCGTTGAAAGCCTTGGCAAAGTATCCGGCATCCTTGACCGTCGGCACGTCGGCAGACGATCCCACCGCGTTGACAACCTGCGCGAAGGCGCTCCCGCCCAGCAGAAACTCCTCGCCGCCGGTCATGTCCACATAGATCAGCGAGCTGCCGCCGCCATTATTTGCGGCGGTCGCGCAGTAATTCTCGTCCAGAGCCGCCTTGACGCACTTCTTGACATCGCTCACCTCGCCCGCCGAAGTGATAATGACGGTTCCCGGCGCCAGCACCATCTGCCCGTCGGGGTATTTCTGGGTCATCGACAGGGAGTCCTTCCCGGTTGGGATGTTGATCTTCAGGTCGAGTGCGAAATCGCTGGCTGCCTCCACCGCCCGGTAAAGCCTCGCATCTTCCCCCTCGTTCTTGCAGGGCCACATCCAGTTGGCGCTCAGCGAAATGCCTTCCAGTCCGCCCTTAATCGGAGCGAACACGATATTGGTCAGCGCCTCGGCGATCGCCAACACCGAACCTTTCGCCGGATCGGCCATGGCCGCTGCCGGGGCATGCCCCAAAGCGGTCGCGATCCCGTAAGTCCCCTGATAGTCCAAGGCAATGGCGGCGCAGTCGTTCAGCGGCAGCTGCATCGTCCCCGCAGTCTGCTGCATCGCCACGCGCCCGGTCACCGAGCGGTCTACTTTGTTGGTGAGCCAATCTTTGCAAGCCACCCCTTCGAGCTGCAAAACGTCGGTCAGGTACTCCCCGATCCTGTTCACGTCGTATTCCGGGGCTTTGTAGGAGTCGATCACCGTGTGGTCGGTCATCACCGTGCGCGGCGCCTCGCCGAACATGGCGCTGAGCTGCAGGTCGATCGGTTTCTCGCCGGTGCGGTTATCTACGAAAGTGAACTGCATGTCCCCGGTCGTCTCGCCGATCACGTACATCGGGGCGCGTTCGCGCTCGGAAATGGCCCGGAGCTTCCCGATATGTTTTTCGTCCATCACCAACCCCATGCGCTCCTGCGACTCATTCCCGACGATCTCCTTGTCCGACAGGGTCGGGTCGCCGACGGGCAGTTTGTCGAGATCGATCCGTCCCCCGGTGGCCTCCACCAGCTCCGACAGGCAGTTCAGGTGGCCCCCCGCACCATGGTCGTGGATCGAGATGATCGGATTGTCATGCTCTTCGCTCAGTGCGCGGATGGCGTTGTACGCTCGCCGCTGCATCTCCGGATTCGACCGCTGGATGGCGTTCAGCTCGATGGCGTTGGCATATTCGCCCGTCGCCACCGACGACACAGCGCCGCCGCCCATCCCGATGCGGTAGTTGTCCCCGCCGAGCAGCACGACCTTGTCCCCTTTGACCGGTTCGTCCTTGAGCGAGTCCGCTTTTTTGCCGTAGCCGATCCCGCCGGCGAGCATAATGACTTTATCGAATCCGTAGGTCTTGCCGTTCTCCTGATGCTCGAACGTATAGAGCGACCCCGTAATCAGCGGCTGCCCGAATTTGTTCCCGAAATCCGACGCCCCGTTCGAAGCCTTGATCAGGATATCCTCCGGCGTCTGGTAGAGCCACGGCCGCGCGGGGATATTCTTCTCCCAATTCCGTCCCCCGTCCAGACGCGGGTAGGCGGTCATGTAGCAAGCGGTACCGGCCATCGGGAAGGCCCCTTTTCCGCCCGCGATACGATCCCGGATTTCCCCACCAGTCCCGGTCGCAGCCCCGTTGAACGGCTCCACGGTGGTCGGAAAGTTGTGGGTCTCGGCCTTGATCGAAATAACACTCTCAAAATCCTCGGTCACAAAATAGTCCGGCCCCTCATGTGTCGCAGGCGCAAATTGCTCGACCACAGAACCCTGCAAAAATGCGCAGTTGTCCTTGTATGCAGAAACCACCCGCCCCGGATTCGTGGTGGTGGTCTTCTTGATGAGTTTGAACAGCGTATCCGGCTTCTCCTCGCCGTCAATGACGAACCGGCCGTTGAAGATCTTGTGGCGGCAGTGCTCGGAGTTGACCTGCGAGAAACCGAACACTTCGCTGTCGGTCAGCGCCCGCCCGATCTTGGCGGAGAGGTCTTTGAGGTACTGAATTTCGTCCGTGTTCAGCGCCAACCCCTGTTCTTTGTTGTAGCTTTCGATGTCCTCGATATAGACGATCGGTTCCGGCTGTTTGTCGATGGTGAAGACGTTCCCGTCGATGGTCCGGTACATCCGGTTGAGCATCTTGTCGTACTGCGCCGCTTCGCTGTCGACGATGCGGAACTCCTCGATGCGCGTGATGCCGGCGATGCCCATGTTCTGGGTGATCTCCACGGCGTTGGTGCTCCACGGGGTGATCATCTCGCGGCGCGGCCCGACGAAGATGCCGCTCACAGAGGAGACGTCGAGCCATTCGGCCCCGCCGAAAAGCCAGCGCAGCTTGTCGATGTCCTGCCTGTCGAGTGCCGTGGTAGCCTGCACGGCGTAGATGGTGTTGTCGCTACGGAACAGTAGTATCATGTGATGGTGTTAATTTCAGTCTCCAAATATACGGCTTTTTCCTGATTTTATGGCAGTGGGGCGGCTCTCCGGGCCAAAAGTGAAACGTTTCGCCCCGCTCCTGCCGCGCGTGTGCGGGCAGGGCGGGGCGGAAGATAGCGCCGGGACGGGAGAGGGGCTCTATTTGACCCGCAGCCGCTGTCCCAGCCGTAGGGTGCTGTTGCGGTCGATGCCGTTGAGCTGGCAGATTTTGGCGACGGTGGTGCCGTAACGGGGTGCGATGCGACCCAATATGTCTCCTTTCTTCACGATATGGTAGACCGGGCCGCTGCCAGCAGGCTTGGGCTGCGCGGCGCGGATCGTGGTGGAATCGTCGGCTGCGGCCAGTAAGGCGTTGGCGATGTCCTGGTCGTCGGTATCGTCCTCGTCGAGCAGCTCCGAAGCCCGCGAGTGGATGTTGAAGAAGGAGCGTTCCAGCGCGAAGGTCTGGTATTTGAGCATCCCTTTTTCGAAATCGAAAAGGAATTCGGGGTCGAAGCTCTGGTCGAAATAGCGCGTTTCGAAATGGAGGTGCGGCCCGAACGCCCGCCCGGTCTGGCCCACGTAGCCGATCACCTGCCCGGTCTTGACGTAGTCGCCGACCCGGACGTTCAGTTTGGAGAGGTGGGCATGCCATGTCTCCAGTCCGTTCGGATGCCGGATGATGACCAGGTTGCCGAAGCCGCCGGTGTTATATTTGGAGTAGCGCACTTTGCCGTCGAAAGCGGCCAGCACCGGCTCGCCGACTTTCATCGGCACGTCGATGCCGTTGTGGCTCCTGCGCCTGCGCGGGCCGTATTTCGAGAGCACTTTGCCCTGCACCGGACAGCAGAACTGGCCGAGGCTGTCGATCAGCTTGAGGTCGACGACCTGCGGCAGGTCGTTCAGCTCGACGGTGCGGTAGGAGAATACCGACGCAGTGTCCCAATGGTTGCGGTAAACGGGCAGCTCGTCCATCCGGTTGAGCGACGGACGGTAGTATTCCCAGGTATTGTTGCTGAAAATGATGACTTTGGTTTCCGGGTCGGGCGTGGCGATGGTGTCCATCGGCCGGCGGGGCAGATCTTCGATCTTGGGCGCCGCCGGGGGGCCTGTGCGTCTCCGCTGGCCGTGGGCTGCGGTGAGGGTCAGCAGGACGGTCGCCAGCAGGGCGGGGTAGAGGATGGGTAGTCTGCGCATGCGTAGGTGGTTGGAGTCGTTTGCCAAAGGCAAACGGAATGTAGCGGGGTTTATTGTTCCAGGAAAGCGGGAATTTCGCCGAAAGGCACCGGTGTCTGTTCGCCCGTCATGATGTTCTTTACCGTGGCGGTCTGCGAGGCCACCTCGCTTTCGCCGACGAACACCATGTAGAGTATCCCGCGTTTCTGCGCGTAATCGAATTGCTTTTTCATCTTCACGGTTTCCGGGTAGATCTCCGCGGCGATGCCGGCTTTCCGTACTTCGGCCATCAGTTTCAGGGCGGCGAGTTCTTCGCCGCCGCCGAAATTGACGAACAGGGCGCGCACGCTTTGCGTGGTCTCGGCCGGGAAGAGGTCAAGCCCCAGCAGGACGTCGTAAATGCGGTCAGCCCCGAAACTGATCCCCACGCCGGAGGTGTCGGGCATGCCGAAAATGCCGGTCAGGTCGTCGTACCGTCCGCCGCCGCAGATGCTTCCCATCGGGAAGTCCATGGCTTTGACTTCGAAAATAGCGCCGGTATAGTAGTTGAGACCACGAGCAAGGGACAAATCCAGCTCCACAGGTAGGGTAACGCCCAAAGCCTCGGTGTAGTCGAGGATGGTCGTGACCTCTTCGATTCCTTTGGCTCCCGTAGGCGAGTGCATAGCTATGGCTTCGGTAATTTTGGCGAGTTTGGCCCGGTTATCACCCGTGAGTTCGAGGATGGGCCGCAGTTTGGCGATGGCCTCTGCACCGAGTCCCCGCTCGGCGAGTTCTTCGTTTACCGCGTCGATGCCGATCTTGTCCAGCTTGTCGATCGCCATGGTGATCTCCATCATCTTGTCGGCGTGGCCGATGGTTTCGGAGATGCCGTAGAGTATCTTGCGGTTGTTGATCTTGAGGGTCACGCGGATCTTCAGCGCCGCGAAAACATCCTGTACGATCTGGATCAGCTCCACTTCGTTCAGCAGCGACTTAGTCCCCACCACATCCACGTCGCACTGGTAAAACTCCCGGTAACGCCCTTTCTGGGGCCGGTCGGCGCGCCACACCGGCTGGATCTGGTATCGTTTGAACGGGAACACCAGCTCGTTCTGATGCTGTACGACGTACCGGGCGAAAGGCACGGTCAGGTCGTACCGCAATCCCTTTTCGCAGATTTTGGTACCCAGCACCGACGGGTTGTCGCTCTCGACGGCGGCCTGCACCTCTTCCGGCTCGATGCCTTTGAGGAAATTCCCGGAGTTCAGGACTTTGAACAGCAGTTTGTCGCCCTCCTCGCCGTATTTGCCGAGCAGGGTGGAAAGGTTCTCCATGCTGGGGGTTTCGAGGGGCTGGAAGCCGTAGCGCCGGAAGACGCTCTTGATGGTGTCGAACAGGTAGTTGCGCCTTGCCATTTCGACGGGCGAGAAGTCGCGCGTGCCTTTGGGTATGGATGGTTTCTGGATGGCCATTGCTTATTTAAAATATGCTTGTTTCTGAATCAGGTATTGCTTCCAGCCGATCCGCTCGGGACTTTGCAGTATGAGCGGATGGCCGGCGAGCTGACGTTTCAGCGACGGGTAGTCGCGGTCGAAAAAAAGGTCGGAAAGCTCATGCAGGGTCGCCGTATCTTCGACCGAGTAGGTATCGACTTGACGGTAGGGCTTGTTGTTCTTGGTCTCCGGATGAACCCAACCGACGAAGTAGCCGAAGTCGCTGCCGTCTTCTGCGATGCCCGAACTGATGAAAAAACTGTGGTCGGTGAACAGGTCGTCGACCGAGAGGGTGGGGGAGTTTTTCCGGAATCGATTGGCCAATACGGCCTGTTCCCGCCACGGAAAGTTATCTACCGTTGCCAGGAAAGTTTCCCGGTCGGTCCGGCCCATGCGCTGAGCCGAGTCAGGATCGTTGTCAGCCTCCAGCCGTTGCCACACAAAGGCATCTACCGCCCGGTTAGCCGGTCCCGAGCGGCAGCTGTAAAATCCGAGCAGGCTGAAAAGTATATAGATCGCTTGTCTCACAGTCCGTTTACTCCACCAATTTCCGGTACTTGATACGGTGCGGGGTCACGTCTCCTAAACGCTTGCGCTTGTTCTCCTCGTATTCCGAATAGCTGCCCTCGAAAAATACGACCTGCGAGTCCCCCTCGAAAGCCAGTATATGCGTGGCAATCCGGTCGAGGAACCACCGGTCGTGGGAGATCACCACCGCGCACCCCGCGAAGTTTTCCAACCCTTCTTCCAATGCCCGCAGGGTATTCACGTCGATGTCGTTGGTCGGCTCGTCCAGCAGCAATACATTCCCCTCCTCTTTCAGTGCCAGCGCCAGGTGGAGCCGGTTCCGCTCCCCGCCCGACAGCACGCCGCACTTCTTCTCCTGGTCGCCGCCGGTGAAGTTGAACCGCGAGCAATAGCCGCGCGCGTTGACTTGCCGTCCCCCTAAGGTCAGCAGCTCGCTGTTCTGGGAGATAACCTCGTAGACGCTCTTTTCCGGGTCGATAGAGCTGTGCTGTTGATCCACATAAGCGACTTTGACGGTCTCCCCAACCTTGAAATCTCCGTTCAGCGGCGTTTCCAACCCCATAATCAACCGGAACAGGGTGGTTTTCCCCGCGCCGTTCGGCCCGATGACGCCCACGATCCCCGCCGGGGGTAACGCGAAGTTGAGTCCTTCGTACAGAATCCGGTCGCCGTAGCCCATCTTCACGTCCCGCGCCTCGATCACCACATCGCCGAGCCGGGGCCCGTTCGGGATAAAGATTTCCAGCTTCTCTTCCTTCTGTTTCGAATCCTCGTTAAGCATCTTGTCATACGCCGCCAAGCGCGCTTTGCTCTTGGCCTGCCGCGCCTTGGGGGCCATGCGCACCCATTCCAACTCCCGCTCCAAGGTCTTGCGCCGTTTGGACTCGGTCTTCTCCTCTTGCGCCAGCCGGTTCGATTTCTGTTCCAGCCACGAGGAGTAGTTGCCTTTCCACGGTATCCCCTCGCCGCGGTCGAGTTCGAGTATCCAGCCCGCCACGTTGTCGAGGAAGTAGCGGTCGTGGGTCACGCAGATCACGGTTCCTTTGTATTGCGAAAGGTGCTGTTCGAGCCAGTCGATGGATTCGGCGTCGAGGTGGTTGGTCGGCTCGTCGAGAAGCAGCACGTCCGGCTCCTGCAACAGCAATCGGCACAGGGCCACGCGGCGCCGCTCGCCGCCCGAAAGGGTGGCGACGTTCTGGTCGGCATCCGGGCACCGCAGGGCGTCCATAGCGCGTTCCAGTTTGGAGTCCAGCTCCCAACCGTCGACATGGTCGATCTGTTCGGTCAGTTCGCCCTGCCGTTCGATAAGTTTGGCCATCTCCTCGTCGCTCATCGGTTCCATGAATCTGGCGTTCACTTCTTCGTATTCTTTAAGCAACGCCACAACGTTTGCGCACCCTTCCTCGACGATCTCGCGCACGGTTTTCGTCGGGTCGAGCTGCGGGTCTTGTTCGAGGTACCCGACGGAATAGCCGGGCGAGAATACCACTTCGCCCTGGTAGCTTTTGTCGAGCCCGGCGATAATCTTCATCAGGGTCGATTTCCCGGAGCCGTTCAGGCCGATGATGCCGATCTTGGCGCCGTAAAAAAAAGAGAGGTAGATGTTGTTGAGTATCTTCTTATTGTTGTTGAGGACTTTGCTGACCCCAACCATCGAAAATATGATTTTCTGATCGTCTGCCATATATTGCTCTATTTAACCGTTCGTTTTTTGGGGTCGGAGCCCGCGTTGGTTATTATTTGGGCGGCCGCCTGCGGTGCGCGTGCCCGCGCCGGGCGTGAGGCTGTAATTACCCTATTGCGGCTTCCCGCCGGGGGAGGCGGTCGCCGCGCAGCCTCGTAAAACAAAGCTGCGCAAAAGGCTTAGTTACTCACTTTCAGCCCGCACGGTTCGCTACGCTCGCCGCAAAAATGTTAATGCGACTGCGCCGTTCGAGTAGTTACAAAAACGAACATTAAGCTACAAAGATATGAAAAAACCCGCACCTTGAAAAGGATGCAGGTTTGCCCAGCGGGCCGACGCGCCGGTTAAAGATCGCAGACGATGTAAGCGCTCACCAGCCAGTGATTCAGTTTGTCTCCCACCGCCTTCTGGGCCTTCGGGATGCTTACCGTCACCTTGTGCGTTCCCGGCGCGAGGTCGGGCAGCGCCACGCTCTCCGGCACGATGCACGAGCCGGGGCACCAGTTCGAGCGGCTCAGGTCCGACGAGGCAAGCGACTCTTCGATCTCCTTCGTTTCGTACTCGCCCCGGCGGCCGATGTAGGGCGCGTTGCGTTTGATCAGCCACACCCCGGAACCCGGATTGAAACGGCGGAACGAGGCGCAGTCGTCCCGCCACGGGATGAAGTCCAGCACCGGCTGGCCGTCCACGAAGACGAGGTTCTGCTGCTTGGTGAACTCGTCGCCGCCGGAGTGGCCGCCGTGCCCGGTGGTGATGTAGTAAAGCCGCGCGTTCCTGGCGCCCTTCGGCACGGTGATCTCGGCGGTGAGGTCGTTGCTGGCGAACGAAGTGGCGAGGCTCTGCGAGCCGATATAGGGGACGGTGTTCAGCACCGGGATCACCACGCTCGGTACAGCTTTGTCACACTTGAGCGGGCTTTCGTCGAGAGTGATGTCGAGCGACACGAGGTACCCTTCGGTGGTCCAGCTGTCGATCCAGATACCGATCCACGCTTCGCCTTGAAGCATGGAGATCAGCTGCGAGATGTCCTGCGTCCACTGCACCTGCTTCTCCCAGAAGGGGATGTAGACAGGCTTGCGGCCCAGCCGGTCGTCGCTGAAGTGGCCCACGCCGAAGGGGGTCATGAACCGAAGCAACTCCACATACGGAGCTTTGCCTCCCTGGGGCGTGACGCCCATATAGGCGCTGTCGGCTCCAGGAGCGAGGGGCGCTTTGCCCTGGATCATCCGCAGGGGATCGTCGCAGGGGGGAATGATGAAGCACGAGCCCGATTTGTCCCACCGGTCGCCGTTCGAGGCGAGGGTCAGGGTAATAGTGGCGGTAGTGGTACGCGGGTATTTCGGGAAGGTGACTTTCTTGAAGATGTAGCGGCCAGTTCCGGCATGGAGCACTCCTGCGCTGTCGGGAGCGGATTCGTCGTACTGGCCAAAGGCGTGCACGGGGGTGTTGTCGAATACCTGGAATTTCTGCGCCTGTGCCGCAAGGGTCGTCAGGACGGTGGCAGCGATGGTAAATAATTTTTTCATGGATTGTTTTATGGTCGATTAATCAGATAGTGCCGATGATATCAGGTTCTCTTTCGCGCCGGGGGCGTGCCGGAGAACGGCGCCGACGGTCGGGCAGTTTTCCAGTTCCGGGCAGTCGCCGCAGGTGTCGAGTCCTTTGTCCTGTACGCATTTGCGGATTTCGCAGTAGTCGCTGCAATAGGCGAATTTCGCCCCGTCCGTGCGGCAACCCATGCAATTGATGGTCGCTGCCGTGATCTGCGGCGCGTTGTTCATCTCGCTCCACTTCCGGGCGGTCTTTTCCCGTAAAGCGTCGTCGTCGGCGACGGTGGCTATGCGGGCTTCGCAGCTTTCGCAGTCCAATCCGCAGCAGGCTATCAATTGCTTCATATACTTTGGAATACAAATTACAAAAGTACGAAACGGCCCCCGGTTTCCCAAAGGAAAACGCGGGGGCCGTTTCGGTCGTAAACTTGCGATTTAGTATTTATATCCAGTCTGGCGCTGGATGTTCGATGCGCTCTTGACCGGCACCAGCGTGAATCCCCATTCGTAGTCCCGGTTCGCCGGCAACTGGTACTGCGGGTAGGGCTGCGACCACCAGCTGTCGTCCCCGCCGACGCCCAGCATTTTGTAGTCCAGGCACAGCTCCACGAAATCGCGCGGCGTGATGTCGTTGATGTGGGTCTGTTTCGGCTTCACGTTGCGTCCCGCGGCGTCCGAATGGTCTTCGTCCGGCGTGCGGTTGTTCCACTGGTAAGGCTTGTCGCTCTCCTGCCCGTCGAAATCTTCCACGGAGTTGCGCAGCGCGTTGAACTCCATCAGGTTGTCCGCTTCCACCAGCAGCCCCTGTCCTTTCGGGCGGTTAAGCGCCAGCCAGCGGGTTTCGGTGTGGTGTCCCGTCTCTTGCGGACGTACGTAGTCGAAGTTCTCGACACCTGCGTTGCTGCGGTACAGTCCCACGTTAGTCCCGTAGTTGCGATCCTGGTAGTTCTCCTCCGGCCCGCGGCCGAAGTACTGCAGGGCCGCCATGTCCGCCGGCAGGCGCATCCGCATCCCCAGACGCGGCATCTGGCTCTCGGACTGCAGGTTGCCTTGGAATGCGTAAGCCACGTTCACCGCTCCGGTCGGATAGACCTTGTAGGTCACGGTCAGCCCGCAGCCCTCCGGCAGCGCGTATTTCGCCGTCACCAGGGCCGTATTGTCCTCGGCGGTTGCCGTTACGGAAGTCGCTTTCAGGTTTTTCGAAGCCTCTTTCCACACCTGCATCCGCTTGGGCATGCCGCTGCCGTAGTCGTTGTCGGTCGGTGCGCGCCAGAAGTTGGGTTGCAGCCCGAAGCCGTCCTGTACGTATTCCTGGCTGCCGGTGCGGTACGAGGTGATGTTACCCGTGGCTTTGTCGACCGTCAGGCCGAAATTCGCGCCGGTGACGTCGATCTCTTTCGGGCCGTTGTCCACGCTCACCTGCCCCTGTGCCGCATAGGCGCGCTTGGGGCCTTTCAGGTGGTCGAGGGCGAATTGTTCGGTCGCCACCACGTCGCCCGCCTTGAGCGGCCCGTCGGCGGCCTTGAGCGAAACGGTGAAGTTCACGAAGTATTCCGTCCCCGGCTGTGCAGCGATGCCGCTGAGCGGGACGGTCACTACTTTGGTCTGGTCCGGAGCGAGGTCCAGGTTGGCGAAAGTCCCCTGCCGCACCACACGCTCGTTGGCCGTGACGGTGTATTTCACGTTGTATTTCGACAGGTTCGTGAAATCGTAGAGGTTCTTCACCTCGAATTTACCTGCGGCCAGATCGACCGGCTTGAACCAGACGTACTGGTACATCTTTTTGACCTCGGCGATGCCGGGATGCGGCGTGCGGTCGGGACTTATCAGCCCGTTGCACAGGAAATTGCCGTCCGAAGGTCTGTTCTTGCCGAAGTCGCCGCCATAAGCCCAGTAGGGATTACCCTCGGCATCTTCGACCAATAAACCTTGGTCGACCCAGTCCCAGATAAAGCCCCCTTGCAGGTTGGGGTATTTGTAGATGGCTTCCCACATATCCCGGAAACCGCCCGTTGAGTTACCCATCGCGTGGGCGTACTCCGACGGAATGTACGGCCGGTCGGTCTTCATCTGCCCCCACCGGGCGAAAGCGGCCGCCGAAGGGTACTGCGGGCAAAAAATGTCGGTGTTCCACTCCAGGATCGCCCGCTCGTACTGCACCGGGCGCAGGGTGTCCATCCCCTTGAGCCACAAATAAGTCTCGTAGAAGTTATACCCGTTCCCCGCTTCGTTCCCGAGGCTCCAGAACATGACGCTCGGAAAATTCTTGGTCTGGTGATACATGTTCTGCGTGCGGTCCATGTGCTTGGTGAGCCACTGCGGATTGTTCCCCAGCGTCCGTCCCTGCGCGAGGTCGTAGCCCATGCCGTGCGATTCGATATTGGCTTCGTTGCAGAGGTAAAAGCCGTACTGGTCGGCCAGCTCGTAGAACCGGCGCTGCTGCGGATAGTGGCACAGGCGGATAGCGTTGATATTGTTGGCCTTCATCAGCCGGAAATCCTCCCGGATAGTCGCCTCGTCCAGCACATGGCCGTTCTTTTCGTGGTGCTCGTGGTAGTTGACCCCCTTGATGTAGACGCGCTTGCCGTTCACGTAGTATTGGTTTCCTTTGACCTCGCTGGTGCGGAAGCCGACCTTCGCGCTTGTGTACTCCACGAATCGCCCGTTGTTGCGGATTTTGAGCACGAGATTGTAGAGGTACGGGTCTTCCGCGCTCCACTTGCGCACGTTCTTAAAAGCGTCCTTGTTCTGCAACGCGGTGCGGCGGAAGCGGACGGTGTCGCGGCCGTAGCCGTTGAGCTCGATGTCCTGGTAGGAGTAGTCGATCATGGTGCCGTTCGCGTCCTCCAGCTCGAACCAGACCTGCACGGGGCCCGACGGCTTCACGAAGTTGTTGACCATGGCCACGTCGATGTTCAGGATGCCGTCCGTGTAGGCCGAGTCGAGCGTGGAAACGACATAGAAGTCCTCGATATGGGTGCGCGGCTGCGAGTAGATGTACATCTCCCGCTCGATGCCGCTCAGCCGCCAGAAGTCCTGGCATTCGAGATAGGAGCCGGTGCTCCACCGGTAAATTTCCAACGCCAGCACGTTCGTCCCGTCGGTCAGGTAGTCATTGAGCTTGAACTCCGCGGCGTCTTTGGAGTCTTCGGTATAACCCACTTTATGGCCGTTGAGGTAGACGTAAACGCCCGACTTGGCCCCGCCGATATGCAGGTAGACATCCCGGTCTTTCAACAGGAGCGGCGCTTCGAAGGTGGTGCGGTAGAGGCCCACTTCGTTGGCTGCCGGCAGCTTCGGCGGCTGCGGGTTGTGGGGAGCGAATTCGTAGGGCTGGTTGGTGTAGATCGCGTCCCCGTACCCATTGACTTCCCACGTGGCGGGCACCGACAAGGTGTCCCACGAAGATACGTCATAGGAGGGCTTGTAGAAATCCGCAGGCCGCTGCCTGTGGTCTTCGAACCATTTGAACTGCCACGGTTTGTTGAGCGAGATATAGTATTCGGAGGTGGTGTAGTCGTTCGCGGCGGCAATATTCCTGTTGTCATAAGACATAAAGAAAGCGCGCGGATTTTCCCGCCCGACGTGTGCGATGTCGGGGTTTTGCCATTCGGGCACAGCATTGGCTGCGACCGATGCGGCGTCGCGGTCGGCCTGCCCGAATTTCCACTCGGTCGGAGGAAGCTGGCCGTAGGCGTTCCCCGCAAACAGGGCGCCGATGGCCCCGCCGGCAATCAGGGCGGTCAGTTTGGTTCTCAGGTTCATGTAGGTATGTTTGGATTAAGTTGGTTTATTCGTAGTAGGTGATGCGCCGCTCGGTAATGGCGGCGGTTTTGAGCGTTTCGTTGTAAGCCACGCGCCGGATCCAGTTGCCCTGCGCGTCGTATTCGTAGGTGAAAGTCGTCCGCTGCTCTTTGGGCGAGGATTGTTCGTCCTGCTGCGTGACGCTGGCGGGAAGGCCGTTGCCCTGGAAAGTATAACGGAGGACGGTATGCCGGTTAGTATCTTTGTCGTATTGGTATATGTCCAATCCGGTCACTTCCCCGGCCCGGTTGTATTCGTTGACTTCTCGCATGAATAGCACACCGCTGCCCCGGTAGTGGCGGATTTCTTTAGGGTAGCCTTTCCGGTTCAGGTCATAGTCGTCTTTCCCGCTGACGGTCCCGTCGGGCCATACGGTTTCGGTGCTGGTCAGCCGGTTGTCTTTGTCGTACCGGTAGGTCACCCGCGAAGTCTCGGTCGTGTCGCTTGTCCAGACTGCCGAACATTTGCGCGGGCTTCCGGAGGTGTATTCATAGGTAATGGTGATCAGAGGCCATTCCGAGCCCTGGTCATGGATCTCCCCGGTCAGTTCTCCGCCGAGGTTGTAGGTGTAGGTGGTTTGCGGCACGTCCGTGACGGTGGTGTCCCGGAACCACTCTCCGGCATTGGAGACCGCCGGGTATGTGGCGGAACACAGGGTTTTGGGCTGTCCGTGGAAGATCTCCTGCCGCATGGCGTCGGTTCGCGAATCGACGTCGGGCGTCCGGTCGCAGGACGCAAGGAATGCGGCGCCGAGGCAGGCTGCCGCGAGGAGGGTATGTCTGCTATTTACCATGGTGTTATTCGTAATATTCGATCCGGCGTTCGTGTATCTGGGCCTGATCGGGCGTGTTTTCTTCCCAGGCAACCCGCCTTAGCCATGTGCCGTGGACATCGTATTCGTAGCTGTAATGGGCTCGCTCGTTTCGCTGCGAAACGGAGCCGCCACGCGTGCGAACCAGTGTGGTCTGACGGAGCAAATTGTTTTCGTAGCTATTCCTGTAGATGCTTGTCAGGCGTTTGGGATTGTCCGTTACGTTATCCATGCTGTTTTTCATCCACAGGATGTTTCCTTGTGCGTCGCACCGTTGCTTCCGTGCGGAGAGGGGGCGGTTCCGGGAATCGAATGTCTTGTCGAGGCGTATGCAGCCGCGCCGGTCCAACCGGTAGCGGGTCGTATAGAAAAGCGAGTCGCCTTGCAGTAACCGGCTGCTTTTCAACCTCCCCTGCCGATCGTAGTCGAATTCCAGCCGGAAGGTGGAGAGGGGTTTACCCAAGGAGTCGTTGTCGTAGGTCGTGGTGAGGATGTAATCTTTCCTGCCGTTTTCCGGCAGGTAGACGTGGCGTGTACAGCTGATGTTGCGAATCTGTCCGTTGCCGGTCATGCAGGTGCTGTCTGACACGGGACAGCCTTTCCGGTTCCAATGGGCAATGGTGATTGTGCGTATGGCAAATATACCGGTATCGGCCCTCCATTGTCCCTCTTCGAGATGGGCCGTATAAACGGTTGTTTCGATCCGGCGCGGTTGCCCGTACCGGATGTTTTGCAACTCGGCTTCGCTCGGCGCGGGTCGCCGCGCCGGGCGGGCGGAACTGATGCCGAGGGTCGAAATCAGTGTTGCGGCGATAACGAATATGTGGATATACCTCATGCCTGAATACATGGGTTATTTCTGTCGGAAATAGATCTGCATCGGCACGCCGCTGAAATCCCACTCCTCGCGGATGCGGTTCTCCAGGAACCGGCGGTAAGAGTCTTTCACGTACTGCGGCAGGTTGGTGAAAAAGACGAACTGCGGCGTGGGAGTGGGCAGCATCATCGCATACTTGATACGGATGTACTTCCCCTTGATGCTCGGCGGTGGCGTCTGTTCGATGATGGGCTGGATGAAGTCGTTCAGCTCCGAGGTGGGGATGCGCCGTTTGCGGTTGTCGCAGACGTGGAGCGCCATTTTCAGCGCGTCGAAAATACGCTGTTTCTCGGTCACCGACGTGAAGACGATCGGCACGTCGTTAAACGGGGCCAGCTTGCCCCTGATCTGTGCGGCGTACTCCTTCATCGTGTTGGACTGCTTGTCCGGTATGGTGTCCCACTTGTTGACCACGATCACGCACCCTTTGCGGTTCTTGACGATCAGGTGGAAAATGTTCATATCCTGCGCATCCACCCCCTGCGCCGCGTCGAGCATCAGGATGGCGGTGTCGCACTCCTCGATGGCCCGGATGGTGCGCATTACGGAGTAGAACTCCAGGTCATCGGTCACCTTCTGCTTCTTGCGCAGCCCGGCGGTGTCCACCAGGTTGAACTCCATGCCGAACTTGTTGTAATAGGTATGGATCGCGTCGCGCGTAGTGCCGGCGATCGGGGTCACGATGTTGCGCTCTTCCCCCAGCAAGGCGTTGGTCAGCGACGATTTGCCGACGTTCGGCCGTCCGACAATAGTAATCTTCGGGATCTTTTCTTCTTCCTCTTTCTCCTCGGGCGTCTCCGGCGGCAGGCTCGCCACGACAGCGTCCAGCAGCTCGCCGGTGCCGGAGCCGGTCATCGAGCTTATGGTGATGGGGTCGCCCAACCCCAGCGAGTAGAATTCGTAGGAGTCGGTCTGCCGCATCGAGTTGTCCACTTTGTTGACCGCCAGGTGCACCGGTTTCGACTGTTTGCGCAGCAGCTCGGCCATGGTCAGGTCGAGGTCGGTGATGCCTGTTTCCACGTCCACCATGAAGATCAGTTCATCGGCCTCCTCGATGGCCAGCTGTACCTGGCGGCAGATCGCCTGCTCGAAAATATCTTCGGAGTTCACGGTGAAACCGCCGGTGTCGATGACCGTGAATTCGCGGCCGTTCCAGTCGGTGGTGCCGTAGTGGCGGTCGCGGGTGGTACCTTCGGTGGCGTCCACGATAGCCTGCCGCATCCCGACCAGCCTGTTGAAGAGGGTGCTTTTGCCGACGTTCGGACGGCCCACTATCGCTACTATATTTCCCATAAGTTTTGTTTTCTGTATATTAACGACAAAGATAGTGAAATTCAGGCGCAATCCAACCGGCGTTGCCGGCGGGAGCGAAGCGAACCGGTTCGCTATGCCGGGTAGCGAGGAGAAATTCCTAAAGGGTAAATTGGATTGGAAATTGCCGGCGCGTGTCCTGCTTTAAACTGCAGGTTCGGTTAGAGCAAAAAGTTATTCTGTAAGTGATTTTATAAGTGATTGTAAATAAGTGCTTTGTAAAATAGTTAATAAAATATTTTAAAAAATTAATAAAATAATTTTGTAATTCTGATTTCTTGCCTTACCTTTGTCACATCGATTTAGGGAGGATGGCAGTTTGGTACACAAATTGCTTCTTTTCATAAAAGAGTTTGGGTTAGTAGCCGAGGGGGTGGTTCCCCGAAGCAAAAAAATGGGCAGGCCGTGACGGACTGCCCATTTTTTGTTTGTGTTTGCGGGGCTGGCTTCTTTCTTTGTCGGCCCGCCCGCTGCCGCGGAACCTTCTCTCGCTTGCCTGCGACCGCAAGGTCGCGCGGGCCGCAGCCTCCCCCCGCGGAGGCCCGCAACCGACGAAGCCAGTGAGAGCATTGCAAGCTTGCTTACATTGCCGAACGGCAAGGAGGAAAACGAGCGAAGCGAAGTTAACTGTTGCGTTCCTCCACAGGCTGCGCCCTTGCAATAATAATGCGATCGACACCGCGCCAGCTGTCAGTCAGTCGCCGCACACTGCCACGGGGCCTTTTTATTGCTTTATTCTCCCCCGCGCCGCTCACGCGTCGCTGCGCCCAAGGCCGCCGCTGTCGTGGAAATGCAGCTACTCGCATCCGCTTGGCGCGAAAATTCAACTTCCCTTCGTGGTCTATACGGTCGTTTTAATTTCATTCCACACGAGACGTTGATGTTCATAACCGTAGACAGGAAGTGGAACTACGGCAGGCGTCTTTAACGCATCGAGGTCGGGATATAGCTTTTCAGAGCTTCGAGGTAGTCCCTGAAGGCTTCGATTCCGGCGGGGGTGATTCGGCACAGGGTCTGCGGTTTCTTTCCTTTGTAGCCTTTCGTGACGGCGATGTACCCCGCTTGGGCCAGCTTGTCGATCTGCACGCTGAGGTTTCCGGCCGTGGCCCTTGTTTGCTCTTTGATAAAGGTGAAATCGGCGCTCTCGACCCCGGCCAGCAGCGAGACGACGGCCAACCTTAGCTCGGAGTGGAGCAGCGGGTCTAACGGTCTGAACATTTGCCTTTGTAGTTTAGGATGTGACCCGGAATGATGATGGCGAAGACGATCATGGCCATGAACAGGTAAAGGTACCAGTCGTCGAAAAGGAACATGGCGAAGCCGAGGATCAGGGCGACGATTCCGCCTGCGGTAATCGGGGGGAAGCGGATGATGAGTCCCGTCAGGATCGCTCCGGTACCCATCAGCAGCGCTTCGGTGGGAACGACCATGAAGTTGGCGGCCGGGTGGATAAACCCGACCAGCGGGTAGAGTACGGCGACGCTCCCGACCGTCAGCCAGACGTAGCCCACGCAGCGGTCGATGAATGTCCTCACCTGGGGTGTGCGGCGGGATTCGCGGCGAAAGACGATAAAGGCTGCAACGGCTACCGCGACGGGGATGCCCCACCAGAGGTAATAGATGGAATGGGCGGTCGTCAGGTGGCTGAGCAGGGTGACCAGCGCGGCGAAAAAGAGGGTCGCGTACCCTCCGGCCAGCAACAGAGTGCCTCCGCTGCGTTTGAACTTGTCGTGGGTGGCGGTGATCATCCGTTGGATGATCTCGATGCTTTCTAGTGAGTCTAAAGTCTTGTTTTCCATGGTTTTATTGGTTTTTTACGGAAGGTAATAGGGCCTCCTGCATGGCTTTGTTCATTGCAAATATAAACTACTTTATAAAATAAACCAAATAAATATGTATTTATTCGTTTAAGGAGTAAGTTGCCTAAAATCTGTCTTCGGGTTCTGATGTGGTGTCGATGGGCAAATCCACGGTAAAGGTGGTTCCCATGCCGGTGATGCTTTCGAAAGCGATATGTCCGCCCAGCAGCTCCACGATCTTGCGTGAGAGGGCCAATCCCAGCCCGCTGCCGCTGCTCTTGGTGGTGAAGTTGGGCGTGAATATCTTGTTCCGGATCTCTTCGGAAATGCCGGGGCCGTTGTCGCGGAAGCTGACCCATGCCCGGCTGCACATGACCCGCAGGTCGATGTCGATCCATGCGTTCTTCTGTCCCGCCATGGCCTGGACGGCATTCTGGCAGATGTTGACGAATACGCGGGTCAGGTGGTCCGGGTCGGCGTTCACCCAGACCGGGTTCCGGCTGGTTTTGATCGGCAGCGGGACGCTGGCCGCCCGGTCCGTTTCCGTCCCGGCGTCACCTTCCTGCGAACAGCAATCGCAGTCGAAATGGAGCCTGACGCCGATGTTGTCGTAGCCCGAGTACAGTTTGGCTACGCCGCAGACCAGCGGAACCAGGTCGATGCGTGTGGGATGGCCTTCGCCGAGTTTGGCGAAGTCCGAGAATTCGCTGGCGATTTTGTTCAGCAGGTCGATCTGGTCGAGCAGCAGGGCCAGCGTGTCTTCCACTTTCGGCCGCAGTTCGGTGTACTCGTCGCGTTGCATGGAACGTTGCAGCATCTGTATCTTGAGCCGCATCGGGGTCAGCGGGTTCTTGATCTCGTGGGCCACCTGCCGCGCCATTTCGCGCCACGCCCCCTCACGCTCGCTGCGGGCCAGCTGGCGGTAGCTCTCTTCGAGGTAGTCGATCATCATGTTGTACTGTTCAACCAGCATGCCCACTTCGTCGCTGATCTTGCGGCTGGAGCCTACGGCGTCGATCTTCTGCATCTTGGAGATGTTGCCCATCGCTTCGTGCAGCTGGTTGAACGGCTTGGTCAGCAGCCGGTAAAGAAATTCCGAGAGGATCACGGCCACGCAGAGGATAATCAGGAACAGGTTCAGGATGTCGGCCAGCAGTTCGTGCTGTAGGAAACTGTTAGTCGAGCTGGGGCTGTAGTATTGCAGGTTCAGGTAACCGCGCACAATGTCACCCGTGAGGATCGGGGCGTAGGCCGAGGTGTACTGCGCACCGCCAATACCGGCCACGTAGTACGGGCGGCCGAGGTAGTGCAGGTAACGGTAGGCGGCGCTGTTCATGCGGGAGATGTTTTCGGGCCGTCCCGCCGATGTAGCGACCAGATTGCCTTGAGGATCGAAGAGGCTGATGCTGTATTCCACGTCCCGCTGTTCATTGGCGAGCCATTCCTGTGCGGTGTTCAGGTCGAAGGGCCGGTTGTGGAGGAATTGGACGATGCTGTTGCCCAGACGCTGCATATTGTTGTTGACGAAGCGCCGCTGTTCGGCATTGAAGTTGGTCAGGGTATGGTTCACGATCACCCAGGTGACCGCCAGCATGGCGAAAAGAACGACGCCGATCACCACGGCGCGTATCTTGAAGGTCATCCGGGTTCCCAGTTTCTGGATATTGAAGGTGTACCCGGCCAGTTCGAGCAGCAGGCCGCAGAGGATGAAAAGCAGCAGGAAAATATAGGCGTACAGCGAAATGGCGTCGAGGATCGTGGTCGCCTTGCGGCTGATCACGAGTATCCCGTGCCCTTCCTGTCCGTAGTAATTGTATAGGAAATGGGTCTGTCCGTTGCGTGTCAGGAAAGTGTCCCGGCCTGGGGTGATGCTGGAGGCAAGTCCCTGGTAGTCGTTGCTGTTGTCGTGCCGGAAAGTGATCTGGTTGTCGACGATCCGGGCGTAGGTGAAGTTCTGGAAGCGGATATCGAGACTGAGTTCGCTGGTGGTGGGTTCTTCGATGCTCATGATGACCCTGTCCTGCGGCGAGGTGGCCAGGATGCGGGCGTAGAGTTTCTGGGCGTTGTTTTGCGCGTAGGTGTTCTCCTGAGTGGCGAAGTAGGCGATATAGGCGCTGAAAATGACCAGCGAAATCACGAACGAGCCGTAATGTTTATATTTCAGGCGGATATAGTCGGCCCCGGCTGAAACGAGGTAGAAAACGACCAATATGTAGCCGGTCTCTTTGATCTGTGTCTCGATGGGCCACAGGAACAGGAGTACCAGCACGGCGGTAGTACCCATGCGCCAGAGCATTTTGCGGGTGCCGAACAGCCTCAGGCCGGTATGGGCGATCAGCAGGCGGACGCTGACGAACAGGACGGTCAGCAGGTAGAACATGGCGCTGGTGTAAGACAGATCGAAGATGTCGTAGATCTGGATATTGATCTTCGGAGTATAGATAGACAGGATCAGCGCATAGTGGAAGACTGAGATGACGGCGGCGGTCAGGGCGGCGGTGAAAAGGGCCGTGAGCGCTTTGCCGTGGATGGAGAATCGCTGGTATTGCCAGTTCAGCTTGGACCGTACCTGGAACAGGTAGGCTACGTAAATGAATAGCATACCGTAGCTCAGGAGCAGGTCGCCCAGCGAGCCGAGGATCAGGTTGTGGAGCCCGTATATCCGGTGGAAAAGGACGCCGTTGGCATTCGGTATCCCGGCATAGAACAGGCCGCAGCGCAGCAGCCAGTATCCCAGCAGCAGTATGCCTGCGTTTCGGAAAGCATTGTGGCGGGTGGTATGCTGGCGGACGATGTTCTTGATGAAAAGGCACAGCAGCAGCACGGAGCACCACCCGCAAAGTTCGGCCCACCACGGCATGCTCTGCATCGGCTTGGCTTCGATATAAAATCCCGTGTGGGCGGTGGTAATCAGTTCGGCTCCCACCAGGCGCGCCCGGATGCTGTCGCTGGCCGGGAGCAGGGAGATACGCTGGTCGGGGAAAATCGACGGGTTGTAACGGTCGGTATCCCGGTTTCGCAGGTTGACGACCACCACGGCGCTCTTGCCGTTGCGGCTCTGCAGCCGGGTGAGCACCTGGTGGGTGCCGATCTGCCGGAGGGTATGGGAAGGGGTGAGCCAGAAGTCGTTTACATTGGGCTGGAACGTGTAGTTGGACCAGTAGACCATGGACGAGTCGCTGAACAGCAGCAGCGAAACGCCCTTCTCGGTCCACGATGCCGGGATGTCGCCGTACCAGAGCCGCTGGATGTAGAGCGTGTCGTCCTGTGAGTCGAGCCACCCTTGTACGGTGTGCCGGGTCTCGTGCTCGATCATTTCGAGCTGGCGGGTGATATGGTGGGTGCCGGGATTGACCTTTCTACCGACCAGGAACATCGAATAAAAGAGGTTTACGGCCAGCAGGCATAAGGCCAGAGGCAGCACGACCGGCCGCATCAGGATCCGCAGGCGCAGACCGAAGGAACGCAGCAGGTTCGGCGAATGATGGGTATTTCGGGACATAGCGGGGTGTTCGATAATCCGGTTCAGCGGTGATGGTAAGGTTCGCCGCCGAGAATCGTGAAGGCGCGGTAGAGCTGTTCGGCGAAGATCAGGCGCACCATTTGGTGCGAGAAAGTCATCCGCGACAGGGAGATCTTCTCATCGGCCCGTGCGTATACGGCGGCGGAAAAGCCGTAGGCACCGCCGATCACGAAAACCAGCCGGCGGGTTCCCCGGTTCATGATGCCTTGGAGCCACTCCGCGAAGGCCACCGACCCTTCCGGCAGTTTGCCGTTTTCATCCAGCAGCACGACATGGTCGCCCGTGGCGATTTTGTTCAGGATCAACTCCCCTTCGGCGGTGCGTATCTGCTCTTCGCGGAGGTTTTTGGCATTTTTCAGCTCCGGGATGACATTCAGGTTGAAGCGCACGTAGTGCTCCAGCCTTGCCGTATATTCCCGGATACCGCTTTCCAGCCACGCTCCCACCGTCTTGCCGACGACGATCAATTCGATTACCATGCTTTCGGGGTCTGTTTCTGACAAAGCTACAAAAATGGGGCCGATTCCTCTCGCAATTATTTCGTATTTTTGTATTTCTAAACCGTACGGTTAAACAGCGCATTTTGTGCGTCCCGCAGCCAGCGGAGGCGAAAACGAGCGTTGCGAGTCTTTAACTGCGCTGCGCTTGTTTTCCTCCTCGCCGTTCGGCAAAGCGAACAAGTTCGTTTTGCCCTCACTGGCAGCGTCGGTTCAGCCCTCCGCCGGGGGGGGGCTGCGGGCTGACTGCTAACGCGGAAACTTAATTTTAACCGTACATTTAAGTGATATGAAAATGAAAAAAGAGTACGAACCGTTTGCGGACAAACTGATCGAATTGGCCATTGCCGAAGATATCGGCGACGGCGACCACACCTCCCTGAGTTCCATTCCCGCCGGGCAGCGCGGGCGGATGAAGTTGCTGGTTAAGCAGGCCGGGATACTGGCCGGGGTGGAGGTGGCCGAGCGCGTCTTCCGGCGGCTCGATCCGACCGTGACGTTCGAGCGGATACTGAAAGACGGCGACCGGGTGGAGCCCGGCGACATCGCCTTCTATGTGGAGGGGAACCTCGTCACGTTGTTGCAGTCCGAGCGCGTGATCCTCAATATCATGCAGCGCATGAGCGGCGTGGCGACCCAGACCGCCGTCTATGCCGACGAACTGAAGGGGCTGAAAACCAAAGTGCTCGACACCCGGAAAACGACGCCGGGAATGCGCGTGCTCGATAAAATGGCCGTCCGGATCGGGGGAGGGGAGAACCACCGCATCGGGTTGTTCGACATGATCCTGCTCAAAGACAACCATATCGACTTTGCCGGTGGGATCGCCAACGCGCTGAACGGGGCGCGGAAATACCTGGCCGAGAATCATAAGGATTTGAAAATCGAGATCGAGGTGCGGTCGCTGTCGGACATCGACGAGGTGTTCGCGGCGGGCGGCGCCGACCGGATCATGTTCGACAATTTCAGCGTGGAGCAGACCCGCGAGGCGGTGAAAAAGGTGGCCGGACGCGCCGAGACCGAGTCCTCGGGGGGCATTACGCTCGAAAACCTGCGCGCCTATGCGGAGTGCGGCGTCGATTACGTGTCGGTGGGGGCGCTGACCCACCAGATCAAGAGTCTGGACATGAGCCTTAAAGCGGTCGAGTAATGAGGAAAACCGGGTATTTTATTGCCGCATGGCTGCTCGCGGCGGGGTCTGTGGCAGCGCAGCCGCGGCAGGTTGGGTACGACGATATAGCCAAAGGGAAGTTGTCGGCAAAGAGCGTGGGGGGCCTGCTGCCGATGGGTGACGGAGAACACTATACCACGCTGAAAGACAGCCTTATCCTGCGCTGGCGGTATGCCGACGGGAAGCTGGCCGATACGCTGTTCCGGGGGCCGGAGGGGTTTCCGAAGGTGGCGGGTTATACGTTGGGCGGTGGCGAAAGCAAGGTGCTTATCACGACGGAACGGGAACCGATCTACCGGCATTCGGCCTGGGCGGAATATTATGTGTATGATCGGCTGTCAGGCGACCTTAAACGGCTGTCGCCGAACGGGAAGCAGCAGGAGGCGACTCTTTCGCCGGACGGGACCAAGGCGGCTTTCGTGCGGGATAACGACCTTTTCGTGGTCGACTTGGCGGGGCCGGAGTTCACGGAGCGGCGCATCACGAGCGACGGTGTTCGTGGAGCGGTGATTAACGGGATTCCCGACTGGGTGTACGAGGAGGAGTACAGCTTCTCGCGGGCCTACGAGTGGGCGCCGGGATCGGACGCCATCGCCTTCTACCGTTTCGACGAGAGCGGGGTGAAGGAGTATTCGATGAACACGTTCAAGGGGAATCTCTACCCGGAAAACTATAATTTCAAGTACCCCAAGGCGGGGGAGGCAAACTCGGTGGTCGCGATCAAGGTTTACAATTTCGATAAGGACTCAATTGTCGATATCGACCTTTGCCAGGATACGACGGACACGTATGTTCCGCGGATCGAATGGACGGCGGACGGGCGGCTGGCGGTGCATTGGCTGAACCGGTTGCAGAACCGCTACCGGATCCTGTTGGCCGACGCTTTGACGGGGTCGGCGTCTGTGCTCTACGAGGAGCGTAATCCTCGCTATATCGAGCGGATCGACAACGAGACGGCGACTTTCCTGCCGGACGGCAAGGGTTTCGTGGTCAAGAGCGAGCGGGACGGATGGATGCACCTTTATCGCTACGATATGGATGGCCGGCTGCGTAACCGCATCACGGACGGGGAGTGGGAGGTGACGGCCTTGTACGGGATCGACGCCAAAGCGGGAAAGGTCTATTATCAGTCCACCGAGGGATCGCCGCTCAGGCGGGGGGTCTGGTCGGTTGGGCTGGACGGCAAGGGCAAGCGGCAATTGTCTGCGCCCTCGGAAATCGGGACGCACAGCGGGGTGTTCGGGCCGGGGCGTAAATACTGGATCGACTATTTTTCAAACAGCACGACGCCGACGGTGGTGACGCTGCGCAGGGTTTCGGACGGGCGAGCGGTGCGGGTGCTGGAGGATAATGCGGCGTTGTGCACGCGTATTGCCGACGACTATGTTTTACCCCGAAAGGAGTTTTTTACCTTTACCACGCCGGAGGGGACTGTATTGAACGGATATATGCTCAAACCGGCGGATTTCGACTCGACGAAGCGCTATCCGGTGCTGATGACCCAGTACAGCGGGCCGGGGTCGCAGCAGGTGGCGGACAAGTGGGGCTGGTCGTGGGAGGCGGCTTTGTTGCGCGATGGGGTGCTGGTGGCCTGCGTGGACGGTCGCGGGACGGGGTTCCGCGGCGAGGAGTTCCGGAAATGCACCTATGGCAACCTCGGCGGGTTAGAGGTGCAGGACCAGATCGCGGCGGCGAAGTATCTGGGGACGCTGCGCTATGTCGATCCGGCGCGGATCGGTATTTACGGCTGGAGCTACGGGGGATTCATGGCTCTGAACTGCATTTTGAAGGGGAACGATGTGTTTGCGCTTGCCGTGGCGGTGGCTCCGGTGACTTCGTGGAGGTACTACGACACGATCTACACCGAATTGTACAACGGCTTGCCGCAGGAGAATTCCAAGGGGTACGACGATAACAGCCCTATCAACTATGCGGAGCGGCTTAAGGGCAAACTGCTGCTGGCGCATGGTACGGGGGACGACAATGTGCATATCCAGAACAGCTACGAGATGATCGAAAAGCTGGTGCGGGCGGACAAACCGTTCGAAATGCTGATCTATCCGGACAAGAACCACGGCATGGGCGCCTCGCGCGACCACCTGCTACGCCGGGCCATCGAATTCGTGAAGGCCAATTTATAACGGAATACGCCGGAAGGCATCCGAAAACCGTAAAACTTTCGTCTATGGTATAGAGAACCTGAAAACCGGACATACATAACTTAAGCATCACAGCTTATGTTCCTTTTCTGAAACTTGAGAACTTTCTGCGTGTAGGGAACAGAGCTTCATGCCACTGTTGCACGCCCGTACCGCATACGGGTGTGCAGACAACGGCATGGGAGCGTCTGCTCTACACCGGGTTTCTCAAGACCTCAGAAAAGGCAGGCCGTTTCCCATGCTTTGTTGCATATAGGGGGAGACGGGAGCCGTTTTCGGAGAATCCCGGCCGCGGGGCCGGGGAAACTTTTAAAATGAGAGGCCCCGATTATGTCAAAAGCACGTTTCGACATCGAGATCAGCTGTTCCCATCCGGAGTGGTACCGCTATCCGCTCGAATTTATCTTCACACCCTATTCAGCGCCTGCCGGTTTGCGGGAGGTGGTCCGTTACGCGCATCCGGAGCTGGACCGGCAGATGCGCTTCACGACCGACGGCCCGCGGGCGTGGGTTCTGTTCGGCGTCCGGCTCAGTGCGCCGCCCCCGGCCGATGCTGAGCCGTTGTGGATCGACGTGACCGTCTATTGCAACAGCCGTCCGGTGCGCCGACTGCGGCACGAAGCGTCGGAACTCTACCGCACCGTTTCGGGGGCGCATATCTATTATGCCACTAATTATATGGCAGAAAAACAGGAAATTACCTCCGGCGGTTTGAGTGTCTAAGTTTTGGACGCCGGGTGTCTAAAAAATAGACATCCTATCTGAATGTTAGAAATGTAGATATCTGGTAATGATATTGTTATGGCCTTTGGCATAATTTCGGCAAGAAAATAAATATCTAACCAGCACAGTCAAGACGATGGGCAACTCTTTTCAACTGAAATCTTTTTGGAACTTCCTGAAGCGCAACAAATTATTCACGGCGATCAATATTTTCGGTTTCGCAGTGTCGCTGACTTTCGTGATCCTGATGGGGCTCTATGTTCAGGACGAGCTGTCGGTGAACGATTCGCAATCGAACAAAGATCGGGTCTTTTGGCTCAGGAACGAGCAGAACGGCAATTTTTCCAGTCCTGTCGCGGCCGACCTGAAAAACCGCTTTCCGGAGATCGAGGCCACGATGCGGATCAAGGATATGAATTGGAGCATCACCGACGGGACGCGTGAAAGCAAACTGGGGCTGGTTCTGCTGGCCGACTCGTCATTCGTGACGATGTTCGACCTGCCGTGGGTCGAAGGTTCGCCGGAGCATGCCATGCGTACGCGCAACGATGTGATTATCAGCGAGGCTTGTGCGCGCACGTGGTTCGGTAGCGAACAGGCCCTGGGCAAGACGATCCGGGTCAACGACAAGGAGCGGATCGTGACGGGGGTGTACCGGGACCTGAAGGAGACCCATTTCAAGGCGGCGGAGGTGATCCTGCCTTTTGAGAATGTGACGGAATACTGGGGGAACGACATTCTGACCAATTACGGTAACTGCAGCTTCGAAATCTATATGATGACCCGGCCGAACGTGAAACTCACGCAGGAAAAGGTCGGGGAGATGCGGGACTATCTGACGACCTTTTTCTGGCTGTTCAAAGACGAACGGGTCAAAGAGCTGATCGCCGAACCGGTATCGGAGGTCTATTTCACGGAAAGGCCCGGCAATCATATGCGGGCCAACAGTAAAAGTTTTCTGTTGGTGCTGAGCGTAACGGCATTGCTGATCCTGTTGTTCGCGGTTATCAACTATATCAACCTGTCGGTTGCGCAGAGCGGTTTCCGGGCTCAGGAGGCGGCCACGCGCCGCTTGCTGGGTGGTTCTAAGGGGAGCCTGTTCGCCGGTTTCATACTCGAATCGCTGATCATCTGTTTCGTGTCGCTCTGTATCGCCGTATTTCTGGCCGCATTGGCGGAACCGTGGTTCCAGCAGGTGATGTGGACCAAGATTTCAGTTGCAAACAGTTTCACGGCGGAGCATATCCTGCTGGCTTTGGGGGGAGTCGCGGTGATCGGAGTTATTTCGGGACTGGTTCCGGCTTATGTGCTGACGCGCTTCAAACCGATCGACGTGGTGCGGGGAACGTTCCGGCGGCAGACGAAGATGGTATACAGCAAGGTGCTGATCGCGTTCCAATACTGCATTACGATCGTGCTGCTGGGGGCCACGATCACGATCGTCCGCCAGCTCGACTTTATGTGCAATTCGGATCTGGGATTCGACCACGATAATATCCTGGTGATGGATTATGCGCCGGGGCGGAACGGCTCGACCGATGGCTTGCGTAATGTCCTGATGGCGGTTCCGGGAGTCGAAAAGGTGGGTTTCGCGCAGGGGAATCCGGTGACGGGTTCGAACAACAACTCGTTCGACTGGAAGGGTAAGAACATGAGTTTCCAAGTGATCGGGCTGGACAGCGTCTCTTACGGGATGATGAATTTCCAGGTCTCGAAGCGCACGGGCGTGGACGACCGGAATGCGGTGTGGCTGAACAACGTGGCATGGAACGACCTGGAGCTGACGGACGATGCCCCGGTATTCAAAATCTGGAATAACGATTACAAAGTTGCCGGGATATTGGAGGATTACCATATCGAAAATATGGAAAAGCCGATCGGTTCGGTGATGGTGCGGATCATGGGGGCGGACGAGTGGCCGTGGGATGTGTTGGTGCAGGTGTCGGGACAGGATCAGTTCGCCGTGGCCGACCGGGTCCGGGAGGAATATGTGAAGTATAACGGCGGCACTCCGGTCGAGTCGGTCTTTATGGACGAGGCGATTCAGCAACAGTATTCCACGCAGAAACGGATGGCGGAGATCATCACTTCGCTGTCGCTGCTGGCGATCCTGATCTCTGCTTTAGGGATGTTGGCGATGTCGACCTACTTTATGCGCCAGCGGGCGCAGGAGGTGGCCGTGAGAAAGGTCTTCGGCGCGACCGACCGGGAGGTGCTCACCCGTTTGGTCATGAGTTTCCTGAAGTTGGTCTTGGTGGCCTTCGTGGTGGCTGTGCCTGTTATCTGGTACTTTATGAACGGTTGGCTGAGCGGCTATGCTTACCGGATACCGCTGTCGTGGACAATCTTCGCGCTGGCGGGCCTGACGGCTTTCGTGATCGCTTTCGTGACGGTGCTTTGGCAGTCGCTGAAGGCGACGCGGGCCAACCCGATTCTTTCGATCAGGGACTAATCCTGGCGGTGCATTCAGAAAGGGAGGGACGAAAAGCCCCTCCCTTTTGTTTATTTCGCGGCGTATTGCTTGATCTCTTTTTTGGTCATCTCTTTCTGTACCAGTTCCGGCGACTCGACCGCTTTGTATGTTTTCCGGTTCGTCAGCTGGGTATTCCCTTCCGAAGTGGCGAACCAGGGATTATAATAGACCCATTCGAATTGCGACCCGTTGTGCGGATCGCCCTCCCGGTAGTTCCGGTTCTCGTCCGGAAAATAGATTTTAGCCCGTACCTGCCGTTCGCCGCCTTCATAGTACGCCCCCGCCTTACCCAGCGGAGTGCCGGGATAGACCATATCCCCCTCCCTGACGGTGATGCTGCCCTTGTCCAGCACGGAGTATTCGCACAACGTGCCGTCCGGCTGCTCGACCAGAACCGTGTTCTCTTTGGAACGGTAGGTCGATTGCAGTCCTGCCTGCGCTGCCTCTTCGCCGTCGTGGACGTTCACCACCAGCCCTTTCCGCATGGCGAATACGGTATCTCCCTCGCTGAGGTTGAATTGCCACGATTTCCATCCCCGCACCGGTTTACCTTCGAAGTAGCGTTCCGTGAGGTTAAACAGTTCGGTGGCTGCGACCGGATCGTGCGAAACGCTGTAAGGCAGCCGGTAGACGAACGCGCTGTCGAGCTTCGGACTGCGGTAGCCCCGGACATAGGTGTAACTGTACCTGCACCTGACCGGCTGCTCGGCGTTAATGGGCATGACGGTCAGCAATTTCTGGTTGCTGCCGCGCATCACGGTCTTGAAGGTCGGCGGCTGGCGGGTATTCTCCCGCTCGGTGAACCGCAGCATGACCGTATAGCTTCCCACGGTATGCTTTACGGCGCTGATTTCCAGGTTGGTTCCATTGACCCATTTGGTTTCCGTTTCGATGTCGTATTGCTTCTGGGCCGATGCGCCCAATGAGCCGCAGAGGAGCGTTGCGGCCAGCAGGGTGGATTTGGTTGACATAACGCAAAGAGGTGTTTGGTTCTGTCTGACGAATGTAATATTAAAGCCCCGGATTTTCAAGTAAATCCGGGGCTTTATTTAATATGCTTTCAGGGTGAAAGCTTTTGTATTTCAGCCTGAAAGAATTATCGGACGAGCTTGGCGAACAGTCCTTTGAGGCTGACCAGATCGTGGACAATTCCGGGCAGGTCTTTAATGGCTACCCGCTCCTGTTGCATGGAATCGCGGTGGCGGATCGTCACCGTCCCATCCTCGACCGACTGGTGGTCCACCGTTACGCACAGCGGCGTTCCGATGGCATCCTGCCTGCGGTACCGTTTCCCGATGCTGTCTTTCTCGTCGTACTGCACATAGTGGTCGAATTTCAAAGCCTCGACAATTCCCCGCGCCACTTCCGGCAGCCCGTCTTTCTTCACTAGAGGCAGCACCGCCACCTTGACCGGCGCCAGCGCCGCCGGGAAGCGCATTACGATGCGGGAATCCCCCCCCTCCAGCGTCTCCTCGGTGTAGGCCGCAGAGAATACCTGCAGGAACATGCGATCCACCCCGATAGAGGTTTCGACTACGTATGGCACATAGCTCTCTCCGCTCTCCGTATCGAAATACTGGATCTTTTTGCCGGAGAACTTCGCGTGCTGCGACAGGTCGAAATCGGTGCGGGAATGTATCCCCTCTACCTCTTTAAAACCGAACGGGAACTCATATTCCACGTCCGTAGCGGCATTGGCATAGTGGGCCAGTTTTTCGTGGTCGTGGAACCGGTAGTGCTCGTCCCCGAACCCTAAGGCGCGGTGCCAGCTCATGCGGAACTGCCGCCAGTGCTCGAACCACTGCATCTCGGTTCCCGGTTTGACGAAGAATTGCATCTCCATCTGTTCGAACTCGCGCATGCGGAAGATGAACTGCCGCGCCACGATCTCGTTGCGGAACGCTTTTCCGATCTGGGCGATCCCGAACGGGATCTTCATGCGTCCCGTCTTCTGCACGTTGAGGAAGTTGACGAAGATACCCTGAGCCGTCTCCGGCCGCAGGTAAACGACGCTCGCCCCGTCCGCCGTGGAGCCCATCTGCGTCTGGAACATCAGGTTGAACTGCCGCACGTCAGTCCAGTTCTTGGTTCCGCTGATCGGGCAGACGATCTCCAGCTCCTCGATCAGAGCCTTCACGCCGGGCAGGTCATTGGCATTCAGCACCTCGGTCATCTTTTCGTGCGCCGCATCGCGTTTGGCCTTGAGCTCCAGCACGCGGGCGTTGGTGGTGACGAACTGCTCCCGGTCGAACGACTCCCCGAACCGCTTGGCGGCCTTGGCCACCTCCTTTTCGATCTTCTCGTCCTGCTTGGCGATCCAGTCCTCGATCAGCACGTCGGCGCGGTAGCGCTTTTTGCTGTCCTTGTTGTCGATCAGCGGGTCGTTGAACGCCCCCACGTGCCCCGACGCCTCCCACGTTTTCGGGTGCATGAAGATGGCCGCGTCGATACCCACGATATTGTCGTGCAGCTTGGTCATCGCGTCCCACCAGTAGCGCTTGATGTTGTTCTTGAGCTCGACGCCCAGCTGGCCGTAGTCGTAAACGGCCGAAAGCCCGTCGTATATCTCGCTGGAGGGGAAGATGAACCCGTACTCCTTGCTGTGTGCGATCAGTTTTTTGAATAGTTCTTCCTGTGTCATATTGTGGCGATGTTGATTGGCGAAATTAAGAAAAATATTCATTAATCAGGTTAATATCCCGATTTGTGTTATCCGGGGTAATTGACGGGGCGTCTGAAAACGGCATTATATATCATTTTTCATCTATAACGGAAAAATGCAGAAATGGAATAGTTTATGATATTCGATCGGTATTGGAAAGGAGGTGTTAAATATGGCAAAGAAAGCGACAAGCCCGAAGGTGGCAAAAGTTGCGTCTAAAGTTTTACGCGACGGACATTCCGGTACAGCGTCCAAAAAAGTGGCGGGCAGTGCACTGTCTCAAAAAGAAAAGAAATAATTCTTTTCGGCAACTTTGAAAAAAGGGAGGGTTAGAACCCTCCCTTTTTTGATTATTTCTCCTCTGCTTGGGGAAAATTGGGGGTATGGACCGGTACATTTTTGTTAATCAGCAGCTTGCCGTCCGGCGACACCCAGTTGTCGCCCCGTTCCCGGAGGTGCTCCGCCATCCGTTTGCGGAAAAAGTCCATACGGCCGGCCTGTTCCGCCTGCGCGTGCAGATCGCGGTTCTCATAGGGGTCGGCCCGGAGGTCGAACAGCTGTTCCCGCCCTTTGCTATAAAACCAGATATACTTGTATCTTCCGTCCGTGAGGGCCACGTAGCCGCTGTTCGGGCCGTAGCAGGCGAAGTGTTCGATGTCAAGCATCTCCCGCCAGCCGGCTTTTTTCGGGTTGCGGATGATGTCGAGGATCGAGGAGCCGTCCACATTATCCGGTACCGGTGCACCCGCCGCGTCAAGGAAGGTGGGCAGGATGTCGCGGATCTCGACCAGTTCGTCGCGGGTCGTGCCGCGTTTGACTTTGGCCTTCATGGATGAGGGATAGCGCACGATGAACGGCACATGGGCCGACCCTTCGTAAGCGTAAGTCTTGCGCCAGTGGTAGTGGTCGCCGAGCATGTCGCCGTGGTCGGCCACGAAGATGATGATCGAGTTATCGTACAACCCCTTCTCTTTGAGCGCCGCGATGACCCGGCCGATCTCCTCGTCAATGAAAGAGACGTTGGCCGCATAGTGTTTGCGCGACTCCTGCGCATAGGCCGCCCCGAAGTCGCCGTATGGCGCGTCGGGATTTTTTTTCGGGTCATGGGTGAAGTTGGCCGAGAAAGAGGAGTCCCAGTCTCCGGTCTCCGGGGCGGGCAGTTCCACCCCTTCGTACAGGTCGAGGAACCGTTTGGGCGGGTCGTACGGGCTGTGGGGTCGTGCGAAGGAGACTTTCAGGAAAAGCGGCTGCTCTTTGTCGTAATTCTCGATAAACCGAACGGCCCGTTCTCCGGTCCACCAGGTCGGGTGGAGGGTGTCGGCCAGCGGATAAACACCCGCCGCATGGCCGTTCCAGCCCATATGGCTGGAGTCGGGGTTCAGTCCCGGCGCCACGCGTGCGAACCACTGGCGGTAGTCGCTGACGAAGCCCGGATCCTCCACGCGTCCCGATTCATCCAGCTCGGTCGCCGCGAAACCCCGCAGGGAGCGCTGCGGATGCCAGTGCATCTTGCCGATGCCGTAGCTGTAATACCCCGCATCGGTCATCAGCCGGGGCAATTCGTTGGGATATTCGGGGGCGATGAACGGGGTGTAGCCGATCAGCCCATGGTGCCACGGCGACTGCCCGGTGAGCAATGCGGCGCGGGCGGGCGTGCTGCTGGGCGCGGAGGTGTAGCCGTTGGTGAACTGCACGCCGTCGGCGGCCAGCGCGTCGAGGTTCGGAGTGACGATGTCGGGATCGACGGTGCCGAGGTAATCGAACCGGTGCTGGTCGGTCATGATCAGGATGACGTTGGGCTGCCCCTTCTGTGCGGCCGAGCAGGCGCCGACAGCCGCGAGCGCAGCCAGTGTAGCGAGTGTCTGTTTCATGTTCGGAATTTGGTGTCAGAGTCTCAAAGGTACGAAAAGGTCGTTTTATTTCGTTACTTTTGTGACCGAAATATGGGCAGGATCGTTGCAATAGACTATGGGCGCAAGCGCGTCGGGCTGGCGGTGACCGACCCGCTGCAGATTATTGCCACGGGGCTGGACACGGTGCCGGCGCACGAGGCGGTGGAGTATTTGCAGCGGTATGCGGCGCAGAACGAGGTGGAACTTTTCGTGGTGGGGCAGCCGAGGCAGATGAACGGCGAGCCGTCGGAGTCGCAGCAATACATCACGCCGTTCGTGAACCGGCTGCGCAAGGTGTTGCCGGATATTCCGGTGGTATACCACGACGAGCGTTTCACATCGGTGCTGGCCCACCGGGCGATTATCGAGGGGGGGGTGAGGAAGATGGAACGGCGCACGAACAAGGGGCTGGTGGACAAGGTCAGCGCGGTGATTATCCTGCAATCCTATATGGAGTCCGCGGGGGCGGTAAAGTAGGTGGGGCTGATAATTAAGCGATAAATCGCAGCGCTTGTCCTCTCGCGCGGGAACGCGATTTTCTCCGGTTTGCGGAAGGGGGGCCGTCCGCCCGAAAGGCAGAGAGGCGATTTCAGCGTAAACTAAAATTACAAATCTGCCGCGGGCGCCGTAAATTACCGTAGGGTTGGTTTCCGTGCCAACGGACGGGCCGCAGCCTCCTCCGGCGGAGGCCCGCAACCGACGCTGCCCGGTGCCGCGGGCACTCCGTCCGGGCCGTAACTACCCCATGGCCGAACGGCAATGAGGAACCGAGTAGCGAAGCGAAGTTAACTGTTGTGAACCCTCCACAGGCTGCGGTTTATAAATAAACGTACGGTTAATTATGCAAGTTACTACGTTGATATTAGTCGGCGAGCGGAGCGAGCCGTGCGGGCCGGACGCCTCCCCACGGGAGGCCCGCAACTCTCGCGATGCTCGATGCGGCCGCCCCCGGGCGCCCGGCCCGAATAGCATATAACCGTAGGTTTTCGTGCAGGTTCAGGACCGCAAGATGGAGTAGCTTCCTATTGGGTGGGAGTACACACGCATTCCCGCCCGCTAAAAGGCACGAAAGAAAATTACGTATGGGCGGAATTGACGGAATTGCTGAGGGCGCCTGAAATTAACCGTACCGACTTAACAGACATAGATTATGATACTACCGATTTACATTTACGGTTCGCCGGTGCTGCGGGAGGTGGCCAAGGATATCGACGCGGCGAACTATCCGAATTTGAAAGAGCTGATCGCCGATATGTTCGAAACGATGGTCGAGGCCGACGGCGTGGGGCTGGCGGCGCCGCAGGTGGGGCTACCGATCCGCCTTTTCTGCATCGACCTGACGCCGGTGGCGGACGAAGTGCCCAAGGGGATGCCGCTCAAACAGGTCTTCATCAATGCCGAGATCTATGAGCGCGGCGGCGCGGAAGTGAAAATGGGCGAAGGGTGCCTGAGCCTGCCGGGGCTGAATGAAGATGTGGTGCGGCCTTCGAAGATCAGGATACGCTACCTGGACGAGAACCTGAACGAGCGGGATGAGGAGTTCGACGGTTATCCGGCGCGGGTGATCCAGCACGAGTACGACCATACCGACGGGGTCGTCTTCACCGACCGGGTGGCTCCTTTGCGCAAGAACCTGATCAAATCGAAATTGCTGGCCTTCACCAAAGGCAAGTACCGGGCTTCGTACCGGTGTAAACTGGCGAAATAACTTTTACGGGATCGATAACGGGCGCAGCGAACACGAATGTTCGCTGCGCCCGTTTATATTGTAAATGGGCCGGAGCCTGCGGAGTGTTTGCAACGCAGTTGCGAGCCTCCGCGGCGAGAGGCCCGCACGGCTCACTGTTTTTATGCGTGTGTCCGGAATCGCTTTGCGTCTCCCCCTTCCGTATCCCCGTCACTCCCGTACACAGCGAACGGAGTGACCGGAGGCGCGGGTGATCGAGTAAAACGGGAGCACGTCGGATTGGTTGAAATACAAAGCATAGCCGGCACTTCCGCGCGGAGAGGCCGCAAGATAGTGGGCCGACGTGCCCGTACTGTTGATTGTCAGCTTTCCGCGCCAGCCTGTGGGCGGATACCAGGCCGCACCACCGTGGCATTGGGGCGAAATCCAGTAAAAACCAGCTTCGTTGCCGGGATAAGGGTCGTTGCGGATAGCGTTGGCTATTGTGAACGACCGCCACAGGCTGCGTCCGCTCGCTTCGTCGCCGCTCAGCGGCACCCGCCATCCCGCCGGGCAGGGGTCGAAGAGGGTCTTTATCCCGTCTTGCCATAAAGAGGCGTTCTGGGGCGAAGTCCAATCGCTCCGGTCGCCGACCCCGAAATAGAAGCCGGAGAAGTAAAAAACAGGGTGATTATAAGTCGGCCGCCCGCGCCGCCGGGGCCATATCCAACCGGGCGAACTCTTCGCGCAGGTATTTGTAATATCCCGTGATGGCGATCATGGCGGCATTGTCGGTCGTCAGTGCGAATTGCGGTATGTAGGTCGCCCATCCGTACTTCTCTCCCGCTGCGAGGATAGCCTCCCGTAAACCCGAATTGGCCGAAACGCCCCCTGCTACGGCGATCTCGGTAATGTCGTATTGCTTGGCCGCTTTGATGAGTTTGTTCATCAATATGTCCACGATGGTAGCCTGCAACGACGCGCAGAGGTCGGCTTTGTGGTGTTCGATAAAATCGGGGTCGTCGGCCACGTGGTCGCGCAGGAAGTAGAGGAACGAGGTTTTCAGCCCGCTGAAACTGTAATCGAAGCCGCCGACCGACGGTTTGGCGAACTTGAACGCTTTCGGGTCTCCCTCTTTGGCGAGTTTGTCGATCAGCGGGCCGCCGGGGTAGGGCAGCCCCATGATCTTGGCGCACTTGTCGAAGGCTTCGCCCGCGGCGTCGTCGATGGTGCTGCCGATGATCTCCATGTCCAGGTAGTCGCGCACCAGCACGATCTGCGAGTTGCCGCCCGATACCAGCAGGCAGAGGAACGGGAATTTCGGCTTCGGCGCGTCGGGATTGTCGGACAAGGTCACGAAGTGGGCCAGTATGTGCCCTTGCAGGTGGTTTACCTCCATCATCGGGGTGTCCAGCGCGATCGAGAACCCTTTGGCGAACGATACCCCGACCAGCAGCGATCCCAGCAGTCCCGGCCCGCGGGTCACGGCGATGCCGTCCACTTCGGCCGGTGAGACGCCCGCCTTTTTCAGGGCCAGGTCGACGACCGGGACGATATTCTGCCCGTGGGCCCGCGATGCGAGTTCGGGAATGACGCCGCCGTATTCGGCGTGGACGGCTTGCGAGGCGATGACGTTCGACAGCAGCACGCCGTCGCGTATGACGGCGGCGGAGGTGTCGTCGCACGAGGATTCTATGCCGAGGATGGTGATTTCCATGTAATGCGGTTCTCTGCGTGTATTGTGACTGACAAAGATATGAATTTTTCGGTTTGCGCTCTTTGGCGTGTTTTTTGTAATTTCACAATTTTCATTGTTTTACTTAAACTATTTAAGAGGTATGAAAAAGGTTTTATTCAATTCGGTTTGCGCGGCCGTGTTGGCTCTCGGTATGGTGGCCTGCGGCGGTAACAAAGGGATGAAGGCGGATTCCGCGTCGGATACGGTATCGCGCCGCTATGTGGGAACGTTGCCGGCGGCCGACGGCCCCGGCATCGTTTACGACCTCACGCTGACGAACCCGGCGGAGGATACGATGGGCGGCGATTTCGCCCTGTCGATGACCTACCTGGAGGCGGAAAACGGCAAGGACGCCACGTTCGATTCGGAGGGCCAGTGGACGGCAGTCGAGGGCATTCCCGGCAATTCGTCGGCGGTGTATTACCAGCTGATCGGGTCGGGCATGCAGCCGGACACGACCAACCTCCTCTACCTGGGGGACAGCGTGGTGCTGCTGGGTTCGGGCCTGCAAAGGGCGCAGTCGAACCTGAACTATACGCTGATCCTGGCGGATTAAGTTCCGGGTCGGTCAACGATCTTTTGCGGTCTCTTTCGGCAGAAAGGGGCCGTCTTTTTTTATAACCGGTTCTAAAAACGGGTCGTGCCGGCCGGTTTTTGCGTCTCCCCCTTCCGTATCCCCGTCACTCCCGTACGCAGCGGACGGAATAGCTGCGGCTGCGGCCTTCGTAAGGATATTCGGGAAAAACAGCCGAAGCGTTGGCATGGAACTGGAAGGTCGCCGTACTGGGCCAGTTGTGAGTGAATGCGCCGCCGTGAGCCAGCAGGGAAGTTACCTCGCGAAAACCGGAAGCCGGATACCAGGCCGGATTCGGCCCGTTCACAACGATCCGGTTATAACTCCTGCCCCCGGAAGCATGGATCGGCTCTCCGTTCCAGAGACTGTTTTCCGTCGAAAAAGCGTGCCACGGACTCAGCTCCCCGTCGCCGCTTCGCGGCACCCGCCAGCCCGCCGGACAGGGGTCGAAAGAATACGGTACTTGTCGATCGAAAATAAAGTCCGGAAAAGTAAAAATATCGTAATTAGTTGCAATATAGGTGTTTGTATTTGAATATACCGAATAAAAAAGTGGGCCGTGCAAAAATTGCACGCGTTTTGCAGAAATCCCGTTGAACGGTTCAAAACCGTGTTTATTGTACGCTCGCAAATACTCAAGTAATTATTCATAACCAAAAAATTATCAGCAATGGCAAATTCAACCAAATCCACAGCGTTCAAGCTCAGCGTCATGACGCTGGCAATCATGAACGTGGCGGCCGTTGTGAGTCTGCGTGGTCTTCCGGCGGAAGCTACCTACGGGCTCAGCTCCGCATTCTACTATCTGTTCGCGGCCATCGTGTTCCTGATCCCGACGGCGCTGGTGGCTGCCGAGCTGGCGGCCATGTTCTCCAGCAAGCAGGGCGGGGTGTTCCGCTGGGTCGGCGAAGCTATGGGCACGCGTACGGGTTTCCTGGCGATTTTCCTGCAATGGGTCGAAAGCACGATCTGGTACCCGACGGTGCTGACCTTCGGGGCCGTGGCCATCGCATTCATCGGCATGAACGAAGTGCACGATATGGGCCTGGCATCCAATAAGCTCTACACGCTGATCGTGGTGCTGGCCATCTACTGGATCGCCACTTTCATCTCGCTCAAGGGTTTGAGCTGGGTCGGCAAGGTCTCCAAAATCGGGGCCATGGTCGGGACTATCATTCCGGCTGCCCTGCTGATTATTTTCGGGATCATCTATCTCTCGACCGGGGGCCACAACGAGATGGATATGAGCCAGAGCTTCTTCCCCGACCTCTCGAAATTCGACAACCTGGTGCTGGCCTCCAGTATCTTCCTTTTCTATGCGGGGATGGAGATGATGGGCGTGCACGTGATGGACGTGAAAGACCCAGGTAGAAACTATCCGAAAGCGATCTTTATCGGCGCGCTGATCACGGTGCTGATCTTCGTGCTGGGCACTTTCGCGCTGGGTTTGGTCATTCCGGCCAGGGACATCAACCTGACGCAGTCGCTGCTGGTCGGTTTCGACAACTACCTCCGTTACCTGCACCTGACATGGGCTACTCCGGTGATCGCCATCGCACTGGCCTTCGGGGTGCTGGCCGGGGTGCTGACCTGGGTAGCCGGCCCGTCGAAAGGTATCTTCACGGTAGGGCGTTCGGGCTACCTGCCCCCGTTCTTCCAGAAGACCAATAAGCTGGGCGTGCAGAAGAACATCCTTTACGTGCAGGGCGGCGTGGTCACCCTCTTGGGGCTGCTCTTCGTGGTGATGCCTTCGGTGCAGTCTTTCTACCAGATACTTTCGCAGCTGACGGTGCTCCTATATCTGATCATGTATATGCTGATGTTCGCTTCGGCTATCATGCTGCGTTACAAGATGCCGAAAGAGCAGCGTCCGTTCCGGATCGGCAAGGGCGGCAACGGCCTGCTGTGGTTCGTCGGCGGTCTCGGATTCTGCGGCTCTCTGCTGGCTTTCATCCTGAGCTTTGTCAAACCGGGTTCGATATCGGGCATAACCAACGGTATGTGGTTCGGCGTGCTGATCATCGGTGCGGTGATCGTAGTGGCCACTCCGTTCATTATCTACGCCCTGCGTAAACCGAGCTGGAAAGATCCGAACGCGAATATCGAACCGTTCCATTGGGAAACCGCTCCGGTAGCTTCGGCTGCCCAGGCTGTGCCTCCGGTGGCGAACCCGGTCGTCAATCCGACCTCGGACTCGGTGAACAACCCTCCGGTCATCAAACAAGATCAATAATTATTCTAAAAAACTATCCAATTATGAAATCGACTATCAAGCACGAAGAGGCCAAAGAAGCTTTGGCCGAAGCGAAAATGAACATGAAGGATGCCGGCCATTCCATGAAAAGAGCGGCCGGGAATACCAAAGACGCGGCTTCCCTGGAGGCGGATCACATCAAGGAGAGCATGAAGGAGAAGGCGGAACATGCCCGTGAGAAAGCGGACGAAACGAAAACGTCGCTCAAGGAGAAAGCAGCGCAGGTTAAAGAGAGTGTCAAGGACAAGGCCGAGCAGATGAAGGAGACGGTCAAGGAAAAAGCGGCGCAGGCCAAGGAGAAGGCCGGCGAGATGAAAGAGACGGTTAAGGAGAAGGTGAATAACGGTGTGGCTTCCGCGGCTTCGGCCGTATCGTCGGCCGCCGGGAAGGTGAGCGCCAAAGCGGCTGAAGTCGGGGTCAAGGCCAAAGCGAAAGCTGTCACGGCGAAGGTCGACAAAGAAATGTAACACAGGGGAGAGGAGCTCCCGGCCTGCCTGTCGCCGGGAGCGCGTTTCCCCTTTAAAAGAAAGCTCAAGGTATATTATGAAAAAAAACATTTCTGTCGCTGAGCTCAAATCCTTGGTTAACGAGGCTTACGAGCAGGTAAAGAGCGCCAAAGGCGGTGCCAACGCCAATTATATCCCCTATCTGGCCAACGTGCCTTCCGACCTGTTCGGGATTGCGGTCAGCCTGCCCAATGGCGAGGTGATCGAGGTCGGGGATACGGAGTATGTGTTCGGGATCGAGTCGATCTCCAAAGTGCATACCGCCGTGCTGGTGTTGCGCCAGTCGGGGCCGGAGAAGTTGCTCGAAAAGATCGGCGCGGACGCAACGGGGCTTCCTTTCAACTCGATCATGGCGATCCTGTTGGAAAAAGACCATCCGAGTACGCCGCTGGTCAATTCGGGCGCCATCACCGCTTGCAGCATGGTGAATCCGGTGGGCGATTCGGACGCCAAGTGGCAGGCGATCGCGGAGAATATGACCGACCTGTGCGGTTCGCCGCTGGTTTTGCAGGACGAGCTTTACAAATCGGAAACGGCCACCAATTTCAACAACAAGTCGATCGCGTGGCTGCTGAAGAATTACAATCGTATCTATGACGATCCGGACATGGCGCTGGATCTCTACACGCGCCAGTGTTCGATGGGCGTGACGGCCAAACAGCTGGCCATCGCGGGCTGCACCATTGCCAATCAGGGGTTGAACCCTGTGACCCAAAAGCAGGTGTTCGACAAGGCGCTGGCCCCCAAGATCGTGGCGCTGATCGCCGCGGTCGGTTTCTATGAACATACCGGCGACTGGATGTATACCAGTGGCATACCCGCTAAGACGGGTGTCGGAGGCGGTGTTATGGGCGTTCTGCCCGGTGGGTTTGGAATCGCCGCCTTCGCCCCGCCGCTCGACGACGCCGGCAACTCGGTGAAAGCTCAGCTGGCCATCAAGTACATCACCCAGCATCTGGGCGTGAATGTCTACAGTGGCGACAGCATCGAGATCACCGCGTAGCCTTCGGCTGCGCTCCTGATGCGCAGCGGCGTTGAATGTGCCCGGCCCGGTTTCCTCTTCATCGGAGAGGAACCGGGCCGGGCTTTTTTCGAATAGAGGACATTTACCGGCGGCAGATCGTCCGGAAATCGCAGACCGCGCACTTCTGTTCGTAGTCGGTCTGCGCGAACGGCACTGACGGGTCGAACATCAGGCTGAAAAGCTGTTCCAGCCCTTGGGTCAGGATCGCTGCGTGTTCGGGCCGCAGGCGTTCCACCGGCGCCATACCGTCCGCCTTGCAGACCGGATAGGGCGAAAAATCGTCCGCACCCATCTTGCGGGCCACATAAAGCGCCGGGGTAACCTCCGCATGTTCGACGGCTCCGAATACCAAAGCATAAAGCAGCGTCTGCAACACCGCCCCGTTGTGCGGCTCGTAGCGCAGCTCGCCGTCGCGGGTGACCCCTTCGTTCGTGAAGAGGCTCTCCACCGAGGCGAATTCCGGGGTGTCCCCGCCGCTCTTGTAATCGACGATCCGCAGGGTTCCGTCGTGGAGCAGGTCTACCCGGTCGGCCACCCCGGCCAGTGTCACAGACCGGTCGCCCATGTCGAACAGGTGTTTGACGGTGCGTTCCAGCCCCTGTATCACGAAAGGTTCCGCTCCTTCCCGCGAGTCGAACCGGAGGATATTCTTGAGGTAGCGCATCACGATGTCCCGGTGCATCTGCATCCGGCCGCTGAGCTCGATATTCTGTCCCCGTGCCCCCATCACGTCGGCCATCGCCTGCTCGGTTGCCACCAGCATGTCCGAAGCGGTGAAAGCCGCAAGGTGCCGGGCCGCATCGGGTCGTCCGGCGAGCGGCGTGCAGAGCAGCTCCATCGCCCGGTGCAGCGTATTTCCCACGTCCAGATGGGTGACCTCCTGCTCGATCTGTTCCGGCGTTTGGAGCCGTTCGATGTCGGCGAAATAGAATTTCACCGGGCAGTCGATGTAGCGGTTCAGTTTCGACGGGTAAAACTCCGTCTTCCGGAGCCGTTCCAGTATCTCTGGCGATTTCTCCACGCGGATCGGTTCCACGGGGCGGTAGTCGATCCGCAGGTTGACGTTGGCCCGTTCCACCGTGTGCGGCGACTCGTATTCCAACTGGTAGATATAGCGGCTCTGCTCGCCCGTGCGTTTGTCGTCGGCCGCCGAGCTGTACATCATCGTCAGACGGCGGCACCGGGCGGTGAGCCGGTAGAAGTAGTAGGCGTACATGGCCTCGTGGTCCTGCGGCGTCGGCAGCCCGAATGCCTGCCGCAGGTTGAACGGCACGTACGAGCTGCCTTCGCGGTTCCCCGGAAAGGTGTCGTCCGTGAGCGAAAGCAGGATAACGTTGTCGAAGTCGAGGTTGCGGGTCTCCAGGATCCCCATGACCTGCAACCCGCTGAGGGGCTCCCCTTCGTAGGGCACCCGGCTCTTGACCAGCGTCTGCCTCAGGAGCGAAATATAAATTCCCAGGGGCGGCTCGATGCCGCACTCGTGAACCGTGTTGCCCAGCCGGATCACATGGTCGAGAATGGTGAAAATAAACTCTTTCCGTTCCCGCGCCTCGCCGGTGTCGGAAGCCACGGCGCCCAGTCCCGAAAGTATCTCTTCGATATACCCCTGCATCTCCCCGACCTCCGTTACGGGCCGGAAAATACGCCGCAAAAGGTCGTTGTCGCCGAAAAAGTCAGGGGGTACCCACACCGTCTGCCACGTATGGATCCGCTCCGTCACCGCCTTGGCGGCTCCGGCCGCCTGTTCGATCACATACGGGTGGGCCAGTATGCCCAGCACGTCGGCGTGCGCGAACTGTCCGTCGCGCGCGTGGTTCTGGAGCATCAACAGCCGCTCCAACAGGATATATGGTACTGTGTTGGCCAAAGGGTAGCCCATCGTGATGTTGAGGTGTTCGGCCACGGGCGGAATGGAGTGGAGCACGGGCAGGAGCAGGTTCTCGTCGGTCAGCACGATGGCCGTCTCTTTGTCGAGAAACCCTTGTTGTTCGTAAATCCGTTCCAACTCCCGGCAGAGGGCCTTGCATTGCAAAATGTCGGACGGCGTGGAGATCACCTCGACCCGCTTGGGTCGCACGAAATTGTCCCGTGCGAACGAGGGATCGTCGTCGCCGAACCGTGCAACGTTGCGCCGGATGAACCGCCCGGCCTCCTGGTCGTCGGATTTGAAAAAGTAGTTGTCGTAATCCCAGTAGAACCGTCCGCCGCTGCAGTCGCGCAGGTAGCCGAATAGCCGCTTTTCGCATTCGTTCAGGGCGTTGAACCCCACGAAGCAGAAGGTCTTGCCTTCGAACCGCTCGTCCGTTTCGTCCGGGTCGAGGCTTTCGGCGATGTCGCGGTAGATCATCCCGCCGTAGCCGATCCCCAGCGAACGCAGGCGGGCTTTGTATTGCGTGTAAATGTCGAACAGCGACCGCCATATCTTCAGGAACTGCTGTTGCTCGACGGATTGCACCCCTTTCCGGTTCAGGCTCTGCCAGAATCCCCGCACCAGCTCCATCGGCTCGTCGTTTCCGGCGAATAGTCCCCCGAACCGCGCTTCGATGTCGCGCAGGTCGCTGACGTTGGCGTACAGCGACGCGGCGTCGATCAGGTATTTGTCGATGGTGTCGAAGTCCGAGAGGAGCATCTCGCCCCAGCGGAAGAAGCGGTCGAAAGGTTCCGGGTGGTATTCGTTGTATATCTTATACAATTCGGCCACCAGTCGCAGGTGGTCGCCCGCCTCCAGCGGCGAGAGGCTGCGGATCAGGTCGTCCATGGAGAGGTACCGGGGCTGCCACATGGGCTGCCCGCCGGTGATGCCCAGCAGCGCCTCGTTGAAAAAGAGCCGTGCCCGCTTGCCGGGAAAGATGATGTGCAGATCCGAAATTCCGGCCCCGTATTCCGCGTAAAGGGAGGCGGCCACTTCGTCCAGAAATTTTTTCATCGGGTCAGTCGAGTTCCGCGTCCGACGGCTGCCGGAACGGGATGTTTGCCTGTTTGAGCAGCCGGAACTGTCCCGGCAGTTTGGCCTTGAAACGTTCCCAGGAACGGTTCCGGGTCTGGCTCCAAGCCGCCTCGGACAGGGCCAGCGCCCGCGGGAAAGTCATGTAGAAAGCCCGCTCGATCGTGGGTATGTATTCGCCCCAGAGCGTCGCCTCTACCCCTGTCACCGGGTCGCCCTGCGGGTCGAATTCGTAGGCTTTGCGCAGCGTCAGCACCGGCATCCAGTCGGAAGGGCGCTCGTCCGCCGCCTGCGGGTAGTCGAAATAGGCGTACTCCCCGGAGGCGAGTACCACGGGCCAGCCGTGGATCTGCGCGCTGTCGATGACGGCGGGGGTCAGCCCCATCCGCCAGGCGTACATCGTCGCGTTCGCCGGATAGCGCGGCACGTCGGTCTCGTACCAGATCATCGGCCGTTTGCCCGCTTCGGTCAGCGTTTCCGCCGCCTGTCCGAGCAGCCAACCCATCAGCTCCGGCTCGTTTTCCAGTCCCAGTGCCTGTTTGCGGGCCTGGCATTTCGGGCATTCCGCCCAGCGCTCCATCGGGGCTTCGTCGCCTCCGATATGAAACCGCGGGGACGGGAATATGGCTGCGATTTCCTGCAAAACGTCCTTCATGAAAGCGACCGTGGAGTCGTTCCCGGCGCAAAGCAGGTCGGGCGAAACCCCCGGCGTGGTGCGCACGGCGAGCGTGTCGATCCGTCGGCACGACAGCCACGGATAGGAGACCACCGCCGCCACCGAATGCCCCGGAATATCGAACTCCGGCACGATCTCCACATGCCGTTCCGCCGCATAGGCCACGAGCTTTCGCAGCTCGTCCTGCGTGTAGTATCCGCCGTGCGGAGTCCCGTCCCCGTCGGTTTCGGCGCGGACGGAGCCTGCCTCGGTCAGCCGCGGGTATTTCTTGATCTCGACGCGCCACCCCTGGTCATCCGTCAGGTGCAGGTGCAGCACGTTGAATTTGTACATCGCCATCGCGTCGATAAAACGCTCAATGTCTTCGACCGGCAGGAAATGCCGCGCCGGGTCGAGCATCAGGCCCCGGTAAGCGTACCGCGGCTCGTCCCGGACCGTCACGCACGGAATGTTGCCGTTCGCGTCGATGAGTTGCCTGAGGGTCTGCATCCCGTAGAATACGCCTGCCGGAGAGCCGCCGGTGATCCGCACTTCGCGCGGGGTAACCTCCAGCCGGTAGGCTTCCGGATTGGGAAAGGCAACAGTGTCTACTCCGGTTACCGGCTTGCTGCCCATCCGGTTCACCCCCTGGCCGGGAACGACCGACAGCGGTTCCGGGATGATATTTTGCGCTTGTGAGGCGCCGATGCAGAGGAGTCCGGCTAAAACGGTTAATAAATGCCGCATGTGGTCTTGTTTCAGGTTGTGTGGATTAATATTCGAACCAGTCGCCCCGCGCGCGCAGGACCTGTTCGATTATGTCGCGCACGCATCCCCTTCCGCCCGGAAAGGCGGAAACGTAATGCACCACGCCCTTGACCGCGTCGGCCGCGTCAGCCGGGGCCGTGGCGAGCCGCACGGCCCGCATCGGCTCGATGTCGGGATAGTCGTCGCCCATATAGACCATTTCATTCAAGGGCACGCCGCATTGTTCTGCGAAGTGGTGCAACGACTCAATCTTCGAATCCTTTCCGGTATAGATGTGCTCGATGCCGAGTCCCTCCATCCGCTTGCGGAGCTGGTCGCCTTTGCCGCCGGAGATGACCCCGATCGGATAGCCTTTCCGCACGGCCCGGACTACCGCCAGCCCGTCCCGCACGCTGTATTCGCGCAGGAACTCGCCCTCCGGGGTAATAAGTATCCGTCCGTCGGTGAACACGCCGTCGACGTCGAAAACGAAGGCGCGTATCTTCGCTACCTCTTCCTTGAAATTTCCCATTTATTATGCTTTAAGGGTTCGGTTTAAAATAAAAAGCACGCGTCAGCGATCAGCCCGCAGCCACCCCGGGCGGAGGGCTGAACCGACGCAGCCAGTGAGTGCCATCAGGCTTGCCTGGATGGCCGAGCGGCAAGGAGGAAAACAAGCGTAGCGCAGTTAAAACTCGCGATGCTCGTTTTCACCTCCGCTGGCTGCGGGTGAAAATAGCTATCCAAAAAATAACCGAACGATATCTCCAAAGTTAATCAATTCTGCCGACAAAAAAGACGGTCGGCTCGCCGTCCGCCAACGTGCAGAAAATGTCGGTGCTTCCGCCGAGGTCGACTCCCAGCGCCCGGCCGATCTGTTCCGAGGTGAACGGGAAGTTGCGCCGGTGGACGTTCACCCGCCGGATTCCCCGCGATTTGAGGATCCGCCCGATCTCTTTGGGCTGGTACGGGTGTCGGAACGTGATCCGGAAAGTCTTGCCCGTGAACCCTTCCGGAAGCTCGTCCGAAAAGAGGTATTCCTCGCACAGCCGCAGGTTTCCCGGCGCGCCTTTCAAGTATTCCGAGGCATACGCCTCCACCGTCCTTGTCTTGTAGAACGCCACGTCGGGTACCAGCAAAAAACGGGCGTCCCCCGCCGCAGCAACAGGCCCGGCGCTTCGTTCGAGAGCCGGCCGGTCGAAATCGTAGCGCCGCGCTTCGCCCCGCCGGATGGCCGTCACCCGCATGCAAGGCGTACCGTTTTCCCCGTCCGCAAAGCCGATCTTGGCCAGCACCTCCTTGCACTCCCCGTCCAGCGAAATTACCTCCACACAGGCGTCCTCGCCGAAAAGCCGGTACACTTCCGCCACGTCGAACAGGGGCGACAGCTTTACCACGATCCGCCGGGCGATCTTCCGCAGGGCGGGCAACAGTTCCAGTATATTGGGCGAGCTGTCCTCCAGCGAGTAGACCCTTTTGCCGTCCGTCTTCTTGCGCGAGGGATCGACATATGCCAGGTCGATGGCCTGACCTTCGGGCCATGAGGCCAGAAATTCCTCCGCGGAACGGTTGACGACCTCGATATTTTCCGCCCCCAGCAGGCCGAAATTCCACCGGGCGATCTCCGCCCGGAGCGGATCGATCTCCACCGTCTCCACCCGGTCGAAAACCCGGCTCAGTGCCAGCGAATCGACCCCCAGTCCGCACGTCAGATCCACCGCCAATCGCCGCTCGCCGAGCGGAATGGATGCCATAATCCCCTCCGTCCTCGCCGCCGCCGTGGCCTCGCTGCTCGCCTGTTCGTAGGCGACCTGCGGCACGATGCACCGCGCCGCATAGTATGCGGGCAGTTTGGTACGGCATTTCTGGAGCACCCGGATCTGCTGGGTCACGGCCGGATTGCGCAGCTTGAGCGCCAACCGTGCCGGGTCGCCGTCCATATGGCGTTCCACCAATTCGCGGCCTTCCGCCGAGGTGAGTATGTCGAAATCGTGCTGTTCCAATATGTAATATTTAACCGAACATTCAATTATCGGCGCTATGCTCGTTGATGGAAGACGGCGAACGCAGTAAGCCGTGCGGGCCGCAGCCTCCCCCCGCGGAGGCCCGCAATAAATTGCCGGCTCTCCACAGGCTGCGCCCTGAAAATAAACAGTTCGGATTACTGAATCTTAGTCAGCCCTTCCGCCGCGGCCAACTGTTCCATCAGGGCGTATGCCGCCTCGTACTGGTTCGGTATCCGGCCGTCCAGTATGGCATTCTTGATTCCCTCCTTGATAACCCCCACCGCCCGGCAAGGCGGTATGCCGTAAGTCTCCATAATGATCTCCCCCGTAATCGGCGGCTGGAAGTTGCGGATATGGTCTTTCTCCTCGATCTCCTTCATCTTGCGCCGCACCAGTGCGAAATTGTCCAGGTAGCGCCGCACCTTGGTGTCGTTGCCGGAGGTGATGTCCGCCTCGCAGAGGGTCATCAGGTCTTCCACGTCGTCCCCGGCTTCGAAGAGCAGCCGCCGCACCGCCGAGTCGGTCACCTCGTCCTCCGAGAGGATGATGGGCCGCAGGTGCAGGAAAACCAGCTTCTGGACATACTTCATCCGCTCGTCCATCGGCAGCTTCTGTTCGCGGAAAATGGCCGGTATCATCTTCGAACCGACCACCTCGTGGCCGTGGAATGTCCACCCAACCCGGTCGTCCCACGCCTTGGTCCTCGGCTTGCCGATGTCGTGCAGCAGGGCCGCCCACCGCAGCCACACGTTGTCCGTATTCGGCACGATATTGTCCAGCACCTTCAAGGTATGGAGAAAGTTGTCCTTATGCGCCCGCCCGCGAACGGTATCGACCCCTTTAAGTTTGGTAAGCTGCGGAAAAATGAGTTCCAGCAGCCCGCTTTCGTCGAACAGCCGCCACCCTTTCGACGGCCGCGGCGAGCGCATGACCTTTTCCACCTCCGTGGCGATCCGCTCCCGCGAAATGATCTTGATGCGTTCCCGGTTGCGCCGGATGGCCGCAAAAGTTTCCGGCTCGATCCGGAAGTCGAGCTGGGTAGCGAAGCGAATGGCCCGCACCATCCGGAGCGGGTCGTCCGAAAAAGTGGTGTCGGGGTCGAGCGGCGTGCGGATCAGCTGCGCCTCCATGTCCTCCATCCCTTCGAACGGATCGACCAACTCGCCGTAGTTGTCGGCGTTCAACCCGAAGGCCATGGCGTTGATGGTGAAATCACGTCGCCGCTGGTCGTCCTCCATCGTTCCGTCCTCGACGATGGGCTTGCGCGAGTCGGCACGGTAGGACTCTTTGCGCGCTCCCACGAACTCCACCTCCCACTCCCCGACGCGCAGCATGGCGGTGCCGAAATTCTTGAACACGTTTACCTTGCTGCCCACTTCGCGCCCCAGCTCCTCGGCCACGGCGATCCCGCCGCCGGTGCCGCCGCCCACGACCACTACGTCGATGTCGGTGCAGGGACGCAACAGGTAGTAGTCGCGCACGAAACCGCCGATCACGTAAGCCCGCACGCCCGTGCGGTCGGCGATGGCGCCGATCCGGCGGAACAGCGGATCGGCGAGCGCACGGTTATTTCCCCCCATTGGCCGCGTTCTGGAGTTTCTGCAAATAGAGCCGCACGGTGTTTTCCAATCCCAGGTACAGGGCTTCGGAGATCAGGGCGTGCCCGATGGAGACCTCCAGTAATCCCGGAATGTTGGCCGCGAAGTATTCGAGGTTTTCGAGACTGAGGTCGTGCCCGGCGTTAACGCCGAGGCCGCACTCATTCGCAGTTTTCGCTGCCGCCACGAACGGCGCGATGGCCGCTTCGCGGTTCCCCGGATAGCCGGTGGCATAAGCCTCGGTATAGAGCTCCACGCGGTCGGTTCCCGTGGCTGCCGCCGCTTCGACCATCTTCGGGTCGGCGTCCACGAAGATGGAGACGCGTATTCCGCTGGCCTTGAACTGAGCCACAATGTCCCGGAGCATGTCCCGGTTGGCGATGGTGTCCCACCCGGCGTTGGAGGTGATCGCGTCCGGGCCGTCCGGCACCAGCGTGACCTGTGCGGGCCGCACTTCGTTCACCAGTTGGATGAACCGCTCGCCGGGATAACCTTCGATGTTGAATTCGGTGGTGAGTATGGGTTTCAGCGCCCGCACATCGGCGTACCGGATGTGCCGTTCGTCGGGCCGGGGATGCACGGTGATTCCCTGCGCGCCGAATCGTTCGATGTTCCGCGCGGCTTCGAGCAGGTCGGGCATATTGCCGCCCCGCGAGTTGCGCAAGGTGGCGATCTTATTGATGTTTACGCTTAACTTGGTCATATTTTGATTATTTTTGCTTTTGGTCGTTTGTTTTTTACAGCCACCGTATGCTTACGAAGCGGCGGGCGTAGGCCTGCAACTGCGCTACGCTTGTTTTGGCTCCGCTGGCTCCGGCGCAAATTTGCAGCGGGTAAATGCAAAAATGAACGATCAATTAAGAAACTGCAAAGATAGCAATTTTTGAACCACCGCTTTATGAAAATCGCCCTCTACTCCCGTCCAGAGAATTCCTCGCTGCCCATCATCACCGACGAGCTGCGGCGGCGCGGGCTGGACTTTACGCTCAATCCCGAAGCTCCGGCGGGGTATGACCTGGCGCTGAGTTTCGGCGGCGACGGCACATTCCTGAGCACCGTGCGGAAAATGGGTGAGAGCCATATCCCGATTCTGGGGATCAACTCCGGCCGGTTGGGATTTATGGCTGCCGTGGCGCTGGAGGACATCGGCAAGGCCCTGGACGAGCTCCGGGACGGCCGTTTTACCATCGAGGAACGCACTTTGTTGCAGGTAGTCGGAGGTGTGAAGGGATTGGCGGTCAATGAATTCACCATACAGAAGGATGGTACGGCTATGATTTCGGTCGAGATCGGGATCGACGGCGAGAATGTGGCGACCTATTGGGCGGACGGGGTGATCGTTTCTACCTCCACCGGATCGACGGCCTATTCGATGAGCGTCGGCGGAGCGATCCTCGCTCCGGGCTGCCGGTGCCTGATCCTGTCGCCGATCGCGCCGCACAACCTCAATATCCGGCCGCTGGTGGTGCCGGATACGAGTGTCGTTACGCTGAAGGTGATGACGCGGAATGGAGAGGGTGCGATCGCTACGATCGACAACCGGGAGTGTCTGGTGGCGGACGGCACGGCGTTCGAACTGGCCAAAGCCCCGCACATGCTGCGGGTGATCCGCCCGGCGGGGAACTCGTTCTATAAGACGCTTCGCAACAAGCTGTTGTGGGGCGTGGATGCGCGGAATAACAATTAGAGTCTTATTTTCCGACCCGCGACGCGGGCGGGGTGGGTCTGCTTTGCGTCTCCCCCTTCCGTATCCCCGTCACTCCCGTACGCAGCGAACGGGTTGGCCGTCGCCCCGCAGACCGGTGTAGTTGTTCGGCACGACGGTGCCGTCGTCGATACGCAGGCGCGACGGTCTAAGCCCGCTGACGGTGGTGCTCCAGTAATATCCTATCCGGCGATACCCGGTAATGCCGCTGGCGGCTGCCCGAAGGCCGTTGGCGCTGTACCAGGCGGTATTTCCATAGACTTGGGGAGCTTTCCAAAGGCGCCCGGAAGATGGGTCGTCGCCATCGTTCCATGAACCGTTGCCGGCGGTAAACGACTGCCACGGACACAGGTTGCCCGCACCGCTTCGCGGCACCCGCCACCCCGCCGGGCAGGGGTCGAAGAGGGTCTTCGCTCCGTCTTGCCACAGCGCATCGTTCTGCGGCGCAGTCCAGTCACCGTCAGAGGCCGAAAAATAGAAGCCGGAGAGGTTGCGGATCGAGGCCGCTGAACCGTTTTAGTTGAAAGTGACGCCTCCGGTGACATTGCCCGGATTGTCCGCGTCGACGCCCCATGCGCCGGAAGCCGAGGTCATCGAGATGCGGGTGTCCGCCGCATTGGCCCCGGTGATGCGCACCGTCATGTCATAGATATTGTTCCGGCGGATATTGTAGTCCGAGACCACATCTGCCCCTAAGTAGAACTTGTAGCTTAGGGTGGCTTTGTTCCCGTCCTTGAATGTGTATTCGCCCTGGAGGTCGATATAGGTGCAGTACGGGCCCTGCCCGGCCGGCGCCGTCAGCTCCGTTTTGTCGAAAGAGGTGCTTCCCGTTCCCGTCCCGCGCATATTCTCGGCCAGATACCAGGTGTATGTCCCCGCCGCCGGATTAGCGGTCGCCGTGTAGGCCGCGAAGTTGGCGCCCGCAGCCGGATAGATTGCATCCGACGGTTCCATATAGGCTTGTTTAGAAGCGGCGTTGCAGAGTTGCAGGCTCTTGGCTGCGAAAGACTCCCCGCTGGGCAGGGACAGCGACCATGTGAATTTGGCTTTCGCCACGGCCCGTTTCATCTGCACGGCTGTCGGAAGTCCCGCCGCCGTGATGTCGCCTTTGTAGATCCCCGAAATAAGCAGGTATCGGTCGGTTGCGTCCGCACCGGTGTGCAAGGTTCCTTCGGCCGCGTTTTTGGCCAGTGCCCGGAATGCGCTCCAGGTTCCCGCATAGTCTTTGAAAAGCGTGGCGTCAAACGTGTTGGCCACGAAAGCCACCGTTTGCGCCGTCCCGTTGGAGAGCGTCACCGGGAAATTCTGCGGATTGTACGACGCATAGTACCGGCTCCGGACGCAGGCCCCGCCTGCATCGAACTGGATAACCCAGATGTTGGCCATGTCGTCTTCGTGCATGCCCGCGGCCGGAATGACTTTGGTGTCCGTCGGATCCATCTCGCCTCCGTTTACCGGGGTTCCCGCGAACGATCCCGCATTCAGAGTGACGTTGAAGGTCGATTCGCCTCCTGTCAGGCCGCCCGCCCCCGGGCCGTTCTCCTTGTTGCAGGACGACAATACCGACCCTAAAGCCAAGGCCATAGCCGTAATTATGACATGGGATGTGCCTGTGCCTACGAATGGTAGAATTCTTTTCATAGCGCTTACCGTATGTTTCGAGACGTTCCGCGAAGGGTGCGTTGCGCCTCAATCTGACAGCAAAGTTACGAATAAATTCAATTTGGTGACATATAAATGATGAATATTCGCGATTTCTGGCAGTTTTACAATGAAAAACCGGCCGGTGTTCCTGCACGCAGGAACACCGGCCGGTTGGCTTTATAAAGTTCGGTTCGTCAGCGTTTTTTGCTTTTGCGCGCCTTGCCTGCTTTCTTCGCATGCTTGTCCTTGTGGGCTTTGGCGTCGCTCATTGCCATAGGTTTTTCGCCGGCGGGCAGTTTATCGACCTGTTCGCCCACGATCGCGCCCGACAGGCACCAGTAGCTGAAGCTCGACCCTTCGGGTTTGCCCTGCGGGATGGTGACGGCGATCGAATGCACGCCTTTGGGCAGGTCGTCCAGCGGGATGTAGACCGGATTGGTCACCATGCCGGGACACCAGTTCGAACGGCTCAGGTCGCTGGATGAGAGGCCGTTGCTGAAGTTGCCCGAAGCCGGGTTGCGGCGGCGGTACGAGGCGCAGTCCTCGCGCCACGGGATGAAGTTGAATACCTTTTCGCCATCGAGGTAAACGGTGTTCTCTTTCTGGTTGAATTCGTCGCCGCCGCCCCACCCGCCGTGGCCGGTGGTCAGGTAGACCAGCTGTGCGCCTTTCAGGTTCTGAGGCACGTTGACGGTCACCCGCAGCGAGTCGTCGCCCATGAACGACGGGTAGTCCTGGCCTCCCTGTTCCATCAGGTTCAGCGAGTTGAAGACGGGTATAACCGCCCGCTGTCCTTTCTGTCCGCCGCCGGGGTGGTATTTCAGGGTCAGGGAGAGTTTGTGCGCCTTTTCGGTCCAGTTGCCGATGTAGGCCCCGATCCAGACTTCGCCCTCCAGCAGCGGTGCCAGGTGGGTCACATCCTGGTGGTAGATCACCGAGTCGGCCCATACCTGTCCCGGCACCTGATGGGAGTTATAGCCGCCCACGCCGAAAGGCGTGGCGAAGCGGAGCAGCTCCACCGGCGTGTCGTAGGTGTCGGTGGCGATGATCCCCGGATATTGCTTGCCATTGTGCGATTCGAAAGCGGGCACCGTGTTCAGCCCGTTCACCAGCGCGTCGAGGAACGACTTTTCCTTGCCCGTCGGGATAACGAATACCGACCCGATGCGGTCGTAGGCGTCCTGGTCGGCCTTCTGCACCACCTGTGCGAAGATGTCCCAGCCTTTGGAGGTTTCCGGCAGTTTGACTTTCCGGAGGATCACCGTTCCGCCGCTGAGGCGGTAAACCGTGTCGGATCGCAGGGAGTCGATCGTCCCCGGTGCGTTGCCAGTCGTGATGCCGATATACTCGTTGTCGAATACCGGAACGGTGATGACCCCCGCGTTGTTGATGCGGTAGCGGTACATCGGCGCATCCACCAGAGTCGTGAAGGTCGGGATCATCGGCCCGTTAGGAACGTTGATTTTTTCGATGGACTGCGCCTTGAGGCCGATGCGCCCGTTGCGCGAGGTCATCAGCACCAACCCTTTGGGCAGGTCGGCGGCGGGCTGGATCGTGCCCTGCACGCCAGCCTGGTCTGTGAACCAGTATTTGATGGTGTTCGACTTGATGACGGTCGTCGCCACTTTGCATTTGTAGCCGCAGATCACCGTGTCGCTCGGCTCGATGGTCAGCGCCGAATCCAGCACGAACGGTTCCTCGGTGGCGATGACCGTCCCGTCCGGCATCTCGGCCACGCTGTAATATTTGTGCGTTCCGTAGTCGATATACTGCGTCTCGCTGACGCCGCGCCGCTGTTCGCCGCCGCGGGGACGCATCTCTTTGAGGCGCGCGGCCCATTCGGGGTTCTGTTTGAGCATCAGGGCGGTGTCGATCTCGCGGCTGATGCGGCACTGGTCGCCGTCGATGGTCAGCACGGTGCGGAACGCGGACATACGGCCGCCAGGGCGGCCTCCCTGTCCGGGTGCGGCGTAGGTCACTTTCACCGCTTCGCCGGCCATAGCGCCTGCACCGAGCAGGCCGAGGAGGGCGGTCAGAAGGATTTTTTTCATTGAGGTGTTGAGAGTTATGTTTGTCGTTGTCGTGTAGTTGTACGTGCTTTTTATCCCGTGTCTGGAATCTGGAAAATTTCTTACCACTTGAGCCGGTCTGACGTCCTGATCCGGACAATGCTTTAACGGAGTGCCCGGAGGCACCCGTGGGGTTATGTCTTTTTTCCCGATCAAAGGCCTTCCAGAGCCTCCACTTAGAAAGAAGATAGGCCCCGCGGTTTTCGTTTTTCACTTGAACCGGTTTATTTCCTGATGCGGCCGTTGCCCGGACGGAGTGCCCGCGGCACCAAACGCGGGGCCGATTTTATGTAGTGCGGCGGAGCCGCCAGCCCGGAGCCACCCCCGGCGCAGGGCTGCAACATAGGGTAGTTACAGCCCGGCTGGAGTGCCCAGCGGCACCGCTGGCTCCGGGCTTTGATGGGAGGCGTCCAGCCCGAAACAAAAAAGGCACTTCTAAAGAGTTCCCGCGACAGCGGTCAGCCCGCAGCCATCCCGGGTGAATCGACGCTGCCAGGTGCCGCGGGCACTCCGGTGAGGCTGTAACTACCCTATGGCCGAGCGGCGAGGAGAATCGAGCGGCGTGGCGAGGCCAGAGGCCGCTGGCGGACTTTGGCGAGCAAGCCCGAGAAAGGCGAAGCCAAAAACGAGCGAAGCGAAGTTAACGGCTGCAACACTCGCGCTGCTCGGTTTTGCCACCGCTGGCTGCGGGCAATCCGACAGAGAAACTTGCGGTTCGCACGAAAGCCTTATTTTTTCGGCTTGTCCGTGCAGTAAATCGTCAGTCGTCCGGCGTCGGTCAGTTGCTTATGTGAGATGAAGTAACCCCGGAAAGGTTTACCGTCCAGCTCGATTTTTTCGATATAAATGTTCTCCGGCGTGCGGTTCACCGCCTCGATCACCAGCTCGGATTGCTTGTAATACTTCGGGTCGAGCTGGATCGTGACTTTGTCGAAAGTCGGGGTGGTGATGACATATTCCGCTTTGGCGGGACAAGGCGGGTAGATGCCCATCATCGAGAGGTTCTGCCAGGCGCTCATCGTCCCCGCGTCGTCGTTGCCCGGCAGGCCGCCCGGCGTGTTGCTGTAGTAGCGTTCGAGGCACTGGTTCACATAGTATTGCGTTTTCCACTCCGACCCTTTCACGTAACTGAAGTAGTACGGATAGCCCATGTCCGGTTCGTTGCCCATGTCGAAATAGCCGTTGTCGAAGCAGGCGCTCAGCGAATCGACGAACCTTTTCGGCGACCCGTAGAGCTTGATCAGGCCCGGAATGTCGTACGGGATGCTGAACGAGTAGTTCCACGAGCTGCCCTCGTGGAAACCGTTTACCGGCTTGAAGTTCTCGCCTTCGCGCGGGTCGAAGCCCGGCATGAACGTCCCGTCCGGCAGCACCGGTCGCAGCAGGCCATAGTTCTTGTCGAAGTATTTGCGGTACCCCATCGCACGGGCGTTCAGCATGTCGTAGTCGGCGGTTTTGCCCAGCGCCTTGGCCATCTGGCCGAGGCTCCAGTCGGCCACGTAGTATTCCAAAGCTTGCGAAACCGAGTTGTCGAATTTGTGGCGCAGCGGAATGTAGTGGTGCTCGGTGTAGAACGACTGGTCGCCGCGGATGCGGTTCTCTTCCGCCGGCGCGGTGGCGTTCTTGAGCATCGCCTGGTAGAGCGTTTCGGTGTCGATCCCTTTCGTGAGGCCCAGGAACCAGCAGGCGGTCATGTATGGCAGCGCCGCATCCCCCTCCATGACCATGAACTCTTTGGCCGCGATCTCGAACTTCGGCAGGTTGCCGCTCTCCTTATACATTTGCATCAGGCTCAGGGCCATGTCGTTCTGCCGCTGCGGGAAGAAGAACGAGCCCATGAACGGCGTAAGGCGGTAGACGTCCCAGCCACTGAACATGGTCAGCCGGTCGGTGCCCTCCGGCATGCGCCGGATGCGGCCGCTCTCCATCTCCGGGTAGTCGCCGTTCACGTCCTGGAGCACGAACGGGTGCACCCAGTTGTGGTACAGGCCGGTATAGAACTGCGTCTTCTGGTCTTCGGTGCCCCCGTTGAGATCCACCACGCCGAGGACTTTGTTCCACGCCGCCACGGCATCCGCATAGATCGCCCCAAAATCCTTGCCCCGCTGTTCCTTGTCGAGGTTCTCGCGGGCGTTCTCGATGCTCACATACGAAACCCCTACGGCCACCTCGATGGCTTCGCCGTCGGCGGTGGAGTAGTTGAACGCCACGCCGATGTCGTCCCCGGCGATGGGCTGTTTGAAGCGGGTGTAGACTTTGTATTTATTGCTGGTGCTGCTCCACTCCTTGATCGCGCTGTGCGAGAAGTCGGGCTGTTTTTTCCAGTAGTTGACGCTTTCGGCAGGCTTGCTGGTGCGAACCACAAAATAGACCGGGATCACCGACTGCGGCACGCCGTAGCAAAAATCCCCCATGATCTTGAAACCTTCGATCTCGCTGTCGGAGACGATCTTGGCATAGCCGCCTGACTCGGTGGTCAGCCCCTGCCCGATGTTGAACAGGATGTGCGACTCGCCTGCCGGGAAGGTGTACCGCGACCGCGAGGTACGGGTGGTGGTGGTCATCTCGGCCAACACATTATAGGCTTCGATCTTGGCAGAATAGTACCCCGCTTTGGCGGTCTGTTCGGTCATCGGCGAGGCGTATTTCTGGAAATCCACCTCCAGTTTCCCGGTGGTCGGCATCAAGATAAGCGAACCTAAATCCGGGCACCCTACGCCGCTGAGGTTCACGTTGGTGAAGCCGATCATCCATTTGTTGTCCCACACGTACGGGGTCGAGCACCAGCTGTCGGTGTGCACTTTGTGTCCCGGCCGGGGGATGGTGTTGAACGGCGACATGCTGACCATTCCCTGCGGCACGACGGGGCCGGGCTGGGTGGTGCCGTAGTTCGAGGTTCCGATAAAGGGGTTCACGTAGTCGGCCGGGCTTTTCCGGGCATAGGTCTGGCCTGCGAAAAGAAGCGCGGCGGCTGCGATTAACAGTTTTTTCATATCCGGTTTTTGGGTGGTTAGTTTTATGCTAATTTGGACAAAGATACCTAAATTAGTGCAAAATTTCAGTCGAATATTATGGAACGGAACGATTCTTTGCGGCGCGATGTGGCCGCGATCCGGGAGCAGGCTCCCCTGGTGCATAACATCACGAATTTCGTGGTGATGAACAACACGGCCAACGCGCTGTTGTCGCTCGGTGCTTCGCCGGTGATGGCGCACGCCGAGGACGAGGTGGCGGATATGGTGCGCCTGTCGAAGGCGCTGGTCGTCAATGTGGGGACTCTGTCGCCGGAGTGGGTGCGGGGCATGGAGCGGGCGATGTGCGCGGCTCGCGCGGCGGGGGTGCCGATCGTCTATGACCCGGTGGGTGCGGGGGCGACGCAGTACCGCAACGGGGTGAACAAAAGGCTCCTGATCACTGCGCCGCCGACGATCATCCGGGGCAACGGCTCGGAGATTATGGCTTTGGCGGCGGGTTTTGAGTTGGGGAGCGCGGCGCGGACCAAGGGGGTGGACTCCACGGCGGCTTCGGATGCGGCGGTGGAGGCGGCTTCGGCATTGTCGGAGAAGCTGAAAGCGGTGGTGGTCGTGAGCGGAGGGACGGATTATATCGTCAGCGGGAACGAGGTGCTGGAGAATCACCGCGGCACACCGATGATGACGCGGGTGACGGGCATGGGATGCACGGCTTCTGCGATCTGCGGGGCTTTCGCGGCGGTCAACGGCGATCCGGCGGACGCGGCGCTGAATGCGATGACGCTGATGGGGATGTGCGGCGAGCGGGCGCTGGCGAATTCGAATGGGCCGGGAAGTTTCCAGGTGGCGTTCCTGGATGCGCTGTACGGGTTCGGGGAGTGAATGCAGGGCCGAACAGGGTAGTTACGCTCAATAAAACAGGCAACGCCTGCGCGGCAGCGGAGGGCCCGTCTTTATTGTAAGGCCGGATGCACCGGGCTTCGAGCCGCGTAGGGCGGTGGGCGAGTAGCTGAATTCCCCCGATAACGGGCAGGTCAGCGATATATTTTCGGGCCGCAGCCTGCGGGGTCCGCGTTGAGTTTTACGAAATAGCGGGCCTCCGCTGCGGGAGGCTTCGGCCCGCGCGACCTTGCGGTCGCCAAAAACTGAAAGAAAGAACGCTGAGTTTCCTGCACTCGCGGTCATTCAGCGGGCGGGCGCCTCTCCGAGCCCCAACGGTGCCGCCGCCAGCGCTTTCGGTGCTTGCCTCCCCCGCGGCAGCCCGAAAACAGTCGGCAAAGAGCCGTGCTCCAATGGTAAGGGCGGCCGGCAGTGTATAGCCATTGGGGGGCCATCGTTTGGTAAATCCGGGCGGATGCCGCGAAATCGAGATATGAAATTTTGAATCTTAAAAGATTTTTAAACAGCCCCGGCTAAGAATAAAAGCCCTAAATTTGCGTTTTGATTTACCGAAGATGCGATTCACCCTCGAACATACCGACCCCAACTCCTCGGCCCGGGCAGGCACCTTTCGTACCGACCACGGCGAGATACGCACCCCCATCTTTATGCCCGTCGGCACCGTCGGCAGCGTCAAAGGGGTGTTCCACCGCGACCTGGCGGACGAAGTGGGGGCGCAGATCATTCTGGGGAACACCTATCACCTTTATTTGCGGCCCGGTACCGACACCTTGTATAAGGCGGGGGGGCTGCACAAATTTGCGGGGTGGAACAGGCCGATCCTGACCGACAGCGGCGGATTCCAGGTCTTTTCGCTGACCGGCATCCGCAAACTGACCGAAGAGGGGTGCAAATTCCAGTCGCATATCGACGGCTCGCGCCACCTCTTTACCCCGGAGAATGTGATCGATACGCAGCGCCTGATCGGGGCCGATATTATGATGGCCTTCGACGAGTGCCCGCCGGGGACGGCGGAGTACGACTATGCGGCTAGGTCGTGGGAGAGGACATCGCGGTGGCTCACGAGGTGTTTCGAGCAATATAACAAAACGGAGTGTCCGTACGGCTATCATCAATCTTTGTTCCCGATCGTGCAGGGGTGCACCTACCCGGAGCTGCGGCGCAAGTCGGCGGAGTTCGTGCAGCGGTTCGATGCGGACGGCTACGCCATCGGCGGGCTGGCGGTGGGGGAGCCGGCACCGGTGATGTACGAGATGATCGAGGTGGTGAACGAGATATTGCCGGCCGACCGGCCGAGGTATCTGATGGGGGTGGGCACGCCGATCAACATTCTCGAAGCCATAGAGCGGGGGGTGGACATGTTCGACTGCGTGATGCCGACGCGCAACGGGCGCAACGGGATGTTATTCACGAGCGAGGGGATCATCAATATCCGGAACCAGAAGTGGGCCGAGGACTTCTCGCCGATCGACCCGATGGGGCATACTTTCGTGGACACGCAGTACACCAAAGCCTATCTGCGACACCTGACGGTGGCGGGCGAGATGATGGCGGCCCAGATCGCGTCGCTGCATAACCTGGGTTTTTACCTGTGGCTGGTGGGGCAGGCGCGGGAGCATATCGTGGCGGGGGATTTCGCGGCGTGGAAAGCCGAAATGGTCGGAAAACTGGGCCGGAGGCTGTAACCGAGAGATATGATGAAGAATTTCCTGAAAAGCCTCAAATTGCAGATTATCGACCGGTACATCATGCGCCGGTTTCTGGGGACGTACCTGTTCGCCATCGGGCTGATTATCCTGATCGTGGTGATCTTCGACGCGGCGGAAAAGATCGACGACTTCCTCGAAGGCCACGCACCAATCCCGGAGATCGTGCTGGGCTACTACGTCAATTTCATTCCCTATTTCGTCAACCAGTTCAGCGGGCTGTTCACCTTTATCGCGGTGATCTTCTTCACCTCCAAGATGGCGTACGACACCGAGATCATCGCCATCCTGTCGAGCGGGGTGAGTTTCCGGCGGCTGATGTGGCCCTATTTCGTCTCGGCCATGCTGATTACGATCCTGAGCCTGAGCCTGAACCTGTTCCTGATCCCGGAGGCCAACGCCAAACGGCTGGCCTTCGAGGCGAAGTACATGGGCAAGCACAAGTCGGTCTACGAACCGCATATCTACCGCCAGCTTGAGCCGGGGACGTTCGTCTATATCCGTGGCTTTCAGGGGCAGAGCAAGGTGGCCGAGTATTTCGCCATCGAGACGTACGACGGGGGGAACATCGTCAGCACGCTGGAGGCGCAGAACGCCCGTTTCGACACGGTGACGGGGCGCTGGCGGGCATCCAAGTACTTTACGCGTCACTACGAAGGGGAACGCGAGATACTGACCAAATACAACACGCCGCTGGACACGGTGGTGAACCTTTCGGCGGACGAGCTGGGCCGCACGCAGGACTTGGTGCAGACCATGAACTCGTTGAAACTGCTTCATTTTATCCGCCAGCAGAAGTCCAAAGGGTCGGACATGGTGCCGATCTTCCAGGTCGAGGCTTACTCGCGGTGGGCCTATCCGATCTCGACCTTCATCCTGACCCTGATCGGGGTGTCGCTCTCCTCGCGCAAGGTGCGCGGCGGGACGGGGCTGCATATCGGGGTGGGGATCGCGCTTTGTTTCACCTACATTGTGCTGATGCGCTTTGCCGGCGAGTTCGCCAAGGGGGGGGTGATGCCGCCGGTGGTGGCCGTCTGGCTGCCGAATATCGTCTATGCCGTGATCGGGGTCTATCTCTACCGGAAGGCGCCGAAATAGAACGAATTGTACGCTTTTTGCTCCGGGGGTTCCAGTGTTCCGGAGGTCGGCCCTGTTGTCCGCCTCTCGGAAATATGGCTGTAAATTCGTAACTTTGCCTTATCAATGCCGAAATTATGATAGAGAGAGAGCAGGCCGACTTTTTCCTGGCGGAGGCTTACAACGCAGCCGTGCGGGCCGGGGCCAAGATCATGGAGATATACACCCGCTACGACGACTTTTTCGTCAGCCTCAAGGCCGACAGCACACCGATCACCATCGCCGACCGGGAGGCGCACACGCTGATCAAGCACTATCTGAGCGCGACGCGCATCCCGCTGCTGTCGGAAGAGGGGCGCGACCTCTATTTCGACGAGCGGCGGGGATGGGACCTCTTCTGGCTGGTCGACCCGCTGGACGGCACCGAGGAGTTCATCAAGCGCAACGGGGAATTCACCGTGAATATCGCCCTGATGGTGGACAATCGTCCTTATCTGGGGGTGATCTATATCCCGACTACCGAAACCATTTATTTCAGCGATCCGGACCGCGGATCGTTCTGCAAAACGGCGGTGAAGCCGGAGATGGCGGCGGATTTCTCGATCAGCCGCATTTTTGCGGATGCGCGGAAGCTGCCGGTGGTGCCGGAGCGGAACGTGCCGCTGAGGGTGGCCCTGAGCCGTTCGCACGAGTCGGAGCAGGTGCGCGAGCATCTGCGCCAGTTGCAGGAACAGGTCGGCGACGTGCAGATCGTCGAGTACGGCAGTTCGCTGAAGATGTGCCTGGTGGCGGAGGGGTCGGTGGACTGCTACCTGCGGACGACGCCCACTTCGGAGTGGGACACGGCGGCCGGGGAGGCCATCGCCCGCGGGGCCGGGGTGCGGGTGGTGTCACTCGGCGGCGAGCCTTTGCGGTACAACGAGGAGTCGCTCGAAAACCCGCCTTTCATTTGTTTGACCAGACACCTGAGCGGTTATGAGTGGCAGCAGTAATAATACGAATATAACCGCCTTTTCCCCGGACGACGTGGGGGTGGCCAACGGCAACTATTTCGGATTGCCTTTCGGGGTTTCCGAGGCCGGCCTGGTGCTTATTTCGGCGCCGTGGGACGTGACGGTTTCGTACAACCATGGGGCGGCGGAGGCTCCGGAGGCTATTGTCGGGGCTTCGACGCAGGTTGAATTGCGGGACGCGCACTATCCGGAGGGGTGGCGGCGCGGGATTGGCACGCTTCCTGCAGACGAATGGATCAGGGACGCTTCGGATCGGCTGCGGAAGAAGGCGGAAAAGGTGATCGCGCACCTGGAAAACGGGGGCGTGGTGACGGATGCCGAGGTTTCCGCACGGTTGGCGGAGGTCAATGCGGGTTCCGAAAAGCTCAACGGGATCATATTCACGCAGGCGTCGTCGCTTTTGGCCGAAGGGCGGACGGTGGGTTTGGTCGGCGGCGACCACAGCACGCCGTTGGGGCTGATGCGGGCGGTGGCAGGTTCTCTCGCAGCTCGCGGCGAGGAGTTCGGTATCCTGCATATCGACGCCCATGCGGACTTGCGAATGGCTTACGAGGGCTTTACCTACTCGCATGCGTCGATTATGTACAACGCTTTGCAGCTGCCGCAGGTTTCGCGGCTGGTGCAGGTGGGTATCCGGGACTTTTGCGGTGCGGAGGTGCAGTTGGTTGAGGAGAGTGATGGCCGGGTGGTGCAGTACGACGATTATACGCTGGCGAAGAATGCTTTCGAGGGCTTGGACTGGGGGATGCAGTGCGCGGGGATCATCGAACAACTGCCGGAGAATGTTTATGTCAGCTTCGACATCGACGGTCTTTCGCCCGACAACTGTCCGGGGACGGGGACGCCGGTGCCGGGGGGATTGTCGTACCGCGAGGCGGTCTATCTGCTGGCGAAGCTGGTGGAGTCGGGGCGGCGGATCGTCGGGTTCGACCTGACGGAGGTTTCGCCGGCGGAGGGCGACGGGGAGTGGAACGCCAATGTGGGGGCGCGGATACTCTACAAGCTGTGTAACCTCACCCTGAAAAGCAACGCCGAAAATATCTGATATGGCATTGATCACCCTTACACGGGACAATTTGGAGGCGGAGCATATCTGCTGCGCGATGGCGGACAAGAAGAGCGCGGCGGGGGTTGCGGCCAAAAAGGAGTGGTTGGCGGCGCGGATGGCTGACGGACTGCGTTTTGTGAAGCTGGATCAGCGGGGAAAAGTATTCATCGAATACCTGCCTGCGGAAAAAGCCTGGATGCCGCTGGCCGGGGCGGAGGGGTATGCGTTCATCGATTGCCTGTGGGTGGCCGGGCGCTTCCGGGGGCAGGGATATGGGCGGGCTTTGATGCAGGCTTGCGAAGCCGATGCCCGGGGCCGGGGGATGAAGGGAATCCTGATAATTTCGAGTCCGAAAAAGCGGCCTTATCTGGCTGACAAGAGATTCCTGCTGAAACAGGGATTCGCGGTCTGCGATACGGCGGAGCCTTATTTCGAATTGCTGGTCAAAACGTTCGGCGGGGACGATGACCCGGCAGACAGGTTGCCCCGTTTCGCGCCCGGCGCGAGAAAGTCGAGCATGGGGGATGATATTCGGGGAATCGATATTTTCTATACCGCGCAGTGTCCGTTCACGGTTCCTTACATCGGGTTGCTGAAGCCGGTGACCGGGGCGTCCGGGATACCGGTCCGCATCCACCGCATAACCGCTGCGGGACAGGCGCAGGGGCACTGCTGCCCGGCGACGGCGTACAGTGTTTTTGTGGACGGCGCGTTCCGAACGCACGAGATACTGACCCCGGCCAAATTGGAAAAAATATTATCGGAATACAACGATTAGTTAAGGTATATGCGTAAGATTCTATTATTCTCTTTTTTCCTGATCCTGGGCCTTGCGGCCTCGCAGACCCTCCCCACGTTGATGGCGGGGGAGAGCTACGCTTCGTTCAAGGGGGTGACGGACATACTGCTCTATATCTGCCTGGCATTCATTATGATCAACGTCGGCCGCGAGTTCGAGGTCGACAAGGCCCGTTGGCGGGGCTATGTGAGCGACTATTTCATCGCCATGGCGACGGCGGCGTTGCCGTGGATACTGGTGGCCGTCTATTATGTGTTCGTGTTACTGCCCGGCTCCTATCACGGCGACTGGGACGCCTGGAAAGAGAGCCTGCTCCTGAGCCGTTTCGCGGCTCCGACCTCTGCGGGAATACTCTTCACGATGCTGGCGGCCATCGGCCTGCGGGCCAGCTGGATGTACCGCAAGATACAGGTGCTGGCGATCTTCGACGACCTGGACACCATCCTGCTGATGATCCCGCTGCAGATCATGATGGTGGGTTTCCGGTTGGAAGTGATCGTCATCCTTGCCGTGGTGACCGTACTGCTGGGCTTCGGGTGGCGGCAGCTCGCCAAGTACGATATGAAACAGGAGTGGTGGGCGATATTGCTGTACGCGGTGGCGGTGATC
>CANQXP010000005.1 GCA_947627885.1 uncultured Rikenella sp.
CCGCAAGCAGCGGCGCGATGCGGGCGATTGGGTGTACCGCCACCGGGTAGGGCTTCTGGTCACGGTGGTGCTCTACCTGATCGCGGCGATCCTTTTCGTTTCCTATAAGATAGTGGTGTACGAGAACCCGGCCACGACGATGTATGTGGAGCTGGTAGACCCGGAAGATCCGGAACAGCCGAAACCGGAGCAGATCCCGCAAAAACCGGTCGAAGAGATCGACCCCGGAAGTTACGAGCGGGTGATGAACCGGACGTCCGACCAGAACGCCAAGATGGACGCTTCGCTGAAGGACGACCGGGGGACGCAGGCGGACAAACTCCTGGCCGAAGCCGAGCGGGTTCAGCAGGAGCTGGCGGCAGGCCAGCAGGCTTTCCGTGCGGGGATGGACGAGATCGCGCAGATGTCGCAGCGGCACAAAGTGCCTAAATCTTCTTCCTCCCAGCAAAAAAGCGCCTCTTCGCAGCGGCAGACGGTCAAGGTGCAGGGCAACGTGACAGTATCTTACGACCTGGAGGGCCGAACGGCGACTTACCTTCATGTTCCGGCTTACCAATGCCGCGAGGGGGGAACCGTCGTGGTCGGGATCACGGTGAACCGCAACGGGGAGGTGACGAACGCTTCGGTCGAAAAGGCTTCCCCTGGGGATTGCATCGCACAGCGGGCGGTACAGGCGGCGCTGGCATCGACGTTCAATGCGGATGCGGGAGCGCCCGACCGGCAACGGGGTACGATCACCTACGTCTTCGTCGCCCAGTAAATCTTTCGTCTTTATCTGAAATCAAGCAAAACGCAGTTGCGTATGTTTAACTGCATGCGCGCGGCCGCGGATGAACGCGTGGATTACGGTGCCCAGCCGTTATGGGGGTATTTACAACTTTGACGGTACTCCATTATGCGGCAACCCTATCGAAACGGCTATGTATGGCCGCGACCGCCCGGCGGACGGCCTTGATGGGAGACTTGCAGCCCGATTGGAGTGCCCTGCAAAACTCGCACGCGTCGAAATGACTGATGAAGGGCTTATCGAACTGTAACTGCTCTGTTCGGGCCGCTCTTTGCGAGCCCGGCCTCGCCCCGTTTCTTCCGACCGGGCCCATTGGAGTTCTTGTGAGGGTTTGCAGGGCCCCAAGGGAGCCGCAGGGTGAAGGGTCGGCGTTATCACAGAAATACAGCTTTTTCGCTGACTCGTTTTCGGCACGCCCACGCCCCCCACGGGGTGCGCCGCCGCTCATGCGGGAACGAAATCATTTCAACCGCAGCCTGCGAGGCCCGAACGAGCGTAGCGAGGTCGCAGCCGTTAACATCGCTTCGCTCGTTTTACCTCCGGATTGACCTTCGGTCTTCTTCTTAGCCACTCAGCAAAGCAAGTGGACTTGCTTTGCATTCGTCGGCAACGCCGGTTCGCCGGGGGTGACTACGGCCTGACCGCCAACGCGGGGACAAAGCTACTCGCGTCCGACCCGCTTCTGACGCAGCTCATCAGCTATTCACTCTGTCGGATTCGGCCCTGCGCCCCCCCGAAGCGGCTCCGCCGCTTGGGCGCAAGGGCCGGCGATCCGGGACGAATCGCGCTATTCGCTCAGTCATCCCCCCCCTTGCGGCACGCCGCCGATGTGGAAAAACAGCTGTTCGCCCATAGCCCATACGACCCGTCAGGTCGCGCACGCCGCAGCTGGCGGAGGCTCCGGCCTGCGCGGCTCACGATGCCCGCCACCGGACAACCGCAGCTGCTCACCAGAAAAATCAAGCAGATTTACAGCGGTACTTGCAATACTGCGCATGGTTGTCCTCACATCTTATCCGAAAGATCAGTTGATCAGGATATCTTCCCTGGGATACTCGTAAGGCCCGTGCGGCTGCGGCTTGACGATCGCCATCATCATCCCGATGATTCCCACGCGCCCCACGAACATCAACACGACCAGCACCAACTTCGACGCCATGCCCAGTTCGGGCGTCATTCCCAGCCCCAAGCCCACCGTGCCCAGCGCCGACACCGCCTCGAACGCCAGCGACGAGATCGACTTGTCCGGCTCCAGGAACGTCAGCAGCGTCACCGCCGTTCCCAAAATCCCAAGCGACACCCCGACCACCGCGAATGCCCGGCGCACCGACCGCGACGGGATCTCCCGCTTATGCGCCTCGATCGCCGTTTTTCCCCGTATCGTGGCGACCACGTTCTTCACCATCAGGTAGAACGTCGTGACCTTGATCCCGCCGGCCGTGGACTGCGGGGCGCCCCCGATCCACATCAGCACCGTGGTCAGTACCAGCGTCGTGGGCAGCATCCGGTGCATGTCCACCCCATTGAAACCCGCCGTCCGGGGCGTCACGGCAGCCAGGAACCCCTGCGATAACTTGCCCATGAACGAGAATTCCGCCAGCGAATGGTTCCACTCCGCAGCCAGCATGTAGATCCAGGTGCCCAACAGTAAGACGGCCGTCGTTTTCAGCACGATATAGCTGTTCAGGCTCCACTGGCGCGGGTGGCGGTCCAAAGGGCGCCGCTGCACGAAACGAACCGCGTTCCTGACCTTGCGCCCCACGACGATCAGGAAATTGGAAAAGATCGGGAAGCCGATCCCCCCGAAAATGATCAGCCACGAGATGATGACCGGCACACCCCACAAATGCCGCACCGCCGGATCGTACAGGTTTCCCGGCAAGGTCGAGAACCCCGCGTTGCAAAAGGCCGAAACGCTGTGGAATACCGAGAAAAAGAGCGTCCGGCCTCCCGAAGCGAAACCCGGGTGCCCGTCCACGACCCCGTATAGCAGCGCAGCTCCCAGCGCCTCGACCGAAAGGGTTACGGCGACAATCTTGACCAGCGTCTTGCCCAGGCCGCCCATCTTGTCGCTGCTGAGCAGGTCGCCCAGCTGGAGCTGGCTTTTGAGCGAGGTCTGCCCCATAAAGAACAGGCCGAAGAAACTAGTGATGGTCATGATCCCCAACCCGCCGACCTGGATCAGGATCAGGATAACCACCTGCCCGGTGGTCGTGAAAGCATCCGCCGTGCTGACGGTATTCAGCCCCGTAACGCACACCGCGCTGGCCGCCGTAAAGAGCGAATCCACATACTGAATACGGTGGTGCGTGCAGTTCGGCAGCATCAGCAAGCCCGACCCGACGAGGATAATCAACAGGAAACTGCCCGCCAGGATCGTGGAGGGATTGACCTTCCGGGAAAGAATGCCCGACAGGAACCGGGCCAGTTCGAGGAAAGAGACGACCAGCAAGGTGACGATCACGAGCCACGGCGCGCTGACGGTCTCCAGGAAAGGATCCGAAGCCAGCCAGCGGTGCCGGAGTGCAATGTTGAAAATCGCCACCAGCGTAAGGGCGACATAGGCCCCGATCAGGATCATCCGGTTGCGTTTGTTGAGGCGGGTATTGCGGTCCGCCGACGTGTCGCCGAGCAGCACCCGCACCGTCACGGCCACCCACATCAGGATCAGCAGGCTCTGGTAGCCGGTTTCGATATAGCGCATCGAGCCGGGCGTCTGCGGGAAGCCGAACATATAAACCACGCCGAACGGGGCGACGATGCTGATCAGCAGGATCAGCAGGCTGACCAGTTTCAGCGCCCAGCGTTGGAGATGGCGTAAAAAACGGCCGGGGGGTTGTTTCATGGTTTTGCGGATTGTAAACGCTCAGAGATCGGTTGTCGGGGGCTAAGTGCAAATTCCGTGCAGAAATCCGGCTTTTCGTCTCCCCCTTCCGTATCCCCGTCACTCCCGTACGCAGCGGACGGAAAGGCCGTAGGCAAGTGCGGCGGTGTAACCGGTGCTGATAGCGTTCCCTACGAAGCGGAGATAGCCGGACGTACCGCTGTTCCGGGCGTTGCCCTCTACAGTGACGTTGCTGATAATCCCACTGCTCGACGCCCGGAACCCGGCCGTCGGGTACCAACAGCCGCTCCGGCTGCCCGAAACGACCGGAGCGGACCATCTTCTTCCGCGTTCCGCATGGTCGCCTGCCCATGGGCCGTTGTCGGCCGTAAAAGCGTTCCACGGACTACGCCCGTTATCCTCGCCGCTCAGCGGCACCCGCCAACCCGACGGGCAGGGGTCGAAAAGGGTCTTGATATTGTCTTGCCAAAGCGAGGCGTTCTGCGGCGTAGTCCAGTCGTTCTGGGGGGCCGAGAAATAGAAGCCGGAGCGTTAACCGTTCCAGATCTCCCAACTGCGCTCCGCCTGCAACACCAGCATTTCGAGGCCGCCCTTGACCCAGGCGCCCCGGACACGCCCTTCGCGCAGGAAAGCCGTCTGGGCCGGATTGTAGATCAGGTCGTACAGGTAATGCCCCGCCCCGATGCAGCCATAAGGCAGCGCAGCCTTCGCCTCAATATCCGGGTGCATCCCCAGCGGCGTGGTATTGACGATCAGCCGGTGGGCGTCCATAATCTCCGGGGTCAGCTGTTCGTAACCGAGGCGCTGCGGCCCCGAAGCCGTGCGGGAAACCTCGACGTACACGATCCCCAGCTTGCGGAGCACGTAATGCACCGCCTGCGCCGCCCCGCCGGTTCCCAACACCAGCGCTTTCAACGCAGCCAAGGGTGCCGGAAAGGTTGCGAGCATCTTGCGGAGCGACAGTTCGAAACCGTAAACGTCGGTATTGTACCCTTTGAAAGAGCCGTCGGGCAGTACTTTGACGCAATTCACCGCCCCAACGGCTTCCGCCTCCGGGTCGATCTCCGCCAACAGGGATAATATATGCTGCTTATGGGGAATCGTGATATTGAATCCCCGAATATCCGGGGGCAATACCTCTCGCAGCTCCTCGATACGCTCCACCGGAAAGTTAGCGTAAGAGCACTCGCCCGCAAGCCCCAACGCGTCGAATTTTCGTGCAAAATAGCCCGCCGAGAACGAGTGTCCGAGCGGATATCCGACCAATCCGTATCTTTTCATAATTATCGACGATTAAGATATGACCTGGCGAGGAAAATCACGGCCTATGCTGCCGCATTGCGCTTCCGGCTCAGCACCGTCGCCGCCCGTTCGATCCCCCAGATCAGCAGGAACCCGACCGCCATAAAGAAAAGGGCCCATCCCAGCATCGCCGGCTGTCCCGTCGCCTGCTCGAAAACGCCCGGCAGGACATTCCGCTCCACCAGCGGTTGCATCGCGCCGTGGCTGTCGGTATAGGTCTCCAGAGTCTCTTTCCACGGCCATATCTTATTGAGCGACCCCACCATAAAGCCGGTCAGCAGCGCCACCGTCATCCCGTGGTGCCTGGCCAGCAGCCACGACAGCAGGTGCGAAAAGCTGATGATCCCGACCACGGCCCCCACCACGAAAAGCAGCAGCACCGGGATATTGAAAGCCGATACCGCCCCGATGATATAGGCGTACTTGCCCAGCAGCAGCAAAATGAAAGCCCCCGAAATACCCGGCAGGATCATGGCGCAGACGGCGATCGCCCCCGACAGCATGATGAACCACCACGCATCGGGCGTCGAAGCAGGACTCAGCACCGTGATCATATAAGCCGCCACGGCGCCGGCAACCAAGGCCACAACAGTCCCGACGCTCCAACGCTTCACCTCCCTCGCCACCAGCCACGCCGATGCGATGATCAGGCCGAAAAAGAACGACCATACGAAGATCGGATGGGTTTCGAGCAGGTATTTCATCACCTTGGCCAGCGAGAAGATCGAGATGCCGATCCCGGCCAGCACCGAAAAGAGGAACCCGCCGTTGATATGTTTCCAGAACCCTTTCAGATCCAGTTTCAGCAGCTTTCGCAGCGCCGTGAGGTCGAACGAACGGATCGAGCCGATCAGCTCTTCATAAATGCCCGTAATAAATGCGATCGTGCCGCCCGAAACGCCGGGAATCACGTCCGCCGCGCCCATGCCGATCCCTTTGAGCACCAGCATCAGGTAGTTTCTCTTTGCTTTCATAAATTGGTTATCCGGTGGTGAGAAAGAAACAAAGATATGTTTTTTGTGTTAAAATAAGGTTAAATAAAAGGGCGCGCACCGGCTCGGTGCGCGCCCCTCGGTTATCCGAAATGACCCTTTACAAGGAATTGATGACCTTCATCATCTGCTCGCCCATACCGATGCGGTAGCCCTGCGACACGAACACCACACGACCGAACGTGTCCGCCACCACAAACACAGGCAGGTCGTTCATATTACTCAGCTCCAGCGACTGTTTGAGCATATTCGAGACCTCGCCGCCTTTGTCCACGCCATAGGTGATGGTCTTCGGCAACTTGCCGAACTCGGCCGGGTTAAACGCCGCCAGCTGGTCATCGCCGGCAAAGAGGAACACCATCCCCCGGTTCCATTTCTCCAACTCCGCATTCAGCGCAGCGATGTCGCGCAGCGCATGGTTGGTCGGCTCCTTTTTCGCTTCCAGCAAGGCCAGCACGAAATAGCCCCGGCCCGTCGTGGCCAGTATCGACTGCGGCTCGTCCATGCCCACCGGCACGAATTTTGCCTCCGGGTTCATCGTCCCGATCACCTGCACCGAATTGTCGTCCTCGCGCATGGTCATATCCAGCGTGGTCTGTTTATCCGCCTCGACCGTGAAGAACTTCGCCTCGCTCAGTACCGTGCCGTCGGCCATCCGCGTGCCGCTCACCAGCATATAGTCGCCCGCTTCCAGCGCGACGGGTTTCGCGAAAATGGCTTTCAGCGAACCGGCCGCCCCCATATCCACGTCCGGATTGCTCAGCTCGATGGTCGAGTAGCGGCCATCCTTGAGCTTGGCCACCGTGAAATGACTGTAATACTTCGGATCGTCGTTGTGCTTGCTCGGCGTGTAGTCCACCATCAGCGTGCCGCGCGGCACAGAGCTCGCCGCAGCGGCTGCGGCCGATTCGCCGTCGAAATCGACGTTTTTCCAGGCGTCCACCCCGCACGTGGCCGACAGGTCGTAATACTGCAAGCGCCCCGTGACAGGTTCATAACGCGCCGGAATACCCTTGCTTCGCGCCATCGCGATAAAATAGCGGTCGCGCCCCGCCTTGTCCGCCATGTTCAGCCGCTGCACCCCGATCGCAGACATCGGAATGCGGCTCGGGTTGAGGCTGCACCGCCTTCGCCTTCGCAATTATATCCGCAATAGCGTCCGGTTCGGAAGCCATCGCCGCCCGGTAGGGCACCAACAGCTCAGTCCCCACCCGCGGGTTGAGAATATACTCCTTGAAATAAGGCGCATCTTTATATTGAACAGCTCCATTCAGATGGTCGGCCAGCACAGCCACCGGAGTATCCTGCAAATCCTTGGTCGAAACCACATCCAGCAGATCGAACGCCACGTCCAACTGTCCGGCCGCAGCCGCGTCGCTGAGGAACTGCGCGATCTCGGCCCAATTCCCCCGGCTCTTCGAAATAACGCTCCACACCTTCGTCGTATCGGCTCCGATCTTCTGCGCCAGCGCGAAAGCGTCCGCCTTCGGCATCCACGTGGCGATATAGGCGTTGCGGATCGAATCCTCCTGCGCCAGCCTCAGGCTGTTGGCCGCCCGCTGTTCCGGCGTCACCCGGTTCTCCGTTTTGCCCTCAACCGGGGGCACAATATCGAAATCTACGGCATAAGCCTCGCCCGTCCCGCCGCGGCGGTTCAGCACGATGGTCAGCGTATCCTGCCTGCCGAACGAAAGTTTCTCATAACCGAAGTCGGTGCCGTTCGTCGCCCACACGAGCATATCCCCCAAGCCCGCGGTCATGGTCGCCGTCCCGTTCGCATCCGCCGTCTTGCGCACCGCCGGATAGAACTCGGCATAGTTGTAGATGCCGAAATCGAGTTTCGCATTCGGCACTGCCGCGCCGGTCGTATCTTTGACCATAATTGTGGCGGTAGCCACCGGGGCGTAGTTGTGGGTCACATTAATTTCGGTGTAGAGCGGCGTCTGGCTGATGACCTCCTCGTCACCCACGTAGTTGCCGAACACCTTGGTGTGCATCAGCATCCCGCGTTTGCTGGGGCCGTCGAACCAGCCCATGTCCAGCACCGGCTCCGGCTCGCACGCGCCGAAATAGTACCACTTCCCGTCGGCCCACGCCTCGACCCACGCGTGGTTGTCGTCGGTATGCGCCCAGCGCGGGGTATAGACCTGCCGCGCCGGAATGCCCACGGCCCGCAGGGCGGCCACCGTGAAAGTGGACTCCTCGCCGCACCTCCCCTGCGCATTGCGCACCACGGCCGACGGCGACATAGTACGCCCGTCGCTCGGCGTGTAGATCACCTTCTCGTGGCACCAGTGGTTCACCTCCAGAATCGCATCCTCCATGCTCAGCCCTTTCACGCGCTCTTTCAGCTCGTCGTAAAAGGTCACGCGCGAGGTGTCGAGGTTCTCGTTATTGATCCGCACGGGCAGCACATAGTGCAGGAACAGGTCGTTCGGCACAGTCTTGCCCCACGGCATCTCGGCCTCGGCTTTCAGCGAAGCGCGCACGTTGCTCAGGTACAATTCCGGCGAATAGTCGGCCACGTCGCTGACCGGCATATAAGCGTACAGGAATTGCAGCCCCTCTTTCTCCTGAGGCGTTATCCCTTGCGGCAGGGCGGGCAGCCACGCTGACCGCGCCTCCACGTTGGCCTCGACGCTTTTGCGCGTCTGCGGGTCTTTCACGAGCTGCCCGTTGCCGCCGCAGGCGACCAGCAGGGCGGCTGCCAGAACCGTATAGAGTGTTTTCTTCATGGTGTTTGGGTATGATAGGATTAGGATTGTTTCGCATTCAGGGTCGTGTCCGCCGCCAGCGGCGTCACGACCAGTTTCACCTGCTGCATTTTGGTCCGCACGCGCAGCCACTGGGTCAGCTTCTGCCGCTGGTCCGTCGTGAGTACCTCCCGTGAGGCGGTGGTGATGTAACAGAAGACCGCCGTGTCCGCCGCCACGCCGTTCCCGGCGAAGACCGGAGCCTTCGACACGCTGATCCGGCTGATACCCTCGCCCCACAGCGTGGTCAGTTCGCGCGAAATATCCGCCGCCGGGAGCGTGTCGCTCAGGTAGCGGTCCGCCAGCTCCTGGAGCTGCTCGATGCGCCGGTTCTTTTCGTCCAGTATCTGGGTATTGCTGCGCAGGACGCTCTGCATCGTATGGCTGTCGAAAGTGTTGTCGGCCCCGGCCTGCCGCACCACCAGCGTGGTACGCTCCAGGTTGTAGGCTTCCAACTGGTTCCGGGCCACGTTGATGGCATCGTCCGAGACCTTGTTGCCCATCAGCATCACTTCGATGGTGCAGCTGTCGCGCGAATAGGTCGGTATGGCGCTGACGATCTCGCTCCCCTCGAAGACCAGCACTTTGTCGATATAATTCTTGGCGTTGCTCTCGAAAATGGTGCGCTGCACGATCCCGTAGGCCAGGATCACGCTCGGCACCAGCGTGACAGTCACGATCACGGTCATGTAGCGCCGCGCCCGCAGCTCTTTCTTCGGATCGACGAAAGCGACCTTCCTGTATTTCAGGAACCGGACGATCACATAGGTGCCCAGCGCGATGAAGACGGCGTTGATAAAAAAGAGGTAGAACGCCCCGATAAAAAAGGTCATATCCCCTCTGGCCAACCCGAAACCGGCCGTACACAGCGGCGGCATCAGCGCCGTGGCGATGGCCACCCCCGGAATGACAGTCGAGGTGCGGTCTTGCCGCGTCTGCGCCACGATCCCCGCCAAACCCCCGAACAGGGCGATCAGCACGTCATATATGGTAGGCGTCGTCCGGGCCAGCAGCTCGCTTTGCGCCGTGCTGAGCGGGCTGATCCAGAAGTAGAGGGTCGAAGTGGCCAGCCCCACCAGCGCTGCCAGCCCAAGGCTCCGCAGCGACCGCTTCATCAGGTCGAAATTATTGACCCCCAGGGCCAGCCCCACCCCCATGATCGGCCCCATCAGCGGCGAAACGAGCATGGCCCCGATAATTACCGCCGTGGAATTGACGTTCAGCCCGATCGAGGCGATGAAGATGGCGAAGATCAAGACCCACAGGTTGGTCCCCCGGAATTCGACCCCTTTGTTGATATTCTCGCGCACCTCCTCCTCGGAGGCTTTGTCCTCGTCGAGGTTGAAGCGGTCGCGCAGGAAATCGGTGAAGCGGTTCCAACTGGATTTATAAGGTTCCTGAGGCTCGTTCATGTCGGTAAGCGATGGTTCGTGAGGCAAAGATAACGCTTTTTCCGAGGGGAAGCCCCGGCAGGGAGGAAATGCCGGAGAAGGCCCGCAGCCCCGGCCCGGCCCGCAAAAGTTCGTGTAAAAAGTGACGAAAAGGTTTCCTGTATCTAACTTTTTTGTATACATTTGGAAAACGATTCGGTAACGTCGGGAAGTATCGGCGGGGCCGGACATTTTATGAAAACGGGCTTACGATCCGGTAAGCCAGATTGCTAACCAAAACGGCACGCGGGCGTGCCACAACTTAACTCAAACCTGTATGAACAATTTTGACTACAACGACCGGAGCGAGATGGACTCGATGGGCGATGAACTGTACTCCGTGCCGGTGAAGGCGGGAAAACGTATCTACTACTTCGACGTGAAGGCCACCCGCGGCGGCGACTATTACGTGACCATCACCGAAAGCCGCAAGAAACAGATGCGCGACGGCAGCTTCACCATCGACAAACATAAGATACACCTCTACAAGGAGGATTTCCAGAAATTCGGCGAAGGGTTCCGGGAGGTGGTCGAATACATCAAGCGCGAGCGTCCGGAGTTCTTCAACGCCGACGGCTCGGCGATCAGTTCGGTGGCCTCTTCTTCGGAAAGCTCTTCCTACGGCGGTGGCGCGGAGGCTTCGACCACTATTTCGGAGGACGATTTCTTCAAAGGCCTGTAGGCGGTTTTTCCGATGGGCCGGGATCGGTGCCCGATCCCGGATATACCGACCACCCATGACACACTACGGCAAGGAGGTGCTGGTGGCACTGAGCGGCGGACTGGACTCCGCAGCGGTTGTTCTATTTCTGCGCGAGGCGGGTTACCGTCCTCGCGCGCTTTTTCTGGACATGCTCGATTCTCAGGCGGCGCGGGAAGAGGCCGCCGTCACCGCTTCAGCTTTGGACACGGAGCTGACGGTAGAGCCCTGCTCCGGCCTTTTCCGGACGGAGATCCTCGGATATGCGCTGGACGAACACGCCAAAGGCCGCACCCCGGCGCCGTGTTCGCGGTGCAATCCCCGGATCAAATGGCGACTGTTGGCCCAGGCTGCAGACCGGCTGGGGATATACCATATAGCGACGGGACATTATGTGGACACCGTCCGGCACGGCGGGCACACCTATTTCCGGCGGGGCGCGGATCCGGCAAAAGACCAGTCATATTACCTGTGGGACGTACCGGAATCCTTAGCTGAGCGGGCCTTGCTGCCGTTGGGGAATCTCACGAAAGCCGCAGTACGGGACATTTTGAAGGAGAAATATGGCCTGACGGAGCTGGCGGAAAGACGGGAGAGCATGGGCGTTTGTTTCCTCGGCGGTTTGCGCTACGGCGAATTCCTGCGGGCCCATTTACCGGCGGAATCCATCCGGCCGGGCGAAGTCGTCGACCTGTCGGGAAACGTTATCGGCCGCCACGAAGGCTATCCGCTCTACACGGCCGGACAGAAACGGGGCTTTTCATTGGACGTGGACGCATCCTGCGGAGCGGCCGTCATCGGCATCGACGCGGCCCGGAACCGAGTGATCGTGGGGCCGGACGAAGCGCTGCACTGCCGGGATATAATCCTGAAAGATTGGCGGGCGGTTTGCCCGGAGGAGTTTTTCGGCCATGCCGGAGAGCTGCGAATCATGGTGCGGGGCATCGGACGCAACCCGCAGGGTGGCTGCCGTTTGAAGGTAGCGGAAGACGGCCGACTTCATGTATCTTTAGTGCAGGATACGGCGTGGGCCTTGATCGCCGGGCAGCCTGTGGTTTTCTATCTGGGCGACCGGGTGGTCGGCGGCGGCATTATTGACGAAGTGCTGCGGCATTAGAAAGCCTGTTCCCCCTCTCCGGGTTCGTCGCCGGTTTCCCGGCGCGACTTTTTCGAAGCCTCCCGCGCTCCCTCCACCACCAGCACGATCTCGCCTTTAGGCTCCTTGTCGGCGTAACGCGCCGCCAGTTCGCCGAGCGTACCGCGCACGGTCTCTTCGAATTTCTTGGAAATTTCGCGGCACAATGCCCCCCTGCGTTCCGCGCCGAACATTTCGGCGAGCTGGGCCAGTGTCTTTCCGGCGCGGTGCGGCGACTCGTAGAAAATCATCGTCCGCGGCTCGGCCACGAGCTGCTGCAAGCGGGTCTGCCGCCCTTTTTTCTGCGGCAGGAACCCTTCGAAAACAAAGCGATCGCACGGCAGCCCGCTGTCCACCAGCGCGGGCACGAAAGCGGTCGGCCCTGGCAGTGTCTCCACCTCGACTCCGGCAGCGATGGCATGGCTGACCAACAGGTATCCGGGATCGGAAATAGCAGGCGTCCCGGCGTCTGAAATCAAGGCCACGGTCTGGCCGCCGAGTATCCGCTGCACGATCTGTTCGACGACGCCGTGCTCGTTGAATTTATGGTAGGAGCTCATCGGCTTGCTGATGTTCAGGTGCCGGAGCAGGTTTCCGCTGGTGCGGGTATCCTCGGCCACGATATAGTCGCACTCACCGAGCACCCGCACGGCCCGCAGGGTGATGTCTTCGAGGTTGCCCACAGGGGTGGGCACCACATACAGTTTCGCCACTTTCGTTTCGGGTTGATGGTTCGGTCACTCCTCGAACCGGGATTCGAGCAGGTCTATGAATTTGATCGTCGCCGCATTTTCCGGGATCCACCGGTACGTCTCCCCGATATAGACCAGCGCCTCTTCCAGCGACCCCATACCGTTCAGCTTGGCAGTCTCCGCCTCGAAGAGCTCGGCGTTGCCGTGGAACAGCGTGTCGATAATCTCATGCCGGGCATACGGGCTCACCTCGATCCCGAATATCCGCGGCTGCTCCGGCACCTTCCCGGCAGATTGCCCTGCGGCACTCCCCTCCTGCGCCGATCTATCCGGTTCGGGACATGTGTCATGCGAACCGAACTCCTGCATCATATGCGTCTCCTCCGAATGTCCCGCTTTCTCCTCCGCCGTATCGCCCGCTTCCGGGGCCCCCGCACCGTCCTGCGCCGGCGGGAGCTCCGACGGCGGCGGACACACGTCGTGCGCTCCGTATTCCTGTTTCAAGTGCGTTTCGTCCGAAGTCCGGTGATCCTCCTCTACCGACAAATCGGCGAAATTCCCGTCGTCATCCGCCTTCTTATCCTGCGCCGAAGCCGCCGCCGGCACATCCGGATCGCAGCACGACTCGAACGACTCGTCGTCCGGAGCAATGCCGTCATAGGTATCCTCTTTCACAGTCACTCCGGAAATTTCTTCGGGAACCGAACCGGAATCGGGCATTCCCGACCCTTCGAGCTGCGCCTCCGGTTCGCTGCACGGCAGGTCGAGCAGCCCGGCATATATTTTCTGCAACCGCCCCAGGGCTATCCCCTGTTCGACGGTCGGCATGTACCCCATCTCCCGCCAGCGGTCGATCTGGGCCAGCGTTTTCCGCAACTCGACCTCCAATTCGTTGTATCCCATGTCAGCTCCCGTTTATTATGATTCCAAAAATAGTTTTTCTTCCCGTAATTTTCACAAACCATGCCAATATTTTTCCTGCGGCAGCCGGAGCCTGCCGACCGGACAGGGCATTCGTCGAGGCATAAATAATCCGAAAAATTTTATTCATAATTCGTTACGATACCTTTCCGAAGGTCGGAAAATCGCAACAGGTAATTTATGCTCACTTTAACAAAATTATGCTAACTTTGAAGCCATCATCGAATTGATGAATAGTAACTTTCATAATTACAGTTGTTTTCTATTGATCCATGCATCCGAACAATAGCACTCCCCAGATAGGCGTATTCTATGATGGTAACTTCCTGTTGCACGCCTCGAACTATTATAACTATATCCATCCGCAAAGAAGACGTCTCAGCGTGAACGGCCTGCACGATTTTATCTGCCAGAGGGTCGCCGAGGAGGAGGGGATCGACCCGAAACGGTGCCGGGTTTGCGAAGCGCACTACTTCCGGGGACGGCTCAATGCGGCGGATGCAGCGCAGCGGGGCAGCCAGCTCTACCACGACCGGGTGTTCGACGATATCCTGATGTCGGAAGGCGTGCACACCCATTACCTGCCGCTGCGCAATATCTACGGGCGGAAGGAAGAGCGGGGGACGGACGTATGGCTGTCGCTCGAAGTGTTCGAAATGGCTTTGCTGGGGAAGATCGACGTGGCGGTGCTGGTGGTGGCGGACACCGACTACGTGCCGCTGGTGCGCAAGCTGATCGCCATGGGAGTGCGCGTGATGCTGATCAGCTGGGAGTTCGAATACACCAACGACGAAGGCACGCGGATCGTGACCAAGACCTCGCACGAACTGCTCAACCTGGCCCACTACCCGGTACCGATGCAGGAGGTGATCGACTGCGGGCTCAAGCAGAACAACCAGCTTATTATGAACCTCTTCGTACAGACCGCCGAATCGCGGCAGGGGCCGGAAGAGGAGAACGCGGACGAAAGCGACGACGACTACTCGCCACGGAGCCGGGATATGGACGGAACGGACACGGAACGCGACCCGGAGGCGCGTTATACCAGCCAGGTGCTGAGCCTCAAAAACGGATACGGTTTCATCAAATACCCGAATAACAACCTCTTTTTCCACAGCCTCGACGTGATCGACGGCGACTTCGCCGAATTCGCCCCAGGCGACGAGGTGGAGTTCTCGATCGACAAGAACGACCAGGGACAGGACGTCGCCAAACAGGTCAAGCGGCTGGGCCCTGGCGGCGCTTCGCCGAAAAGCGGGGATTTCTGGGGGGGGCTCCAATAATCAAGGGTTATTTCCGCGATTGTATACATCGGACCGGCGGGTTATCCATTTTCGTGGACAAAACCGCCGGTTTTGCCATCTTAATAGATAATAAACATTGGGAAATACCGGAAAATTTGTTGCGAATTTAACAAAATCTTGCCCATGTTCCCGAAACTGTTAATTTTGCATTTTTTTCGTTCGCCTGCAAAGAATTGACGCACAGGACGGAATACCGGAAAGGAATTATTAACCAAAAACGAGAATAAACAAAATGTTAAAAGGACAACCCAAAGGCCTGTTCGTACTGGCGTTGGCCAACATGGGGGAGCGTTTCGGCTACTACACCATGCTGGCCATCTTCGTACTCTACATGCAGGCGAAATTCGGTTACACGTCGGACGCAACCAGCACCACGTTCGGTATTTTCCTGAGCATGGTCTACTTCCTGCCGCTGTTCGGTGGCCTGCTGGCCGACAAGGTGCTCGGCTACGGCAAGACCATCATGCTGGGGATCGTGGTGATGTTCGCCGGCTACTTCTGCCTCGCCATTCCCAGCGGGGTGAGCACCGGGGCTCAGGTCGCCATGTTCGGCGCGCTGGCCCTGATCGCCATCGGTACCGGCTGCTTCAAAGGCAACCTCCAGGCACTGGTCGGCAACCTCTACGACGACCCGAAATACAGCGCCAAACGGGACATCGCCTTCAGCATTTTCTACATGTGCATCAATATCGGGGCCTTCTTCGCACCCTCCGCGGCCGAAGGTGTATCGAACTATTTCCTCGGTAAGGACGGATTTACCTACAATGCCGACATCCCTGCCCTGGCGCATCAGCTCCAGAACGGGAACATATCGAGCGAAGCGATGGCCAAATTCACGGAAATGGCCGCGCAGCAAGGTTATACCGGCACCGATTTAGCTTCCTTCGGGAACGACTACATCGCCAGCCTGAGCCAGTCCTACAACTACGGCTTCGGCGTAGCGTGCCTCTCGCTGATCATCTCGATGCTCATCTTCATCGGCTTCCGCAAATACTACAAAGCGGCCGACAAAACCGAAAAACAAAAACAGGCCGAGCACAGCCCGAATGTCGTGGAGCTCACCCCGCAGCAGGTTAAAGACCGGTTGGTGGCACTGGGCCTCGTATTCGCCGTGGTGATCTTCTTCTGGATGTCGTTCCACCAGAACGGCCTGACCATGACCTGGTTCGCCCGCGACTACACGCAGACCGTCGTCTCCGGCGGCGAACGCTTCGGCTTCTCGCTGCTGACGCTGGTACCGTTCATCGTAGCCTTCTACGGGCTGCTGAGCCTGTTCCAGTCCAAGAACGGCAAAGGACGCTTCGGCGGTCTGGTCGTAATGGCGGTCGGCGCCGTGTGCGCCTGGTGGGCCTACTCCACCCTGCCCCAGCCGATGAGCATCACCCCGCAGATCTTCCAGCAGTTCAACCCCTTCTTTATCATCATCCTCACCCCGGTGACGGTGGGCCTCTTCTCGTGGCTCCAGAAACGGAACAGCGAACCGAGTGCGCCGCGCAAGATCGGTATCGGGATGATTATCGCGGCCCTGGGCTTCGTGCTGCTGGCCTTCGCATCGACCAGCCTGCCGACCCCGAACGCCGTGGCCGATATGGGCGGATTGGAGGAAACGGGACGCGTATCGGCCAACTGGCTGATCTCGACCTACTTCGTGCTGACCATCGCCGAACTGTTCCTCAGCCCGATGGGTATCTCCTTCGTATCGAAAGTGGCGCCTCCGAAATACAAAGGGCTGGCCCAGGGCGGATGGCTGGCGGCTACGGCCGTAGGTAACTACCTCGTGGCCATTATCGGCTACATGTGGGGCGGTATGTCACTGTGGATGCTTTGGGGCGTACTGGTGGTCTGCTGCGCCGTATCGGCGATCTTCCTGTTCAGCGTGATGAAGAAGCTGGAACGAACCACCAAAGACGCATAATCCCCGAAAATCGTGTCCCGTTTTTCCGGAAAAGTATTCCCGACGGAACGATTTTTGATGAACTGCCGGAGATGGAAATCCATCTCCGGCTTTTTATTTATATTTGTCAAATACACAACACTTAACCCCGGCCATCACCGCTTATGAAGAAAATTATCCTCACCCTCTTATGTTCGTTGGCTGCCGCCACGGCGACGGCACAGGTCAAAGGCCTCGGCTTCGGCCCCCGCGCCGGAGTCAATTTCGCCGATTACATGAACAGTCCGGGAAGTTCGCGCACGGGAGTTTACGCCGGCGCTTTCGTGGATTATAACTTCACCCACCGCTGGGGGATCGAGACCGGAGCCTACTACTCGCAGCTCGGTTCGACCGACAATGTGGAGCTGGGCTACGCCTCGCAGACCATACACCGCATGGAGTACCTCTCCGTGCCGCTGGTCGGGAAGTTCAACTTCCTCGGCGGCTTCCGGGTCATCGCAGGGTTCGAAGGGCTTTTCAAACTGTCGGCCGAACGCAAGGAAAAAAACGGGGGACCGACCTCCAAAATGGAGAACGTGCGCTCGTCCAACCTGGCCTTCACCATCGGCGCAGGCTACCTGCTTCGCTGCGGGCTGGACATCACGGCCTCCTACTCCAAAGGTTTCCACAGCGCGATCATGCACGCCCCGGAGACGACCTGCCCCACCTACTTCCGCGTGGCGGTCGGCTGGCGTTTCATCGGCACCAACAAATAAGCGCCGCCGGACGCCGGAATTCCGGCACCCAATTTGCACCACAATCAAACACCCGGCGGGCTCTTTCCCGACCGGGTGTTTTCACATTCCGGACAAATTATGAAATACATCGTTATCGGACTGGGCAACTTCGGTTCCGTTCTGGCCGCCCGGCTGACCCAGATGGGACACGAAGTGATCGGCGTGGACGACCACCGCAACCGCGTGAACGAACTGCGCGACAGCCTCTCCAGCACCATCGCCATGGACGCCTGCGACCCCGACGCCCTGAAGGCCCTTCCCCTGAACCAGGTCGATATGGTGATCGTGGCCATCGGCGAGAATTTCGCCGCCTCGATCCAGATCGTCGCCCAGCTCCTGCAGATGAAAGTCCGGAATATCGTGGCCCGCGCCCTGAACGAGCTGCACCGTACCGTACTCCAGGCCCTGGGGGTCGAAAGGATTATCTTCCCGGAGCAGGAAGCCGCCGAAGTGATGGCTCAGTCTTTCGAACTGAACGGATTCCTCAGCTCCTACCAGATCGACCGGAACCATTACGTCATGCGCTTCGCCCTGCCGCCCGAACTGGAAGGTAAAACCATCGCCGAAAGCGAGATCGAACGCGACGGCCTTCAATTGCTGGCCGTGATCCGCAACAACGAAACACGCAACTCCATCGGGATCAATCACAACCAGAAACTGGCGGTCGATCCGGCGCCTCCGGAAACTACCCTGACCGCAGGCGACGTGATCGTCGTTTACGGCACTTTGGCGGCCTACAACAGCTTCACCCGCAGCATACGCGAAGCCTGATCCCCCTTTTAACACTTTTCAACGACAAAATCCCACTTAAGCTACCTTTGTATGCAAATTGTATGTAAATTCCGTTACATAGCTGCTATAGTTTAAAGAGGATTTTGTAATGTATAAATATGCAAAAGACGGGGTTACCGTCTCGTCCGTGCTCGACACCCGGCGGGCCAAAAAGAGCGGATTTTATCCCGTCAAAATCCAGGTCGCCCATAAACGTATCCAAAAATATTACACCACGGGAAAGGAGCTAATGCCTGCCGAATGGTATAAATTGCCCAAAGCGAAAAGCAAGAAGTTACTGGAAATCAGGCAGGATATCAGCAGCAGCTTCGACCTGATCAAGAAACAGGTGCAAGAGATGACCGAAAAGGGTCTGTTCTCTTTCGAGGCCCTGAACCTGCGGCTGGGACGGGGCTGCGGCGACACGCTGAACACCGTCTTCCATCACCGGATCGAATCGCTGAAAGCCGAACAGCGAATCGGCAACATGCTCTGGTACAATAATGTCATCAAATCCGTCGAACGTTTTTCTCCGGGGCCTGTCCCGTTGGACCATGTGACGGTGCACTGGCTCCAGCGGTACGAAAAATTCCTGAGGGCCGAAAACAAAAGCCCCGTTACGATCAGCATGCACTTGCGGGCCATTCGGGCCATCCTGAACGAAGCCCGTAAAAACGGAAACCTGCGGGATGCCCAGTATCCTTTTGGAAAAGGAAAATTCGAGATACAAGAGGGCGAAGGACGTAAAATTGCCTTGAATATCAAACAGATAGAACAGATCGTCCGCTATTCCGACGGCAACCAGCTGACCTCCTACTACCGGGATCTCTGGTTTTTTATCTACCTCTGCAACGGAATCAACGTAGCAGACCTGGTCAAACTGAAGTATTCCAACATTATCGACGGCGAGATTTGCTTCGTGCGCCAGAAAACCGAACGCACGACCAAAAAACGCAAAGAGATCCGGGCTGTCATCACCGAAGAGATGTACACGATCCTCAACCGGTGGGGCAATCCGCCCCTGGAAAATAACTACCTGTTCCCGTTCCTGAACGGCACCGAAACGGCTATGGAACTGAAAATCAAGACACAAAACCTGACCCGCCGGATCAACTGGCATATGAACATTATCGGCAAAGCCCTCGGAATCGGTTCCATTTCGACCTACACGGCCCGACACTCGTTCGCCACGATCCTGAAACGGCGCGGAGCCAATATCATTTTTATATCCGAATCACTGGGACACAACGATTTAAAGACAACAGCCTGCTACCTGGCCGGTTTTGAAAAGGAAGAAAGAGAAAAAAATGCGTATTTATTAACCGATTTCGGTAAATAATTCCGGTATTTAGGAAAATACACGTAACCGAAGCGAAAATATATGCAAATCGTATGCACAGGCGTACATACGATTTGCATATTTCATTGATAATCATTATATATATATTTACCGATATGTTATAAATCCTCTGCTTTACAAGCAGAGGCTGTAACGGTGACGGCGCTGGGCGGTAAGAAACAGGATCGTAAGATCGGTTATGCCGCAACTACGGTAAAGGGGGACGACCTGGCACGTACTAACGCCATCAGTCCGATCAACGCACTGCAGGGGAAAGTAGCCGGTCTTAACATCGCCACTACCGGATCGTCGGGTCTGACCAGCGTGCCGGTGGTAACTTTGCGTGGTGCCAAGTCGCTGACCAAGAACAACTCTCCGATCTATGTGATCGACGGGATCGTGATCGACCACGATTACGGTACCGACGGGATGACCAACGACGGTAACATGTACGGTAACCAGTTGAAGAACCTGAACTCAGCGGACTTCGAATCGGTGACCGTCCTCAAGGGTGCGGCTGCAACCTCTCTGTACGGTTCGCGCGGTGCCAACGGTGCCATCGTGATCACCACCAAGGGCGGTAAAGCCCGCAACGGTATCGGTGTGGAAGTGAACTACACCCACGAATTCTCGCAGGCTTACAAATCGCCGATCGCGCTTCAGAACCTTTATGGTATGGGTAGCGCTTCGAACGGTTTCGAAGGTGGTATCGACCCGGCTATCCAATCTACCGCTTCGACTTATACCGGTCTTTCTTTCGGTCCCCGGATGGATGCCGGTATCAGCATGCGTCAAGATTACAAATTGTGGGAAAACCGTCCCGGATACGAATTCAACCCGGACGAACCGCTCGTATCTTATCCGGACAACTGGAAATCGCTGTTCCAGACCGGCTACCAGGATAACGTGAGCGTTGCGCTGACCGGCGGTTCGGAAAAGGCTACCTATCGTCTGTCGTATGGTTATACGTCGATGAAAGGCCCGCTGCCCAAGAACGACTTCAAACGCCACTCGGTGAACTTCCGCACCAACGGTAAGATCAACGATATCTTCTCCGTAGACTTCAGCATGCAGTACTCGAACTCGAACACGCTGAACGCCCACCGTATCGACGGTTACAGCGACGGTACGAGCTTCGTTAATCAGGTGACTACCAACCTGTCCCGTAACACCGACCTGAACTGGTTCCGCGATAACTATATCGACTACAGCAACTGGGAACGTATGGTTGTCAACGCTGAAGGCGCCAGCGGCAGCCTGATCAGCCTGCAGAACACCCTGAACGAGTTTGTCGATAGGAACGTCGAGCACACGGAGCAGACCATTATCAGCCGTCTGGCCCTGAACGCTCAGCTTACCAGCTGGTTGGATGCAAGCGCAAGCATTTCGTACAACCACTATATCGAAAATGACGAGACCAAAAACTGGGGTTCCGAAAAATATCGTAAAGGTAGCGGTAACCAGTATGCTATCAGCGGTAAGAACTGGGGTAAATACAACTCCCTGATCACCCTGCACAGCAACAACCGCTTCGTAGACGACAACCTCGAACTGGACGTGCGTTTGATCAACGAAATGTACGGGAACCAGGCAGGTGCTTCTTACAGCCGTTCGACTAATGGCGGTCTGAAAGTTCCGGGACTTTTCTCGTTCGCAAATACCCAGAACCCGATTACGGTAGATAACCTCAGCTCAAGCTGGAACCGTCGTAACAACATGGTTGTCGGGCTCGGTGGTGTAGTCAACCTCTCTTGGAAAGACCAGATCAACCTGGAAGTAACCGGCCGTAACGACTGGATCTCCTCGCTGCTCTATCCGGACTTCATGCTGCGTGAAGGCGCTCATGACAACTACTCGGTGTTCTACCCGTCAGTGAACCTGTCGTGGGTATTCTCCGATACGTTCCACATCAACCCGAACGTGCTTTCTTTCGGTAAACTGCGTGCATCGTGGGGCCAGGTTGGTTCCGGTACCAACGCCTATGCAACCAGCAACGGGGCCGGCGGTTTCAACATCTCGACCTATACCCCGGTGACGGGCGGCAATATCTTCTCGGCAACCCCGAACGACGGTACCCTGCCTAACTACGACCTGAAACCAGAAATCCAGCAGTCTATGGAATTCGGTGCCGACCTGCGTTTCCTGAACGGCGCTATCGGTGTGGACGTGGCTTACTACAAGATCAACACCAAAAACCAGATCCTTACTCTGGCTGCCGTTACCGAATCGGGTGTAAGCAACCGCCTGATCAACGCCGGTAACATCCAGAACCAGGGTTGGGAAATCGCTCTGGACTTCCGTCCGATCCAGACCAACACCGTACGGTGGAACATCGGCCTGCTTTGGAGCCGCAACCGCGGTAAGGTGAAGGAACTGCACCCGGATATCAAACGCCAGATCTTCTACGGCGGCGGCGGTCGTATGACTCCTGCTATCGTGGCCTTCGAAGGCGGTGCATTTGGCCAGATCGTAGCCGGTGACGGTTTCGGTACGACCCGTACTTTGGCTCATTACTATGACGAAAGCAACCCGAACAACCCGCTGAACGGCAAGAAAGCGCTGCGTTACTACGGGGAATATGCAACGGGCCTTCCGCTGACCGTATGGCAGACCAACAACAACATGCCCGGCCGGAACAAAGACAAGGACGGTAACCTGTACAGCAACTACTACAATACGGATCATACTTACGACGTATTGGGCAACGTAGAGGCCGACTTCAACGCATCGTTCACGACCAACCTGATGGTGAACCTGCCGAACAACAACGGTTCTCTGGACCTCTTCGCACAGATCGACGGCCGCGTGGGCGGTAACATGATCTCTACGAGCTACGTGACTGCAATGGCAGCCGGGGCGAACAAATCGTCGCTCTATGGCCGCGATGCCGAACACGGCGGTCTGGCACGCACCAACTACAAGGGCGACCTGGTCAATAACGGTCTGGTCCTCGACGGGGTTTATACCGGTAAAAACGCCATGGTGGTAACGACGCTGAACGGTCAGGGTTCCTACACTGACGGCGACGGCGTGGTACACCAGGGTCAGGTAGACCTGCGCGGTATGACGATGCAGCAGGCTGTAGATGCAGGCTATATCGCCCCGATGCTCAGCACCATTTACTACCAGGGCCAATACGGCTGGCTGGGCGGCGCCCTGACCATGCCGACCGAGGAAATGGTTTACGATTACACCTATATCGCACTGCGTGAGATCACGATCGGGTACAACTTCCCGCAGAAGTGGATCAAACATGTAGGTCTGCAGGATGCACGCCTGTCGTTCTCGGCACGTAACCTCTGCTACCTGTACAATGGTCTGCCCGACAAAATCAACCCGGAATCGATGTCGTCAGGTAACCCGCTGGTTCCTGTGGACTGGGGTGGAGTACCGTACTCCCGCAGCTTCTCGATCAACCTGAACCTGAGATTCTAATCGTATCAAAATCCTAAACAAGTCATTTATGAAAACATACAAAAAATACATAGTGGGTGCCGCGGTTCTTTCCGTTGCGGTCCTGACGGGCTGTAAGGATAAGATGCGGGAACTCAACACAAATCCCGATCTGATCAGTTCAGCTCTGCCCGAATACCAGTTTCTCGGTGCAACGAAAAACTGGGGATGGTTCAGCAACGGCTGGGCGCGCGACCGGGCAGGGAACATCGGTGCTACGATGCAGGTGAGCCTTTCCAACGGCAACAGCGCTTCTTACGTGAATCCGACCGACTGGTCGGGCGGTAACATGAGCTACTTCGGTAAGATCTACAGCCGCTACTATTCTGCAGGTAAGAGACTGAACTCTTTGTGCGATTATATCGACGAACAGTTGGATGCTACAGAACGTCCTCGTTATCAGGATATCCGTGCGATTGCCCGGGTGCTCCAGATGCACGAAGCGTGGACCATCTTCACCAACTACGGTGCAATGGTGTTCGACGAAGCGTTCAAAATCCGCGAAGGGATCACTTTCCCGACTTACAATGTCTATAGCAAAGAATCGGGCATTTACAAACAGCTCGACGACTCTGTGAAGATGTGTATCGCACAATTGAGCTCTCCGATCCGCGAGGATGCAGTTGCACTGGGCGCCCATGACGGTTTCTACGGTTTCACCTATACGACCAAAGAGACGGGTGGTGCTACCTGGGCAGTGAACACGCCTGAAAAGGAACGCGAACGCTGGCTTAAATTCGCCACTACGCTGCGCCTGAAAATGGCAGTGTCGGTACGTGAGGTGGATCCTGAATTCTATCAGACTGTTCTCGGCGAAGTACGTCAGCTGGTATCCAGCAATCCGAACGCGCTGATGAGCGAAGTTCAGGACGGTTGCCAGTTCGTTCTGCCGGACTCCTGGTATGACAAGAACGAGAACAACCAGCTCTCTTTCTGGTATGGTATGCCGGTTTCCTACGTACATTCGATGAAACTGGTGAACGACCCGCGCCTGCCGTTGGTAGCTAACATGAACTACTGCGACACCTCGCTGAGCGTATGGTACAAATTCGTCGCCACCTATTTCCCGGATTCGCTTCAGACCACAGTTGTTTTCAATGAAAAGACCAACAGCTATGAGACTCTGGATTGGGGCGATGTCCTGAAAATGGGTAACGTTTTCCAGGGCCAGACTCTCAACCCGGCTAACAGCGGGAATGCGTTCGGCCCGGGGACTCTGCTGAAAGGTATGAGCCTGACGATCACGATTCGCCACCCGGATTGGCAAGACCCGAATCAGGCCGGTATCTCAGCTACAGAAAAGGCGGCTCGCGAAGCGCACAACGCTACCCTTGAGTCGGCTCAGTTGCGGAACGCTTTCACCGGTCAGGTCGAGACCGCACGCCTCGATGGTATCTCGGATCCGACCAAACCTTGGAAAGGCCAAAACGGTTCACGGAGTTCCAGCATCCGTATCGCATCGGGTCTCCAGAGTCGCCACTATGTGATGAACACCGGTGGCGGTGGTTGGGCTGGTCCGTCTTGGGACTATGACAACAACACTCCGGCCGAAACCGAGATCAAGATGGTGACCAAAGTGCTGCCCTATGCCGAGCACTGCTTCCTGATGGCCCTGATCTGCAACTACGACGGCGGTACGATCGGTTCGAAAGACGCAGAAGGCTGGTATAACGAAGGTATCCGCGCTTCCATGCAGGAAACCGTCGAAGATGCCGAACGCGTATTCGTGAAGATCTGTACTAATACCAGCTTCCCGACCGTGGCAGGCGTCAACGCCGATGCAGACGGTTCGAACAAGCGCCTGTACAAGATCGACTACACCGGGGCTGACTACACGAACTACATCGCCAAACCGGACGTACAGTTTACCGGCAGCCAGGATGACAAGACCAACAAGATCATGATCCAGATGTGGCTCGCTAACTGGCAGAAACCGGAAAACACGTGGTTCTACTACAAATTAACCGGTTATCCGCACACCGTGAAGTACGAATGGGAAACCCCGAACGAAGCTGCCATGCCGCAGAAACTCGGTTTCGAACAGCCGTACCTCTCTACCGGCGAACAGATGGTGTTCCCGCGTCGTGTGACCACTCCGCAGCCGCAGGTTGAAAACATGCCGAACTGGTATGAAATGCAGTCTGCATTGGAGGCACAGACGAACCCGTCTTATGCACCGCACGGTTGGAACGACTACTCAGGACGTGTGTTCTGGGATGTTATCGAACCCGCAGGGCTGTATTAGTCCTTGTACCGGATGCGGTTCCCGAAAGGGGAACCGCATCTTTGGCCGAAATTGAAAGAGCCTGCCCATAAATATGGGCAGGCTCTTTTTGTATGCTGCATTATGGATTCAGATGCCTGCAAAAATCGGGGCCGTCGGCGATTATCGCCGACGGCCCCGGTTCACAACAATTAACGCCTTACAACTTACAAGGAAACCTATTTGACCTCGTCGAAATATTTTACGAACTTCCAATGCGGCGAGGATACGCAGATGCGGGCGAATTTCGACGCCTTTTCCTTCTGGCTTTTGGTGAAGAACGACAGCGAAACGCTACCGATACGGTGTGCCAGAAGCTCTTCTTCCGTGCGGTTCACCACCACGAAAATCCCCGTCGGCGTGCTCGCGTGGTAATATTCTTCCGCCAGTAGGCCGCGCTGCTTCAGGTATTCGATATTGAGGGCAATATCGCGCGCCGTGGCCGCTTTAAAGTCGTTGGCCGCCTTGATCCCTTCGGGAGCTGTCAGAAGCCGTAAAATAAGCTGCTGCGCGAACGCATTGACGCCGTTGGTGCAATACATCAGACGGATCTCCAGTTCATCGTGCAGTTCTTTATTTGTAGTGTGGATAAATCCGAGGCGCTGGCCGCTAAGCCCCACCGACTTGCTGAAACTTTCGGTAATGACCACATTCTCCAGCTCCATCAGCCGTTGGTAATAGTTATCCGTCCGGTCATAGAAGATACGGCGGTACGGGCTGTCGAAGAAGACCACGATCCCCGCGTCGTTGAGTTTTTTAATCAGCGCGAACTGTTGGTCGTCATCGTATTTCTCTCCCAGCGGGTTCCCTGGGTCGCAGATCAGCACTGCGTTCCCCTTCAGTTCCGGGATCATACCTTCCAGGTCGCTTTGGGCCATGTATTCCGCATTGCCGATCCCCCGCACCGTCAGCATCTGGAAATAGCACCCCCAGTAATAGACCGGCAGGTAAAGCTTGCCCATTCCGACGGTCTGGACCACCAGGTCGAGGGCGTTCATTCCCCCCGCCGAGATCAGGATATTGTCCGGTGAAGATTTCCCGCCGAAATACTCCTCGTTGATCGCCTGGCGCAGCGCCGGGAAACCCGGTCCCGGAGGATAGACCTGGATGTCGTTCGAATTGAAATCCATGTTCTTCACTACTTCGCTCAGGTCGATATTGACCACTGCGTTGACGCCGCGGTTCAGCGGCAGGTACTCCTGCCCCGTCTCGGCGGTCAATTTCTTGAGTTTCTCGCCGATCTGCACGATCTTGGACAGGGCGGCTCCGCTTTTGTTGATCTCCATGCTTTTATGCTTTACGGATATTGTTTTTCGGTCTTACTGTTTGCAAAGTAACACTTTTTCCGCCATTCGCCGGATAGAGGAAAGGCGGGAATTTACCATTTTGTTAAGAATATCCCTGAATTGTTAGATTTTGAATTTTCTTTGACATCCGGCCCGCATCATACAGATCCCGAAAACACTTTTCTTGGAACGCTTTTTGTCTTAATTTACCGTAAAAAAGGACAGGAATCAGCCCTCGCTAACGGTTTCAGACCGGAAATATGGGCAACGGCTCCAATTTCTGCCATTAAATAACAGGGATATTATGAATATCAGGACATACTTGCTCTGGGCTTCCCTTTTACTGGCCGCTTGCAGCAAAACCATAGACCCGACGCCGGTGGAAGTGACCTTAGATATTCCGGAGATCACGTTGCCGGAAAGCACTGGAGGCGAACAGACCGCTACCGCAACCTTCACGACCACAGCTCCGTGGAGCGTGGAGACCTCCGATACCAAAGCCGTTCCGGGGTGGATCGGCGTATCGCCCCTCGGCGGCAATCCGGGCATGGTGACCCTGACGGTCACGGCGGAAGAGAACGACTCGCCCAATGAACGAACGGCCTATATCTACATACGGACGGGCGGGATTACGAAGAGCATCGCCGTCACCCAGAAAGGCGACGGAACGCTGCCGCAAGGTCAGTCGATCTACGAAGTGGGCCCGGTACGGGATACGGTCACCGTCAAGCTGAGGAGCGGTAAGGATTATCGGGTGGATATTCGGCAGGGCAGCGACTGGATAATGCCAAGGTACATTTCGAAGGGAGAGAAGTTCGATTCCCTGGCCTTTTTCCTGGCGGTGAACCATACGATGGAGGACCGCACGGCACAGATACGGATCAGCGATCCGAAAAGCGGTTACGAATCCGGCCTGACGATCCTGCAACCGTCGGCGGCGCTGGATATCCACCTCGATCTGGGGCGCGTCCTGCTGCCTACCGGCGGGGTCGGCTCCGATGCGGCGGCAGAATGGGTGGACAGCCTGTTCGTGGCGGGTTTCGACAACGGCGGCAACCTGCTTTTTACCCGCAGCATCCCACAGGTGACGGAACAGTCGCTCCGTTTCCGCGTATTGCCTCCCGATGCTTTTATCCGGAATTTCTATCCTTCGGCCCGGATTTACGTGGTGGCGAACAGTTCGGACGTTTTGGGGGGCTTTTCCGGCACAGAAACGGAGTTCGTGAACCGCAAAGACACCGCCGCTACGAAACTGTTCGGCTCGGATGGCGTGCAGCCGCCGCTCACCGCGCAGGTGTCCGGCGATCTCCGGTTCGGAAATAACGATGTGGCGGTCAACCTGGCCCATGTGACTGCGCTGGTGACGTTCAAAGTCTTTTTCGATCCGGAGTGGGATGCAACGCCGGCCATAGACCACCTGAGTATCGGAGGATTCAGCAGCTGGGGCTACCTGTTCACGGCGGCGAGCGACGGGCAGGAGCCTCCCAGGGCCACGGCGTTCAACCCGACTGTAGAGCCTAACGGGAGTAACCGGTACTTGTTCTACGCTTACGAAGATAGCCGGTTGGTACTGACTGTCCGGGCCGGCGGGCGGTATTACCAGGGTGTGGCGCCGGACATTCTAAAAAGGGGGTACAAGTACACCTTCAATATGCGGTTGTGCGAAGATGGGAATTGCAAGCCGTCCTCCGAGACGGGCCAACTGACCAAAGCAGTGGCCGACCGGGAGATGACGGTCTATATGAAGCCCCTTGAATAAAGGAACGGGCCTCCTGCCCGAAGCAGGAGGCCCGTTCCCGATAATAAGGCGCAGGAACCGGCTATTTGCCGTGTTTCACATCGAGGAATTCCATGTTTTTCTCTTCGTATTCCTTAAGCTCCTCTTCGAGGTTCTTCCCGTAGAGTTTCATTGCCCGCCGGCTCATCCCCATGCTGGAGAAACCGCCGTCGTGGAAAAGATTCTGCATTGTCACTTTGCGGGTCAGGTCGCTGAACAGGGTCAGCACATAGTTGGCGCAATCCAAGGCCGTGGCATTCCCCAGCGGCGACATCCGCTGTGCGAAGTCCATCAGGTGGTCGAGGCCCATAACGCCGCTCCCGGCCGTGGTCGGCGTCGGCGACTGCGATACGGTATTGACGCGGATCTTCTTCTCACGCCCGTAGATATACCCGAACGAGCGGGCGATCGACTCCAGCAGCGCTTTGGCGTCGGCCATGTCGTTATAACCGTACAGGGTGCGCTGGGCGGCGATATAAGAGAGCGCCACGATCGACCCCCATTCGTTCAGGGCGTCTTTCTTGCGGGCCACCTGCATCACTTTGTGGAACGAGATGGCGGAAATATCCAGCGTTTTCATCAGGAAGCCGTAATCGAGGTCGTCGTAGGTGCGGCCTTTGCGTACGTTAGGCGACATCCCGATGGAGTGGAGGATGAAGTCGAACTTTCCGCCGAAATGCTCCATCGTTTTGTCGATCAGGTTTTCCAGGTCTTCGACGCTGGTGGCATCGGCGGGAACGAATATGGTATTGAGTTTTTCGGCCAGATCCGCGGTGCCGCCCATGCGGGCGGCCATAGCCGTATTGGTCAGCACGACTTCCGCCCCCTCTTCCACGGCGCGTTCGGCCACCTGCCAGGCGATGGATTTGTCGTTGAGCGCCCCGAAGATCAGGCCTTTTTTACCTTTCAGAAGATTGTAAGACATTCTGTTCAGTTATTTAAAAATTTTTACAAAGTTAGTGATTTTCCCGTAATTCCGTTACTGCGGCCGATCTTTGCTATACGGTTGTGGCGTATCCGATCCCTACGGATAACAAAAAAGGCCCCCGGACGCGGCATAAGATCTGAGCGATCAGCATATGCCGGCCCGGGGGCCTTCCCGGTCAGATTTCTCCCAAGACTACTAACACCACGAGAGAACCGGGTTGAGACGATAAAATACAACTAACCAATAATTCCCCGCCGGGAGCACACTCCCTGGCGGAGAATATCTTCGATACGTTTTACAAACCTTGCTTATCCCAGAAGATACGCCCGGTAGTCTGGTTGTAGGTCGCTCCGTAGTTCGGTTGCTTGAGCAACTCGTCACGGATGGCGTTCCAGTTGTCGTTGTTGGCGGCTTCGGCTGACGGCAGGTTGCCGCGGCGCGGCCATTCCAGCGCTTCCTCAGACGTTTCGGTGTAAGGACGAACCCAGTAGAGGCCGCTCGGACGGTCTGCCGGAGTCGCTACGTCTTTGATCTTCGGATAGCCGGTAACGCGCCACCAGTCCCACATCTTGATCGGCTGCTTGTAAGCGTAGATCCACATCTGGCCGACGATCGCTTCGTTCTTGTCCGTTGCGTTGGCCAAAGCCTGTGCGCTGACATAGGCGGAGATCTTGTCGGTGATGCTGTAAACGCCGTTGTCGTTGATACCGGTGACTTTCGGGTTGATGGTGATCGTCTGATCGGTACTTTCGTTGTAATAGGTATAAGCCGTGTTGGTGGCTACCTGCACCCCGTAGCGGATGGCGTCGCCCTGGAGCTCTTCCATGGCTGCCGTAACGCCGTCTGCGTACCATGTATCGGCCGACTGACCGGTGGTTTCACCGTTTTGGGTCAGGTAGGCCATCATGAAGCAGAACTCAGGATAGGTATAGAGCGGTTGGCGGTAGAACTTGTTCGAGTTGCTCACCGGGCCGTCATAGCCGTTGTTACCGCTGGCCCCGGCATTGTCGCCGAACACTTTACCGCCGCTGGCGATGAAATAACGGCCCTGCGGACGACAGGCTACCGAGATGGTGAACGTAGTGTCCGGATTGTAAACCGTCCAGGTCGCCGGATAATCTTCCGATACGGTACCTACGTTGTTGACCGTCCACGGACCCAGGGTCTTGTTGCCTTCCGTGTCGCCCGGTTTGTAGTTCGGGTGGTAGAAACGGAACGTGAAGGTACGCTGGCCCCAGAACATCTCCGGACCGCTCTTGTCATAATCCTTCGGGCTGGGCGACTGGCCCTGGTATGCCATCATCGGGTCGGCCTGGAAGTCGAGGACATCGCCCCAGTTCTTCTGGCTCCAGGTTTTCGTTTCACTGTCGTAAACCCACTGCATTTGCAGGGAGTCCGGGAAGTAATTGGCCATCCACTGCATTCCGGTGTTGGCTGCATACAGGCCGTTGGCACGTGCCAGGAGCGGCAGGCGCGGGTCGTCCAGGTATTTCAGGTAGCTGATGAAGTTATCCGTTACCGAGTAGTTCAGGCTGATATTCGAACTACCGTCCGAATTGTAAATACCGCTGTTGTCGCTGGCGCCGTTCAGGTAAGCGAAGGCACCGTCCTCGGCGCTTTCAAACCAGCCCGAAGCCTTGGTGGCGGTCAGTACCTGGTTGAAGCGTGCCGCATCGGCCGCCTTCATGATCCAGGCCATGTACAGGCGGTAGGAGTTGGCGAACTTCTTCCATTTGGCACGCTGCTGGTCATAGTTACCCAGAGCGTTCGGAGCGCCTTCGTCAGGGTTCACCGTATAACCGTAAATCGGGTCGTAAACGCCGAGTTCGACCGTGGTCTCATTGGCCGGAGCTTCGAGTACGGCGATGTAACCTGCCAACTCGTCGTCCAGCGATTCGTACACCTCGTTCGAGAAGAGGTCGTATTTCGGCAGGGTGATCCCTTCGGTGATAGCCTTGAAAGCCTGGCTGTAAACAGCCGCACCGTAGTTCTGGAACACACGGAAAGCTTCGTAGACTTTCATGATACCGGCAATGGCGCGCAGGTCCTGGTATCTCTGCTGCTGGGCCGCATCCGTGATGTTATGGTCGATGTAGTCCTGCAGCAGGGTCATTTTGTAACCCACGTCGTACAGCCAGGAGTAGTAGTTGCTGATCGTTGCCGGCGAGGTGTAGCTGCTGCTCACCGGGTTGCAGTACTGTCCGGCCGAAGCGCCGCTGTAGTACACGAAGTACTGCATCTTCACGCCGTCGTTCTGGGTGGCGTTCTCGATCGACCCTCGCGTATTGTCCAGGTTGGCAGTCCCGTTCAGGAACATATACCGCGGGTCGGTTTCCCCGATCGTGTTAGGGTTGGAGTTCAACTCGCGCATCTTGTCTTTACAACCGACAAGCGCGAGCGCCGCCAAACCTCCGATTAGATATTTCGTTATTTTCATATGAAAACCTGTTTTGTAATTAAAGTTAGAATCTGAGATTCAGGCTGAAAGAGAAGTTGCGCATGAACGGCGTGGTACTGTAGTCGTACGGCGTCAAGGCGTTGTTCGAGATAAACGAGTCGGGGTTCGATCCGCCGTTCATCTTGTTGATGATGTAGCAAAGGTTGCGTGCCGTGAACGACAGGCGGGCGGACTGCAAACCTACGTGCTTGATCCACTTTTCCGGGAAGTTGTAGCCCAGGGTCAATTCACGCAGGGCCATGTAGGTCCCTTTGGACACCTGGTCTTCCGCATTGCCGCTGTTGTAGTACCACCAAGTCGAAGCGAGTACCGGTTGAATATACCCGGCATCAACCGCTTCACGGAAAGTCAGCCCGTTCAGGTCGACTTCCTGGCCGGTCGAGAAAGATTTGACTTTCGTGTTACCGCCGCCGAGGTTACTGAAGACCGCATCCGGAACGATACCGTTGTAAACCACGTCGCCTTTGTAGTTGGTACGTGCCACACCGCCGTGTTCGGCATCACGCCCGTACAGCGACTGCTCGGTACCGCCCATGTTGTCCAGGTAGTTGGCTTTGATCGGCTGGATCACGGATCCGCCCGAACGGCCGTCGATCTGGGCGTAGAAGTCCAGCGAACCGTTGCTGTTGGGCAGGTTGATCTGTACCGAAGTATTGATACCGTAAGTGAAGTCAGGTTCTACGCGGCCCAGGATAGTGGTGATGTTCTCTTTGCCGCCCCAGTACGAAGCCTCGCTGCCATAGTAGCCCGAGATACGGCTTGCGCTCTCGTAGTAGTAAGCCAGGTTCGTGTTGGCGCCGACACTGTTCGTATTGGAGTCCGCTTTCCCTGCGATGTACAGCATGCGTTTGCCGTTGCGCGGGTCGTTCGGGTCGTTGGCGTTGTTGTAAATAGCGGTCGGGGCCTGGTAGCTGTAGTTGTTACCGGCAGTGATCACACCGAACGGGCCGTTTTCGAACGCGGTGACCTGCAGACCTGCGGAACCGTCCCACGAATAGGTACTGATCGCGTAGTAGTTGATATCCGGGTGCAGCTCTTTGATCTTACCCCGGTTGCGCGCCCAATTGACACCGATGTTCCAGTTCACCGTACGGCTGCGGATCGGGGTTGCGTCGATCTGAAGCTCCCAACCCTGGTTCTGGATGTTACCGGCGTTGATCAGCTGTTTGCTCACACCCGATTCGGTAACGGCGTTCAGCGACAGGATCTGGTTCTTGGTGTTGGTCTTGTAGTAAGCTACGTCGACACCCAGGCGTCCGTTCAGGAAACGCAGGTCGGCACCGAATTCGATAGAGGTCTGGAGTTCAGGCTTCAGGTCGTAGTTCGGGAGGGTCGAGTAGTTCGGGGAAGCGGACAGGATATTGATGTTCTGCGGACCCCACATGGAGGATACGGAATATCCGCCTGCCCCCGATGCGGTGGAGTACGCGCCGGTACCCTTACCTACCTGGGCCCACGATGCACGCAGTTTACCGAAAGAGAGGACGTTCGGGTCGATATGGAACGTATCGGAGAATACCCACGATGCGTTCACCGACGGATAGAACACCGAGTAGTTGTCCTGGCCGTACGGGATCCACGTCGGATACAGCAGGGTAGAGAGCCAGTCGTTACGGCCGGTCACTTCCAGGTATACCTGGTCTTTCCACGAGAGGTTGACTACGCCGGCTACCCCGACGGTCATATTGTTACGCGGAGTGTAACCCACGTCGCCTGCGCCCAGGGAGATCGCGTCCTTCGAGTTCGAGAACGAGAACAGGCCCGGAGTGATCAGACCACCTTTAGTACTCTTGTTGTAAGAGGTATAGCGGGTGTTACCGTAGATTTCGGCCAGCACACGCACGTCCAGCTCAAGGTTGTCGTTGATAAAGCGGTTGTTGCTGTGCAGCTGGGCGATACCGTCGTACGAGCCGCTGGTGTTGCCGCTGATAGCATACTGACCCTGATTGATATACCCGGCGTTTTTCGTCTCGGTGAAGACCTGCCAGTTGTTGTAGCTGATGCTGACGTTGGCATCCAGCCAATCGGTGAACTGAGCGCTCAGGCCCAACTGGGCGATAAGGGTCTGTTCGTTACGGTTCAGGTTGTTTTCGTATAATTCTGCGATTCGGTTGTTGACGGTCGAAAGCGAAGAGGTCCCGTAGGTCTCGTGGGTCACGTCATTGATATAGTGATCCTTGTACCATTGCAGGTCGGTGCTCCGGTTGGCGTAGTAACCGCCCACGAGCATGGCCGTCACGGTACCCCATGAACCGCCGATCGTAGAGTTCGGGTTCTTGGTATCCGAATTCGAGTACTGAACCGACAGGTTGGTCGAGAGGATGTCGTTGATCTTACCGGTCGTGTTGAAGTTGATCGAGTGGCGGCTGAAAGAGTTGTTCGGCATGTTACCGTCGCCGTTCATATAACCGTACGACAGACGGTAGGTTGCTTTTTCCGAACCGCCGGTCAGCGCAACGCTTACGTTGTCGTAGCTGGTGTTCTGGTAGAAAGCCTTCCAAGCGTTCGGATAGGTCTCGTAGTTGCTCAGCGGGTTGTCGATACCGTCCGGAGCATAGTACTTGTAGAACTGATACAGTTGCTGGCCCTGCATCGAAGCGACCGACGGGCCCCACGAAGCCGCCGTATAACCGTTGCGGGTATACTGCTGGCCTTCGATCACGCCGCCTTCGTAGCCGCTGCCCGGCGCCCCCATACCGTATTCGTTCTGGAGCGGGGTGGCGAAGTCGTAGAGCGAACCCCATTCATGGGTGTAGTTCACTTCCACGCCGATCCCTTTGCGGGCCTTACCGCCTTTGGTGGTGATCACGATGGCGCCGTTGGCTCCACGGGCACCGTACAGCGAGGTAGCGGCCGCACCTTTCAGCACCGTGACGCTTTCGTAGTCGTCCGGGTTCAGGTTCTTCAGCTGGTTACCGTAAATGGTACCGTCGGTGTTACGGAAGTTGGTGCCTGCAGACTGCTGTTCGTACTCCATGATGATCCCGTCGATCACATAGATCGGGGAGTTGTTCTTATCCAGCGATTTGTTACCGCGGATAGTCACAGTCGGAGCGGTGGTGATACCACCGGAACCGCCGGAAGCGATTTGCACCCCTGCCACTTTCCCCTGCAATGCATTCGCCGGGCTGACCGTGTTGGTACGTGCCAATTCGTCCCCTTTTACGGTACTGGTCGCATAACCGAGTGCACGGTTTTGTTTCCGTCCGCCGAGAGCAGTTACGGTAACCGCCTCTGCTTGTAAAGCATCGGGTTGCATGGTTACGTTGATGGTAGATTTCCCTGCAACGGGAATCTCTTGCTTACGCATACCGGCGTAGCTGAAAACCAGAGTGGAATTAGCTACCGATGCGTTGTTGATGGTGTATGCACCGTCGGCACCGGTCAAAGCACCAATGGTCGTACCTTTGATCTGTACGACTACACCTGCGAGTGGTTGTCCGTCTTCCGAAGACTTAACCACGCCGCTCACCCGGTTCTGCGCATAGGCCGTACCGCCTACGAGCAAACCAAGGATCAACAATGTTAACAGTCTAATTTTCTTCATATAAAAGCATTTAAGTTGAAAAGGGTTAATATTGTTATTACTTGAGTTCCCATTAGGATCCACCCCTAACTATGGGCAAATATAGAATACTATCCCGAGATAAAAAAACTTTTTCTCACGAATTTCGTTTTTTATCCCCCAGAGTACCTTGTCGTTATTCATTTTTCTGTGGACCTCTCCGCGTTCTTAAATAATTTTACTAACCTAACCGATTCGGTTTCAACCCGGTGTAAATCGAACCATTTTTCAAACTGAAAGTATCGATCCTGGGCGGCGTTTATTTATAAAATAAATGCAGGAGATTGCCGGATAAAGGCTCACGCCTGCTCCACCAACCGTTTCAGGTACGTCCAGACCTTGTCCACACTGGCGATCTCCACCCGCTCGGCCGGGGAATGGACGCCCCGCAAAGTCGGTCCCGTGGAGATGATGTCGAGATGCGGATACCGGGTCAGGAACAGGCCGCACTCCAGCCCCGCATGGATCGCCTTGATCTTGGGCTCGACACCGAACAACTCCTTATATATCTCGGCAGAGAGCTGCACCAGCGGCGAATCCGGATTCGGCGCCCACCCCGGATAGCCGTCGGTGTGCCTCACTTCGGCGCCAGCCAACGAGAACACGACCGCTACCCGGTCGGCAATATCCCGCTTGGCACTCTCCACCGAGCTTCGCTGCGAGGTGGTTATCACGATCTTTCCCTCCTCCGGCATCTTCACGGAAGCCAGGTTCGTCGAAGTCTCCACCAAGCCCGGCATGGCAAAACTCATCGCCATAACACCGTGTGGCACAGCGTGCAGCACATTCAACAGCCGCCGTTGCGCATCGGCCGGCAGCACCGTTGCAGGCACTTCGGCGGCCGCCTCCAGCACAATCTTCATCGAAGTCTCCGTATGCTTGTACTCCGCGACGATCTCATCCGCCAATTCCCGAAAGGCTCGGTCCGCCGCTGCCGCCTGAGACACAGGTATAGCAACGACCGCCTCCGCCTCCCGTGGAATGGCGTTCCGCAGGTTTCCCCCGTCGAAACGGCACACCCGCAATCCATGATCTTTCGCCAGACTCCACAGGATACGGTTCAGCACTTTATTGGAATTGGCAAACCCTTTCTCGATGTCGTCCCCCGAATGTCCCCCGTGCAGACCCGAAACCTGAACCGTAAAATATTCGTATTCCGCAGAGGAGGGCGCCGGCTCCGAAACATAAGCCATCGTTGCGATCGTGTCGATCCCCCCGGCGCAGCCGATGAAAATCTCGCCCTCGTCCTCCGAGTCGAGGTTAATCATCCGGTTTCCGGTCAACATCCCTTCGCCGAGGTTCATCGCCCCGGTCAGCCCCTGTTCCTCGTCCACTGTGAAGAGCGCCTCGACCTTCGGGCACCGCAACTCTTTGTCAACCAGCACCGCCATCTGCAACGCCATGCCGATCCCGCAGTCCGCGCCGAGCGTCGTTCCTTTCGCCCGGACCCACTCTCCGTCCACATAGGCCGGGATCGGGTCGTTCTCGAAATCGATCCCCACACCGGCATCCTTCTCGCACACCATATCCATATGGCTCTGGAGGATCAGCGCCGGTTCATCTTCGCGACCCGGCGATGCCGGGCGGACGACGACGATATTCCCTTTGGCATCCCGCCTGTGCTCCAGCCCGTTCCGGTCTGCAAAAGTTTCGATAAAAGCCTGAATCCGGGCCTCTTTCTTGGAAGGACGCGGCACACGGGTGATCTGTTCGAATATTTCCCACACGATCCGGGGTTCGAGTTCTGAGATTTGTTTCATGGGATGTAAAATTTTTAGATAGGATAAAATTAATAAATTTGCCTTAGAATCATTCCATTTCAGTATGAACAATTTTCGTATCGGCAACGGTTTCGATGTGCACGCACTGGCGGAAGGGCTGCCGATGTGGCTCGGAGGCATTCGCATTGAACATAATAAAGGCTTCGTGGCTCACTCGGACGGCGACGTCCTGATCCACGCTTTGTGCGACGCCCTGCTGGGAGCGCTCGCCTTGGGGGACATCGGGCTACATTTCCCGGACAACGCGCAGGAGTTCAAAGGGATAGATAGCAAAGTGCTGCTCGAACGGTGCATGGAACTGGTTCGCGAGAAAGGATATAAACTGGTGAATGCGGACTGCACGATACTGGCGCAGGCTCCGAAGCTGCGCCCTCACATTGACCGGATGCGCGAAACCCTGGCCCCGATTTTGGGAGTTCCGGTCGATGACCTCTCGATCAAGGCGACGACGACCGAGCGACTCGGATTCACGGGACGGGAAGAGGGTGTCGCAGTCTACGCCACGGTGTTACTTTGCCGGGAAGAATAGGGCTGCGCCACACCAACAGACCGAAGCCATAAAAAACAGGGGCCTGCACCATCTGGTGCAGGCCCCTGTCCTGATTATTGGGTGAACCCGTACTATTTAACGGTGTTCATATGCTGGATGAGCTCAACCACTTTGTTCGAGTAGCCCCATTCGTTGTCATACCACGAAACGACCTTCACGAAACGCGGGGTCAGCTGGATACCTGCCTTGGCGTCGAAGATCGAGGTGCGTGCGTCGCCCAGGAAGTCGCTCGAAACGACAGCGTCTTCGGTGTAGCCGAGGATACCTTTCAGTTCGCCTTCCGAAGCCTCTTTCATGGCCTGGCAGATTTCATCGTAGGTAACGTCCTTGGCCAGGTTGCAGGTCAGGTCGACAACCGAAACGTCCAGGGTCGGAACGCGCAGCGACATACCGGTCAGTTTGCCGTTCAGCGCCGGGATCACTTTACCCACGGCTTTGGCAGCGCCGGTCGAGCTCGGGATGATGTTGCCCGAAGCGGCACGACCGCCGCGCCAGTCTTTCATCGACGGGCCGTCCACGGTCTTCTGGGTAGCGGTGGTCGAGTGAACGGTGGTCATCAAACCGTCCACCATGCCGAACTTGTCGTTGATAACCTTAGCGATCGGAGCCAGGCAGTTGGTGGTGCAAGAAGCGTTCGAAACGATCGTCTGGCCTTTGTATTCCTTGTTGTTCACACCCATGACGAACATCGGGGTGTCGTCTTTCGACGGAGCCGACATCACCACGCGCTTGGCGCCTGCCTGAATGTGCTTTTCAGCCAGTTCCTTGGTCAGGAACAGACCGGTAGATTCAACGACGTACTCGGCGCCCACTTCGTTCCATTTCAGGTTGGCCGGGTCTTTTTCGGCCGTCACGCGAATCGCGTTGCCGTTAACGACCAGCTTGCCGTCTTTCACTTCGATGGTGCCTTTGAACTGGCCGTGCATGGTGTCGTATTTGAGCATGTACGCCATGTATTCGACCGGCACGAGGTCGTTGATCCCTACGATTTCGATGTCGTTTTTAGCCACGGCAGCGCGGAACACCAGACGGCCGATACGGCCGAAACCGTTGATACCTACTTTGATTTTAGACATAACTTTGAATGTTTTTATTGTGTTGTTGGTAATTTCCGGGGAACGAAAGGAACCTACTGTTCCGACTGCAATTTTAATAAATTTTTTAAAACCATACAATTTTTACCCGCGCTTTCTGCCACGCCGGTAAAAATCGTTTACAGCCTTTCGTCCACCAGGTAGCGGTTCCGCTCCGGTGCGGAGCGGTTGACCATCTCGCCCAAAAATCCGGCCAGAAAGGTCTGCACGCCCAAACCGACCGCCAAAAGGGCTATGTAGAACAGCGGCTGGTCGGTCACCGGCCGCAGCGGCATTCCGTGGTGCTGCAAATACAGTTTCTCGGAAATAAGGTATATGGTGATGACCAGCCCCACCAGGAACATCAGCGTCCCCAGCCCCCCGAAAATATACATCGGCCTCCGCCCGAACCGGGTCATAAAAAGAACCGTCAACAGGTCGATATACCCCTTGACCATCCGCTCCCAACCGAATTTCGACACGCCGAACTGCCGCGCCCGATGCTGCACCACCTTCTCCCCGATGCGACGGAACCCGGCCTGCTTGGCCAGTATCGGAATAAATCGGTGCATTTCCCCATACACTTCGATGGATTTCACCACCTTCTTCCGATAGGCTTTCAGCCCGCAATTGAAGTCATGCAGTTTGATCCCGCTGGTGCACCGTGCCGTGAAGTTGAAGAACTTGGACGGCAGGGTCTTCCCCATCGGGTCGTACCTTTTCTGTTTCCAGCCCGACACCAGGTCGTAGCCCTCTTCCGTAACCATCCGGTACAGCTCCGGGATCTCGTCCGGCGAGTCCTGCAGGTCGGCATCCATCGTAATCACCACATCTCCCTGTGCGGCATCGAAACCGCAATATAAGGCCGGCGACTTGCCGTAATTCCTGCGGAACCGGATCCCGCGAATGGCCGGATACTGCTCTTTCAGGCGCATGATTACCCCCCACGAACCGTCCGTAGAGCCATCGTCCACGAAGATCACCTCATACGAGAAGCCGTGCTCCCCCATCACGCGGGAGATCCACTCCATCAGCGGAGTGAGCGACTCCTCCTCGTTATATACCGGAATGACAAGCGAAATATCCATTCTGTCCTTTCGTAACAATATCAAATGAAACGGGCTCCCCACGCCCGGAACTATACCGGCCCGGCCGAACGGGTCACTGCAACGGCGGCATCGGATTATACGGCGGGCGGTACCGAACGACCGCCGCAGTGAACAGCGCCAGAAACCCGCCCTGGAGCAGCATCGCGATCATATTGGCGAAGACCACTGCGAAAAGGTTGTGCATCAGCGCCATCCCCGCCCTGGCCTGTTCGGCAGTCATCAGGCCCGACGAAACTGACATCTCCGCCACCCGTTCCATGGCCTGCCCGAAATAAGCCGGATCGACCACCTCGGTCAGCAGGAAGTACCCCGCCCCGTACACAATACCGCTCAACATGGAAACCAGCAGCGAGAAACCGAAAGCCTTGCCGTAGGTAAAGCCGTTCGGGCGCAGCACCGGATCCGGCGGCCACAAGGCTGCCGCCCGGCGCCCGTATATAATGAGTATGGCCCCGATCGCCGCGAAATTGGCGAACGAAAGGAAACCGACCAGAAATCCGCCTGTGTTCCGGGCCAGGTACTGTAATACCAGAATCAGGAACATCGCCAGCCCGAGCACCATGCCGCCCGTGAGCAACTCTCCCCTGTATTTTTGCCTGCGCTCTTTTTCGTCCATAACCGTTAAAATTCGAGTTCCTGCCGTCCCTGCCGCACGACCTCCACCTCTCCGCTGGCGGTGCAGTCCACCACCGTCGACGCGAAATTGTCCCCCATGCCGCCGTCGATCACCGCATCCACCGCCGGGTAGCGTTCGTGGATCAGTTCCGGGTCGGTAATATATTCGATCTCCTCCCCCACATCGTCCGTCCGCACGGAGGTGGTCACCAGCGGCATCCCCAGCTCCCGCACGATAGCCTGCGCGATGGAGTTGTCCGGGATCCTGATCCCCACCGTCTTACGTCCGATCATCACCTTGTCGGAAATTCGCGACGAAGCGGGCAGGATAAAGGTGAACGGCCCCGGCAGGTTCCGTTTGAGCAGTTTAAAGACCAGGTTGTCCACCTTGGCGTACTCGGCCACCTCGCCGATCTCGGAGCAGACGATGGACATCTCTGTAGAGTCCTTGCCGCCGCGTATGGTTCGCAGCCGCTCGATCGCCTTGGGCTGGTCCAACGCGCACCCCAAAGCATAAACCGTATCGGTGGGATAGACGATCACCCCGCCGCCGCGAAGGATATCGGCCACCTGCCGCACCGTGCGTTCGTTGGGATTTTCGGGATATAACTTGATTATCATGACACAAAGGTAATGAATAAATGGATTCGCGGAAAGCGCGCGCACTACCCTGCCGGAAATAAAAAAGTGGGTAAGCTACTTGCATCGCACCGCTGCGACCGCCTACCCTTGCTGCCTTCCGGCCCTGGGGGATTCAGCAGGAGCTGGTCGTACAAGACTTACCCACGGCACAAAAGTAAGCCATTTTTCCGATTTCCCCAACCCGCGCCGGCGATTTTCGTTTTTTGCGTACCTTTGGCTTTGCAAAACAGGAATTCCCCCATGGCAAAGACGAAGACCTCCCGCCGCAAAAGCCCCGCGAAAGGTAGACACCGGAAACTCTCGGCCCGCGGCATCGCCGTGATCGCGGCGCTGGCCCTGATCCTCGCGGTGATCGCGGGAGCGGTCGGCTGGAAGCAATACGACTACCGTTTCGGCACAGCCATCGTCCGCAGCGGCACCGTGCAGGTGAGCACGGGAACGACTTTCGATGAATTAAGCCGGATGCTGGCTGACAGCGGCTACGTGAAGAACATCCGCAAATGGGAGTCTTACGCCCAGTCGAACGGCATGGACAGCGTGCGGGCCGGGAACTATGCGCTCAAGAGCGGAACGTCGTACCGCACGGCGCTGACCGATTTCCGTTACGGGCGGCAAACGCCGGTTCGGCTGACGTTCAACAACATCCGGACGATGGACCGGCTGGCGGGGGTGGTGTCGAAATACATAGAGGCGGACTCGCTGACGATCCTGAAAACCTTACGGGACACGGATATTATCCGCGAAACGGGGCTGACGAAGGCAACTTTCCCGTCGCTCTTTATCCCGAACACTTACGAGGTTTACTGGACGATGACCCCGGAGGAGTTCGTGGCGCGGATGAAGAAGGAGCACGACCGTTTCTGGAACGACGAGCGGCGCGCGCAGGCCGAAAAGCTGGGCTACACGCCCGAACAAATATCGACGATAGCCTCCATCGTGATCGAGGAGACGAAGTTCAAGGGCGAAATGACTCAGGTGGCGGGGGTCTATGTGAACCGTTTGCGGGCGGGAATGCCGTTGCAGGCCGACCCGACGGTGAAGTTCGCGCTGGGCGACCCGTCGATCCGGCGGGTGCTGAACAAGCATTTGCAATACGATTCGCCGTACAACACTTATAAATATGCGGGACTGCCGCCGGGGCCGATCTGCGTGCCGTCGATCACGGCGCTGGACGCGACGCTGGCCTATGCGGACGAGGGGCAAAAGCATAACTATTACTATTTCTGCGCGAAGGCGGATTTTTCGGGGCGGCACGCTTTTGCACGGACTTTGCCGGAACATAACCGCAATGCGGCAGCCTATGCGGCGGAATTGAACCGCCGAGGGATTCGGTAGCTTTTTAATCTTCGATTATTTGCATTGCTTTTTATTACCCTAAGTCTCCGTGGTAACGGGCGGGCCGGAGCCACCCCCGGCGCAGGGCCGCAATAAATTGCAGACCCTTCGCTGGCTCCGACGGCACTATCGAATGGTTCCGTATTACACAATCCAAATAATCGAACAAAATCGAAACATGGACAAGTATATCAAGCTATTGCAGCGGTTGATCGCCACCCCGTCGTACAGCCGGGAAGAGAACCTGACCGCCGACATACTGGCCTCGTTCCTGGCCGGCGAAGGCGTGCGGGACGTGCAGCGCGAGCACAACAACGTGTGGGCCTACAACCGGTATTTCGACCCGGCCAAGCCGACGATCCTCCTTAATTCGCACCACGACACCGTCAAGCCCAACAGCGCCTGGACTCGCGACCCGTTCAGTCCCGATATCGTGGACGGCAAACTTTACGGCTTAGGGAGCAACGACGCCGGGGCCAGCGTGGTATCGCTGATCGCGGCGTTCCTGCACTTCTACGAGTCCGAGGGGCTGAAATACAACCTCCTCCTCGCCCTGACGGCCGAGGAGGAGGTGTCGGGGCAGAACGGCATCGAGAGTATCTTGCCCCGGCTGGGCGAACTGAGTTTCGCCATCGTCGGGGAGCCGACCGAAATGCACCTGGCGATCGCCGAGCGGGGCCTGATGGTGCTGGACTGCGTGGCGCACGGCAAGGCGGGCCATGCGGCCAGAGATGAGGGGGAGAACGCGATCTACAAGGCGCTGAAAGACATCGAATGGTTCCGTACATACCGGTTCCCGCAGGAGTCGGAGCTGTTCGGGAACATCAGGATGAGCGTGACGATCATCAGTGCGGGAACGCAGCACAACGTGGTGCCGGCGGAGTGCCGCTTTACGGTAGACATAAGGGTGACCGACCGCTATACGAACGAGGAGGTGCTGGAGATCGTGCGGGAACATGTGGAATCGGACGTTTTCCCGCGCTCCACGCGGCTGAAACCCTCCTATATCGATCCGTCGCACCCGATCGTAGCGGCAGGTATGGCCTTGGGACGCGAAACCTACGGCTCGCCGACCACGTCCGACCAGGCGTTGCTGACGATACCGTCGCTCAAGATGGGACCGGGGGACTCGGCGCGGTCGCACAGCGCGGACGAGTTCGTGCGGATAGATGAGATCGAAAAGGGGATCGGGCAATATATCGCCATGCTGGAAGCGGTCTGCCGCTAAACCGGCCTTGGCGGTTTCCCCCTTTTTGATTACTTTTGCCGACACGATACCAGCGGATGTGGTGTAATTGGTAGCCACGCCAGACTTAGGATCTGGTGCCTTAACCGGCGTGGGGGTTCGAGTCCCTTCATCCGCACCCGGGTTTTTCTGCGGGATTCGGAGATTCGGGTTAACCCGAATCTCCGAATCCCGCAGTCTTTTTCAAACCATCCCAATCTTTCGCATTGCGAGGCCGTTGTCCGAAGCCGCCCAGTGCGGAGGCCGGCAATGTCTCGCAAACTCGTCGCGCACTGTGGGGAGCTGGACGCGACGCCATTACCACGGGGACTTACCTATTTCGGCAAGCCAGTCGAACATCCACCGAAATCCATAGACCCGGCTCCGTCCGTCCCCCAAATCATTCGTCCAACGTCCGCCCCAGCCAGTCGAACACCAACCGGAACGCCTCGGCCCGCACCGGTTTCCTCGACAAGAACAGGTCGTGTATCCCGTCCCTGACCTGCACATAGGTCACGTCAGGCCCTAAATTCGGCGCATACCTCCGGATATCCTCCACGTTCAGCACCGAGTCCGAACGGAACAATTCATCGCTCCACTCCCTCCCGAAATAAGACTTGTCGGAGCTCATCACCAGCACCAGCACCCCGATATGCAGCCCCCGCTTGACCCGCCGCTGCCCATCGCGCACCGCCCGCAGCCATGAAAAGTAGAGCGGAATCCCTTCGATCGGCTTCAACGCCGTGTCGAAATGCCACTCCCCCCGGTAATGCGTATGCACGCTCTTGGCATAGAGCGGCGACAACTCGTTCCTTTTGTGCGCGAAAGGCAGCACGACGCTCACCAGCGCCGCCAGCGGTATCTGGATATGTTTCTTGAACCACGTGGTATTGAACTCCAGGAACGGGCTGTTCAACACCACGCACTTCACCGCCGCCCGCTCCGCGGCAGGCCCGTCGTCGGCATACAAGGCCGCCAGCAGGCCGCCCGTCGAATGGCCCAGCAGGACGACCTCCCCCGCCCCGTCGCCCAAAATGCGCCGGATGCTCTCCGTCACGTCCGGATAATACTCGTACATCGACCGGGCGAAATCCGGATGCTGCCCCTCCAGCAGCGAATGGCCGTACTTGCGCAGCTCCACGGCATAGAACCGGTAGCCGTGCGCCACGAACTCCTCCGCCATGTGCTCCTGAAAAAAGTAGTCGATATAGCCGTGGATATAGAGCACCGCCCGCCCCGTATCGTTCTCCGGCAGCGGAGCCGCGATCAGCGTGGCGACCACAGGCCCGTCGTAATCGGGCGGAAAGTTCAATGTCCGGTATTCGAATTCCATAGGTATCAATGCGAGCAATGGGTCAAACCGCAATCTTCGCCCGCCGTTTCGAACTCGATAGTGGCATGTTCTATGCCGTTCCGGGCGCAAATCTCCCGGATCTCCGTTTTCAGCTTCACCTGGTCGGCGCAGGCCACCGGGCCGTCCGTCACCACATGCAGCGTGCTGATATTATGCTCCCCGTCGAGGCTCCACAGGTGCAGGTCGTGGATCGACTGTACGCCGGGCAGTGCCACGATTTCCCGCTCCAGCTCCCCGGCGTCGATCTCCGAGGGCGTATGCTGCAACAGCACCCGGAATGTGGTTTTCAGGTTCCGGTAAACGTTGTAAAGCACCCAGCACGAAATCCCGATCGAGAGCAGCGGGTCGAGGATCGGCACATGCACGAAGAGCATCACCACGCTGACCACCAGCACGGCGATCCACCCCAGCACGTCCTCCATCATGTGGAGCATCACGGCGCGTTCGCTGATCGAGCCTCCCTTCTTAAGCCGCAAGGCCGCGGCCCCGTTGACGATCACCCCGAAAATGGCCAGCCAGAGCATCCCTTCCGCATTCGGTTCCTGCGGGGCGATGATCCTTCCGATACACTCCTTGATAATAAAGACCGAGCCCACGAGCAATACCGTGGAGATAAACAAAGCCCCCAGCAGCGAGAACCGTTTGTAGCCGTAGCTGTACTTCGCATCCCTGGGCCGTTCCGACACTTTCTGCAACCGCCACGCCACGGCCAGCGACAGGCTGTCCCCGAAGTCATGGAAGGCGTCCGAAAGAATGGCGATACTGTTTGTCCACAGCCCTCCGACCAGCTCGATAACGGCGAAGACGAGGTTGATAAAAAAGGCGACGGCGATATTCCCCGTCGCCGCATGGCTGTGCATATGGCCGTGCCCGTGATCGTGGGCGTGGCCGTGCGAATGGTCGTGTGACATGATATTATTCGTGCTTGTTATTATCCAGTATAGCCTGTACCCACCGGGTCAGCTCCACGAACTGCGCCACCGACAAAGTCTCCGGCCGCAGCCCGAAAAACGGATGCGCCTCGGCCCGCCTCTCCGCCACCGCGCGAAGCACCTCCGGGAAAGAGGAACCCAGCGAATTCCGTACCGTTTTGCGCCGCTGGTTGAACGTCGCCTTGACAATCCGCTTGAACAGCGCCTCGTCGCAGTCCAAAGACGACACACCATTCCGCCGCAGTCTAATGACCGCGCTCTGCACTTTCGGCGGCGGGTTGAACACCCCCGGAGGCACAGTGAACAGGTATTCGATGTCATAATAGGCCTGCAACAACACGCTCAGGATACCATACTCCTTCCCTCCCGGAGACGAAGCCAAACGAACCGCCACCTCCTTCTGGATCATCCCCACCACCTCCGGCACCATATCCTTATAGTCCAGCACCTTGAAAAATATCTGCGACGAGATGTTGTACGGGAAATTCCCGATCACATTCACCCCGCCCGGATAGCGGTCGGCCGGATAAAGGGCCGCCAGATCCATCCGCAAAAAGTCCCCTTCGACAATATTGAGGCCCGGATAATGCACGCGCAGATAGTCCACGCTTTCGCCGTCGATCTCCGCCACCGTGAGCCGGTCGCCGTAAACCGACAACAGGAACTGCGTCAGCACCCCCATCCCCGGCCCCACCTCCAGCACACACGACGCCCCACCCGGAACGGAAGCCGGCGTGAGCGCCTCGGCGATCCGCCGCGCGATATTCAGGTCGGTCAGGAAATGCTGACCCAGGTATTTCTTAGCTCTTACTTCCGCCATTTCTTATGCTTTAATCATTGCCCGCCCATTCCGTTTCCCCGAACGCATCCTCTCCGAATCCGATACTGTTGAATATGCGGTCTGCCACCATCCGTTCTTCGGCCTTATCCAAATAGATGACCAAGACCTCCCATTGCCGTTGCATAGGCTCATACCTGTATTCCCTGTATCGGAACTTCACTACCGTCGAGCCTAAGTCGGCAAAGATACCCGTAACCTCCTTACCTTCGATCCGATGGTTTACGCTGTCCGAACCGGCGATTGCGAAACACGGCTCCGGGGTCAGCATCGTCGTATCGCCCAGCATAATCGCCACCATCCAGTATAACGGCCGGGATGCGGAGTCCGCCGCATCCGCCGTGTCCGTTATCCTATAAGAGGTGATTACGGAGAGATCGTAAGCCTGCTCCGGCACCTCACCCGCTCCGAAGTACGTACCGTTCTTAGAACCCATTTGCCATATGAAAGGCGTCACCACGGTCATCCCCCGGAAAGAAGTCGCACGCCATTGGGGCGTCTGCTGTCCACGGGCGAAGGTCACCCCGGCAACGAGGCTGGCGACCAGAATTATCCATTTTTTCATCATCCGTTCTAATTTCCCGCCTCGGAGAGGAACTTGACCCGCACCAGCCGAATCTCCTCCTCCGTGTAATCCGCACCCAGCTCCCGCACCGCGTCGGCCACCGAATCGGTCTGCGCCACCTCCGTAAAATAGTCGATGATGTCCAGCACCTTGTCCTCGTCCACCATCTCCGTGATATAATAGTCGATATTGAGCCGCGTCCCCGACCCCACGATCGCCTCGATCTCGTCCATCAGCTCGTCCATCGTCAAACCCTTCGCGTCCGCGATGTCCTCAAAATCCATCTTGCGGTCGATGCTCTGGATGATAAAGACCTTGTTGCCGCTCTTATTGACCACGCTCTTGACCACCATCTCCTGCGGCCGCTCGATCCCATTCTCCTCCACATACCGCGCAATGAGCTGCGTAAAAGGAAACCCGTACCGCTTCGCCTTCCCGGCCCCGACCCCCGTGATATTCTGCATCTCTTCGAGCGTCACCGGATACTGGATCGTCATATCCTCCAGCGACGGCTCAGAAAAGATCACGAACGGCGGCAGCCCGTGTTTTTTGGCCACCTCCCTGCGCAGGTCGGCCAGCATCGAGAACAGGATCGGGTCCGCCGCCCCGCCCCCGGCACCGTTCCGGCCTCCGCCGTGGGTCGCCAGCGAATCGTCGTCGTCCGTATCCTCATACCGGTGGTCCGCCACCAGCTTCACGCTGTACGCCCCGCCCGGCGCCAGGTATGCCCGCCCCGTCTCGCTGATGGAGAGCAATCCGTAATTTTCGATATCCTTGTCCACCAGGCCCAGGATAAGCCCCTGCCGGATGACCGCGCTCCAGAACTGCGCGTCGTGGTCGGCCCCCGCCCCGAACAACTCCAACTTATGGTGCTTGTACGACTTATTCAGGTTGGTCACCTTCCCCAAAAGGATCCCCTCCAGATAATCGGCCTTGAAACCCGCCCCGATCGCCTCCAGGGTTTCGAGCATCAGCCGCATGTATTCACGCCCCTCGAACTCCTCGCGCGGGTTGCAGCAGTTGTCGCAGCAGCCGCAGTTCGGATTGTTGTACTGCTCCCCGAAGTAGTGCAGCAGCATCCTGCGCCGGCACATCGCGCTCTCGGCATACGACACCGTCTCCTGAAGCAAGAGCTTTCCGATCTCCTGTTCGGCCACCGGCTTGCCCTGCATGAACTTTTCGAGCTTCTGGATATCCTTGTAGCTGTAAAAGGTGATGCAGTGCCCCTCCCCTCCGTCGCGCCCCGCGCGCCCGGTCTCCTGGTAGTACCCTTCCAAAGACTTCGGAATGTCATAGTGTATGACATACCGCACATCCGGTTTGTCGATCCCCATCCCGAAAGCGATGGTCGCCACGATGACATCCACCTCCTCCATCAGGAACTTGTCCTGATTGGCCGCCCGCGTCGCCGCGTCGATCCCCGCATGGTAAGGCAAAGCCTTGATCCCGTTGACCACCAGCAACTCGGCCAGCTCCTCCACCTTTTTCCGGGAGAGGCAGTAGATGATCCCGCTCTTGCCCGGATTCTGTTTGATATAGCGGATGATCTCCTTGGTGGCGTTCACCTTCGGCCGCACCTCGTAGTAAAGGTTCGCCCGGTTGAAAGAGGATTTAAACACCTTGGCGTCCTGCATCCCCAGGTTTTTCTGAATATCCAGCTGCACTTTCGGCGTCGCCGTAGCCGTCAAGGCAATGACCGGCGCCTGCCCGATCTCGGCAATGATCGGCCGGATGCGCCTGTACTCCGGCCGGAAATCATGCCCCCACTCCGAAATGCAGTGCGCCTCGTCGATCGCGTAGAACGACACCTTGATCTTGCGCAGGAACTCGACATTCTCCTCCTTGGTCAACGACTCCGGCGCAAAATAGAGCAGCTTGGTCTTCCCCGCCAGCACATCCTCCCGCACCCGCTGCACCGCGCTCTTGTTGAGCGACGAATTGAGGAAATGGGCCACCCCGTCCTCCATGGCGAACGTCCGCATGGCGTCCACCTGGTTCTTCATCAGGGCGATCAGCGGCGAGATGACGATAGCCACCCCCTCCATCATCAGCGCAGGCAGCTGGTAGCACAGTGACTTGCCCCCCCCGGTCGGCATCAGCACGAACGTGTCATTCCCCGCCAGCACGTTGCGCATCACCTCCTCCTGGTTCCCCTTGAACTGCGAGAAGCCGAAATGCCGTTTCAGGCTCTCGTACAGAATATCGGATGTCGGATACTGAGACATAACTTTGCCTTGATAATGGAAGCCGTGGATCACCCCTGCGTCCGCCCCGGAAGGCGGCCCGCCCGGGCACAGGCAACAATAAAGGTAGCGATTTTTCACGAAATCCAACTACCTTTGTCTAAAAATCAACCGAAAGTGACTCCCGAAAACACCATAGAATTCGCCCGGAACATCATCCGCACCGAATGCACGGCCGTCGAAAGGCTCGCGGGATATATCGACGCGGGGTTCGTCGAGATCGCCGACACCGTCTTCCGCAGCAAAGGAAGGCTTATCATCACCGGGATCGGCAAGAGCGCCATCATCGCGAACAAGATCGTCGCCACGCTGAACTCCACCGGAACCCCGGCGATCTTCATGCACGCCGCAGACGCCATCCACGGCGACCTGGGGATCATCCAGCCCGACGACATCATCCTCTGCATCTCCAAGAGCGGCAACTCGCCGGAGATCAAGGTGCTGGTGCCGTTCATCAAACAGATGGGCAACCTGCTGATCGGGATGGTGGGCAACCTCGATTCGTTCCTGGCCCAGCACAGCGACAAAGTATTGAACACCACGGTCGAAGAGGAGGCGTGCCCGAACAACCTGGCCCCGACTTCCAGCACCACGGCCCAGATGGTGATGGGGGATGCGCTGGCAATGACCCTGCTCAAAATGCGGGGCTTCACGGCGCAGGACTTCGCCCGGTTCCATCCAGGCGGGGCGCTGGGCAAAAAGCTTTACACCACGGTGCGGGACATCATGTCGGACGAGGGGGCGCCACGGGTGGCGCCGGACGCCGACCTCAACCAGGTCATCATCGAGATTTCGGGCAAGCGGCTGGGGGCCACGGCGGTGGTCGATCCGGCTTCGGACAAGCTGGTGGGGATCGTCACCGACGGCGACCTGCGGCGCATGCTCCAGAGCGGCAAGGACATCACGGCGGTACGGGCGCGGGACATCATGTCGGTGTCGCCCAAGACCATCCCGGCGGACGAGCTGGCGGTAAAGGCTTTCCGGCTGATGGAGCAAAATAAGATCACGCAGCTGCTCGTTACCGATCCGGAAGGGAACGACGCCTACTGCGGCATCATCCATATCCACGACATCCTCCGCGAGGGGGTGGTGTAATATGCCGGGGCGCAGCCTGCGGAAAGGTTCGCAATGCATTGCGGGCGTCCGCAGGGGGAGGCTGCGGCCCGCCCGCTGACGCGGAAACCATACCGGCTGAGGCCGTAAAACAAACGACCATGGAAAACCCACTGGAGATCAACGCACAGAACGAGAACATGCGCCTCTGGACGCAGGACCTCGTTAAGAAATACAAATCCCGCACCGTGGTGAACGAAGTCTCGATCGACGTCCAGCAAGGCGAGATCGTGGGACTGCTTGGGCCCAACGGAGCCGGGAAGACCACCACGTTCTACATGACCGTGGGCCTGATCAAGCCCAACGGCGGAAAAATCTTCCTCAACGACCTGGAGATCACCAAGGAACCCGTTTACCGGCGGGCGCAGCTGGGCGTGGGGTACCTGGCACAGGAGGCTTCGGTGTTCCGGCGGCTCTCCGTCGAGGACAACATCAAAGCGGTGCTCCAGATGACCGACTACTCCAAAGAGTACCAGCGCGAGCGGATCGAATACCTCATCAAAGAGTTTTCGCTGCAAAAGGTGCGCAAGAGCCTCGGACAGCAGCTTTCGGGGGGCGAGCGGCGACGAACCGAGATCGCCCGCGCCGTGGCCATCAACCCGAAGTTCATCCTGCTCGACGAGCCGTTCGCCGGGGTAGACCCGATCGCCGTGGCCGAGATCCAGTCGATCGTGGCGTCGCTCAAGGAGAAGAACATCGGGGTCATCATTACCGACCACAACGTGCACGAAACGCTCTCGATCACCGACCGCACCTATATATTGGTGGAAGGCAAAGTGATCCGCACCGGGACGGCCGAGGAGCTGGCGGCCGACGAATTCGTGCGGCGCGTTTACCTTGGGCCGGACTTCGAACTGCGGAAGGTCAAAAAATAATCCGGTCTTATCGGAATATCGTAACGATTTTTTTAGTTACTTCGGAGCGTAAAACCAAACTCACTTTCTTTATGCTCCGAACTCTTTTTATCACCCTGCTCGCCGCCGCTTCCTGCGGCGTAACTTGTGCGACAGGCACCCAGAAATTCACCGTCACGGGTAAGATCAACGGTCTGCAAGCAGGCGACACCCTGCGCTTCGAGCGCATCATACTGCCCGGCTGGACGTACAAACCCGCATTCGACATTGTCGCCTCCGAACCGGGAATGTTCAGTTACAAAGGCACGCAGGAACACGACCAGTATTACCTCATGTCCTACTTTCCGAAGACCGGGGAGGCCAAACAGTGCGACCGCAGGGGCAAGACCCTGATCGTGACCGACGGGGACAAGATCGGGATGACCGGAACGGCGGACGAAATCTACTACTGCACCCTGAGCGGCGGCATCTACGACGACCCGCTGCTGGCCCGATACCTTTACCTCGAAGACTCGACCGGCAGCGTGCGGGGCAGCTACATGCGGCTCGGTATGGAGGCGTTCCAGCGCAAAGACACGGCAACCGGCCTGGAATATGAACGTAAGTTCAACCTTTTCTACGAGAACAATCCGGGCGTCGAGCGTACGAACGAAGCGCGCAATGCCTACAAAGAAGCCAATCCCCAAAGCTCCCTCTACCTGCTTATCGACCGGATATCGTCCCTCTCCTACACCCCGACGGAGGTGGCCAAGGCCGCTTACGATGCCTTCTCCCCGGAGCTGAAAGCCTCCTATTACGGTCAAATGTATGCCCGGCAGATGGCGAATATGGAACGGTTGGCCAAAGGACAGCCCGCGCCGGACTTCTCACTGGTGACCACCGAAGGGAAGACGGCCGCGCGCGACGACTACAAAGGCAGCTACCTGCTGATCTACCATTGGGGGATGTGCCCCGGCTCGATCTACATCGACGGGCAGGTACGGGAGCTGTACGGCAAGTACAAAGGGAAAGGGTTGAAAATGCTGGGACTGACCGAGTCGGTCGCCACGATCCGGCAGGTTTACGAAGGGCTGCCCGCGGATAAGAAAACCGCCGGGCCGGGCGTGGACGACATCCGGCCGGTGCTGGCGGGGATGCTGGAACACCCGTGGACAGAAGTGGAACTCGAAACCGGACACCCCGCCAACAAAGCGATTATGGAGGCTTACAATTTCGCCGGATGGCCGTTTTTCGTGCTGATCGGCCCGGACGGCTCCATACAGGCCCGCGGCTTCACGGACGCCTTTTTCGAGGCGAAAGGCATACTGGACAAAGAGTTGGGCGGCGAAAAGGCCGAATAATATCTGTAAAGCAAGCACCCTTTTTCAGCCCGGAGCCAGCGGTGCCGCCGGGCACTCCGGCCGGGCTGTAATTACCCTAAGTTGCAGCCGTTAACTTCGCTACGCTCATTTCCCTCCTCGCCACTCAGCCAAGCAAATTTTCTTGCTTTGCATTCGTTGGCAGCGTCGGGTCGCCGGGGGTGGTTGACCTTCGTGTTGCCGTTCCGGCTTACTCCTGGTGCTTCGGCCATTCAAGCACACTTGATGGCGCTCAGCTACTGTGTCGGTTCCTCGCGCTAACTCGCCAAAGCTCGCACGCCGGCTTTAGCCTCGTCACGCTGCTCGGTTCCGGGCTGACATCGAAAGATCGCAGCTTTACTCCAAATCCAGCCCATACTGCGCAAGCAGCCCTTCGAGGCCCTCGCGCGCGAACTTGGCGCCCCGCATCCGGTTGGATGCGGGGTCTATCGTATAGGCGAACGCCGTGCGGAAATCGGCTTTCTCCAAATTGCAGCGTTCGAACAGCGTCCGCTCCAGGTCGCAGCCCGAAAAGTCGGCCCGCGTCAGGTCGCACTCCGAGAAAAAGCACTCCTTCATCACGCTGCCCGCAAAGACCGCCTTCGGCAATTTCTGCTCATGGAACGAACAGAAACTGAGGTGACATTGACGGAATGCCGCCGAGAAGCCGAACTTGCGGCAGAGGCCGAAATCGACGCCGCGCACCTCGCACTCTTCGAACACGACATCCCTCAGGCCAGTCTGCTCCATCTTGGCCATCACCATCCGGCATTTTTCGAAAACACAGTCCGCGAAATCGAGATCCGAGAGGTCGGCCTCCGAGAAATCGCATTCCCGGAAGGTGCATTTTTCGAACTCCGTGGCGGCCAGCCCCTCCGCCCCGCAGATTTTGTGTAATACCTTGTCGTAAATCATCGCCATCGGCGCCAAAAATAGCGGATTTTCGCAAAAATCCGTTACCTTTGCGGTTCTTAAAGCAAATAAAACAAACAAGATACTCTCAATGAACGTAGTCAGAGAAAACCTCGAAAACCAGACCGCCCTGCTCCGGGTTACCGTGGGCGAGGCCGATTACAAGGAACAGGTCGACAAGCAGCTCAAGGATTATAAGCGCAAAGCCAACGTGCCGGGCTTCCGGCCGGGGATGGTGCCGATGGGCATCATCAACAAGATGTACCGCAAGAGCGTGCTGGCCGACGCGGCTTACCGCAAGGCTACCGACGCGGCGTTCGAATACATCAAGGAGAACAACATCGAGACCGTGGGCGACCTGATGCCGTCGGACAAACAGGGCGAACTGGACTTCGACAACGGCACCGACTTCGAATTCGTGTTCGAGATCGGGCTGGCTCCGGAGGTCGATCTGGCGCTGACCAAGAAGAACAGCGTCACCAAGTACGTTATCGAGCCGAACGACGACATGCGCAAAGGCTTCCGCAGCAACTACATGCGCCGTTTCGGGAAGCTGGTGGACGTGGACGCGGTGGCCGACGACGAGGCTCTGACCGGTACCCTGACGCAGGGCGACACCCAGATCGAGGACGCCTATGTGGGGCTGATCAGTATGGATGAGGCTGCGCGCAAACCGTTTATCGGGAAAAAGGTAGGGGACAGCGTCGAAGTGGATGTCAACGAAATTTACAAGACGCCGTCACAGCGGGCGTCTATCCTGGGCGTGAAAGAGGCCGAGTTGGAAGGGATGGACCCGAAGTACACTTTCACTATCACCCAGATCCGCAAGTTCGCCGAGCCGGAACTCAACGAAGAGTTCTTCAAGCTGGCTTTCCCGGCGGGGGATGTGACCACCGCCGAGCAGTTCGACGCCAAAATCGACGAGCAGGTGCGGGCTGAATTGGCGAAAGAAACAGATTTCAAGTTTACCGCCGACGTGCGCAAATACCTGTTGGAAAAGGCCGCTCTCACCTTGCCGGAAGAGTTCCTGAAAAACTGGCTCTACCAGGTGAACGAAGGCAAATTCTCGATGGAAGAGATCGAGAAGGAGTTCCCGCAATTCCTCGACATGATCCGCTGGGACCTGATCCGCCGCAAGGTGATGAAGGACAACAACCTCGAAATCACGCAGGATGACGTGAAGGCCGAAGCCAAAGAAGTTGCGATGATGCAGTTCCAATACTACGGGATGCACACCGTGGCGGACGATATGCTGGAGAACTTCGTGAACTCGATCCTCGGCAACAAGGAGGAGGTGCGCAAGATCTACGACAAGGTGGGCGAGCGCAAGGTGATCGGCGCCGTGGCCGAACAGATCAAGGTCACCGAAAAGACCGTCACCCCGGAAGAGTTCCAGAAGCTCGTTTAACTTGTTTAGGGTAGTTACAGCCCACAATCGGCAGGCCAGCAAAAGACGCAACGCGTCCGCCTGCCCGGCGTAAGGGCAGTACCCTCCGCTGCGCGCGTTGCTGACTCAGGAAAGACAGCGTAAAAGCCGACAGGCTTTTCGATGGATTTCCGTCAGCGCGCAGCCAAAATACTTAGGGAATCGATTTTTACCGACCTATCCAACCCGCAAGGCGCATTTTGACAGCAAGATGCGCCTTGTTTCGTAAAAAAAGAGTATTTTTACCTCTTACAACATTTTACACCGACGAATGGATTACAAAAAAGAGTTTGAACGGTACGCACGGCTTGGGCGGGGAATATCCGGCATGGCCATGCACCGCTACGGACAGATTACGGCAGAATATATATCGCCCACCATCATCGAAGAACGGCAGCTCAACGTCGCAACGATGGACGTCTTCTCGCGCCTGATGATGGACCGCATCATCTTCCTCGGCGTGCCGATCTACGACGACGCCGCCAACATCATCCAGGCGCAGATGCTCTTCCTCGAATCGACCGACCCCAAGAGCGACATTCAGGTCTACCTCAACACGCCGGGCGGATCGGTGTCGGCCGGGCTGGGCATTTACGACACCATGCAGCTTATCTCGCCCGACGTGGCGACCACCTGCACCGGCATGGCCGCTTCGATGGGCGCCATCCTGCTGACGGCGGGAACCAAAGGGAAACGGTCGGCATTGCAGCACTCGCGCATCATGATCCACCAGCCGCTGGGCGGGGTCGAAGGGCAGGCGAGCGACATTGAAATTACCGCGCGGCAAATACTCAAGACCAAAGAGGAGCTTTACTCGATATTGGCGGACCACAGCGGCGTAGACGTGAAGAAAATCGAACAGGACGCCGACCGCGACTTCTGGATGACCTCCAAAGAGGCGGCCGACTACGGGCTGATCGACGGGGTGCTGACCAAACGGGAAGGGATTTAAGCGAGCACAAGTTTTATGGCAGACAACAATAACAAAGGAAAGACGCACGAGCACTGCTCGTTCTGCGGGGCGCCGGCCACGCAGGTGGGGATGATCATCCACGGACAGGAGGCCAATATCTGCGACAACTGCGCCGAGCGGGCCGCGGAAATCGTGCGCGAAGAGATGGAGAACCGCACCAGGAACGAGGCGGCATCGACGATCGGGGAGGCGATGGCGCTCTACACGCCGCAATCGATCAAAGAGTTTTTGGATCAGTACGTGATCGGGCAGGAGCGGGCCAAGAAATACATCTCGGTGGCGGTTTACAACCACTACAAACGGCTGATGCACAGCCTGTCGAACCCAACGGCCAAAGAGGATGACGTCGATATCGAGCTGGACAAATCGAACATCCTGCTGGTCGGCGAAACCGGAACGGGGAAGACCTTGATTGCGCGGACGATTGCGCGGTTGCTGAATGTGCCGTTCGCCATCGTGGACGCCACGGCGCTGACCGAGGCGGGGTATGTAGGCGAGGATGTCGAAAGCATCCTTTCGCGGCTGTTGCAGGCCGCGGACTACGACGTGGCGGCGGCCGAGCGCGGGATCGTCTTTATCGACGAGGTGGATAAAATTGCCCGTAAGAGCGACAATCCGTCCATTACGCGCGACGTGTCGGGCGAGGGGGTGCAACAAGCGTTGCTCAAGATACTCGAAGGGACGGTAGTGAACGTGCCGCCGCAGGGAGGGCGCAAGCATCCCGACCAGAAGTATATCCAGGTGAACACCAAGAATATCCTGTTCGTGGCGGGCGGCGCGTTCGACGGTGTGCAGAAGAAGATCGCACAGCGGCTCAATACGCGGGTCGTGGGGTATGGGCAGCAACAGAAGATCGCGGAGGTGGATCGCGAGAACCTGTTGCAGTACATTACGCCGAAAGACCTGCGGAGCTTCGGGCTGATCCCGGAGCTGATCGGGCGGCTGCCGGTGCTGACCTATCTGGAACCGCTGGGACGCGAGGCGCTGCGGCGCATCCTGACCGAGCCGAAGAACGCGATCGTGAAGCAATACGTGCGGCTGTTCGAGCTGGACGGCGTGAAGCTGACCTTCGACGACGACGTGCTGGATTACATTGTGGACAAAGCGATCGAGTACAAGCTGGGCGCGCGCGGACTGCGCTCGATCTGCGAGGCGATCATGATGGACGCGATGTTCGAGGTGCCGGCATCCAAACGCAAGACGTTCCGCGTGAAACTGGACTACGCCAAAGCGCGGGTGGAAGCCATGCAAGTGGCCTAATTGACGATCATTTAAATAAATCGTTCGTTTTACTTACGATCAAGCGATGCGTAGCATCGCAAGCTCGCCGCAAGCACGCGGCCCCGCGCGGGAGCGCAGTCGAGAACCGTTTGCAGGCGGATTTGCCTCCCTTACCTTGAAACTGCGCGCCTTGGAAAATCTTGTTCAAAAGCGTGGATCGCTTTTGAACGATTTTCCTGTTAAGGCGTGGCGCGTACCCGTTGTGTGTTTTGTCTGCATTCGGGTCGTCTTAGGTTTGAGGGGACTGCCCTGCGCGGGCGGCGTCCGGGTGGCCCCGGCGGGACTTGCAAAACTTCGTTTTGCCGGATCGTAAGTAAAATGAACCATAAATTGACAGTAATGGAACTGAACCGACTGACAGCCATTTCGCCCGTCGACGGCCGCTACCGCGGCAAAGTCGACCGGTTGGGCGACTACTTTTCCGAATACGCCCTGATCCGCTATCGCGTACAGGTCGAAATAGAATACTTCATCGCCCTGTGCGAACTGCCCTTGCCGCAGCTCGCCGGGTTCGACAAAGGGCATTACGCCTCTTTGCGGGATATCTATCGAAACTTCAGCATCAGCGATGCCGAGCGCGTGAAGGAGATCGAGCAGACGACGAATCACGACGTCAAAGCCGTCGAATACTTTATTAAAGAGAAGATGGACGCGCTGAAGCTCGGCGACGAGCGGGAATTCGTCCACTTCGGGCTCACCTCGCAGGACATCAACAACACCGCGACCCCATACAGCCTCAAGGCGGCGACCGACGAAGTCTATTACCCGGCCATAGACGAACTCGTCGGCAAACTCGGAGAGCTGGCCGACGAATGGGGCGCCGTGCCGCTGCTGGCGCACACCCACGGACAGCCCGCGTCGCCCACGGTCTTAGGAAAAGAGATCCGCATCTTCGTGGAGCGGCTCGGCAAACAGATCGCACAGTTGAAAGCCATCCCCTGCCCCGCCAAATTCGGTGGCGCGACGGGAAACTTCAACGCCCATTCCGTGGCCTATCCCGAGATCGACTGGGTGGCCTTCGCCAATAACTTCGTGAACAACACACTCGGGCTGGAACGCTCGCAGTACACCACCCAGATCGAGCACTACGACAACATCGCGGCGATCTTCGACGCCTTTAAGCGCATCAACACCATCCTGATCGACCTCTCGCGCGACATGTGGACTTACATCTCGATGGAGTATTTCAAACAGAAGATCAAAGCCGGTGAGGTAGGCTCTTCGGCCATGCCGCACAAGGTGAACCCGATCGATTTCGAGAACGCCGAAGGAAATTTGGGGATGGCCAACGCCATTTTCGAACATTTGGCAGCAAAATTGCCGGTATCCCGGTTGCAGCGTGACCTGACCGACTCCACCGTGCTGCGGAACATCGGCGTGCCTATCGCGCACACCATGATCGCCATCAGCTCCCTGATGAAGGGGCTGGGCAAGCTGATCATCAACCTGGACGCGATCAACGCCGACCTCGACCGTAACTGGGCCGTGGTCGCCGAAGGGATACAGACCATCCTGCGGCGCGAGAAATACCCTAACCCGTATGAGGCGCTGAAGGCATTGACCCGCACCAATAAGGGAATTACGCAGGCGGATATCGCAGCGTTCATCGACGGGCTGGACGTAAGCGATTCGGTGAAGGCGGAACTGAGGGCATTGACGCCGCACACCTACATCGGTCTTTTTTCCATGTAACCTATTTATAAACAAACCATTAAAACATTACCACTATGGACAGCTACAAATGCGACGTATGCGACTGGGTCTATAACCCCGAAGAAGGGTATCCCGAAGGCGGGATCGCTCCGGGCACTCCGTTCGAAGACCTGCCGGACGATTTCGAATGCCCGCTCTGCGGCGTCGGCAAAGACATGTTCAGCAAAGTCGAAAAATAACCGATCTTTTATTTGTACGTACCCGCAGAGAACTGCCGCTTTTTGAAAAAAGCGGCACCAAAAACTTTTGAGTCAGCTGCGCTACTCCTTAGGCTCCGCAATCACCCGCTTTGGGTCGGGGAAATAGCCCGCTGTCAGGTGCGCAAAATATTTAGCGGGCTATTTCTCCCGGCCCAAAAGCAAGGGTAATTACAGCCAAAGCATCCCAGCGGGATGCGCTCGGAAGTTTCTTTGGTTCTTTCTGTTCACAGAAAGAACAGTACCCTCCGGCACCTTGCAAAATAAAAGATCAATTATTCCGGTATGCTTTTCCCCTTCTTGTGACCCCAGCGGGCCGAAGAAGGGGATATTTATCGTCACCCGCGGGAGAACGTACTAAAAATATACAGCCCGGCGTTATCTTTACAGGATAATTTTAAGAAAACCATCCCATGGAGACATTCCTGACCGTCATACTCTTCATCTTCGTCGGCTTCTGGCTGCTCGGCCTCGTCGGGCGGTGGATGCTGCGTTGGTGGATCGCCAGGAAACAGCGTGAATTTCAGCAGCAGTTCGGCGGCGACGGCACATCGGCTGGCGGCAGCTTCGGGAGAGGCTCGTTCCGCGGCTTCTACGCCAACTTCGGCAAGGCGGCCGCCGACAACCGCAAAAAGAAAAAGGAGGGCGAAGTGACCGTCACCCGCACCACACGGCGCAGCGAATACCAAGTCGGCAAAGGGGTCGGCGAGTATGTCGAATACGAAGAGGTCGAGACCACCCGTACCAACCTTTCCGGCGACCCGGAATAGCCGGCGGAGAAAGAGGTGTTCCATATCCCGTAAAGAATGATCCAAAACCGCGCTTCGGAACTCCGGAGCGCGGTTTTTTCGTGAAAATCACTACTTTTGCCTGTTCCTGACAAAATACCAACCGACAGAATATGACCCCATTTACCCTCAAAGGCTTGCGCGCCGCGGTACTCTGCACCGCCGCCGTGGCAGCTTGGCATACCGCTCCGGCACAGCAGGCAGCGAAAGGCGACGGCAACGTCGTCGCCATCTTCGGACAACAGAAAGTGGAGACCACCGACGAAGGGCGCGTTTTCCACCGCTTCCGCGAAGGGCTGCTCCTGCCCGGAGGCGTGGGCGCCGGAACCCTGTACAACGGACAGGACATGGTGGCCTGGCTATATGCCACCGGCAAGTTCAGGACTCCGGCGGCGGGCGACAGCCTCGGCTACGCCTACCCCGCCCAGCGGGAAGCCCCGATGGCCTACCAGTCCAACCAGGAGCGGCAGGCCGACTCCCGGCGCGGACGCAGGCCGGGCTGGACCATGCTCCCGAATTGGATATGGAACCCAATTACGGCCGATTCCACCGGCATATTCCGCAGCCCGCAGATGCGCTCGGCCTACCTCTACACCTCGTACGAAGCTCCCGAAACGGAGATCGCCCTGCTCGAAACCACCGGCGGAACCCGCACATACATCAACGGCGAGCCGCACGAAGGCGACCATTACGACTTCGGCTACACCCTGATCCCCGTGCGGCTGAAACAGGGCCTCAACGAGGTGATCTACACTCCGGGACGCTTCGGACGCGTCGAATCGAAACTCGTGAAACCGAACAAACCGGTCATGTTCACCCGGCGCGACCTGACCCTGCCCGACCTGATCGCAGGCGAAAACGACCCGAAATGGGCGGCGATCCGCGTGGTGAACGCGACCGAAAAGCCGCTCAAGGCCATGACCATCCGCACAACCCTGACCGCCCCGGACGGACAGAAAGTGGGGAAAGCCATCGAATACCCGACCGACGACATAATGCCCCTGGCCGTCCGGAAAGTCAAATTCCAGCTTCCGGCGACCGGAAAAACGTGCCTGAACGGGCCGGTTTTCGCCCATCTGGAGCTTATCCGGGACGGCGAAGTGCTCGACACGACTACCATTAAACTGCGCCAGGTATCGCCCGCCATCCATCATGAACGGACATTCGTGAGCCGCATCGACGGGAGCGTGCAGTATTACAGCGTGGCCCCGGCCCTGCGAACCGAGCCGGCCGACACGGGAGCCAAGGCCTTTATCCTGACCGTTCACGGGGCGTCGGTGGAAGCCCGCAACCAGGCCCGCGCCTACAAACAAAAGGACTGGGTCAACATCGTGGCGCCGACCAACCGCCGCCCCTACGGTTTCAACTGGGAAGAGTGGGGCCGGATCGACGCTTTGGAGGTATTGGAAGAAGCGCAGCGCATCTTCAAGACCGACACCACGCGCATCTACCTGACCGGGCATTCGATGGGCGGCCACGGCACCTGGTTCCTGGGGACGACCTACCCGTCGAAATTCGCCGCCATAGCTCCGTGCGCCGGATACCCCGACATCGCGGGCTACGGGAGCGGCAGGGGGGACGAAATGCACCGCCGCCACCCGCTGTTCGAACCGTTCGAGCGGGGCGCGGCTGCCGGGCGCGTAATTGCTCTTGACCGTAACCTGAAACAGTCGGGCGTGTATATCCACCACGGCTCGGCGGACAATGTGGTACCGACTTCGCAGGCGCATATCATGCGCGAGGAGCTGGGCCGTTTCCACACGGATTTCTGCTACCACGAATTTCCGGGTGGCGAGCACTGGTTCGGGGACGCCAGCGTGGACTGGCCGCCGATCTTCGACTTCTTCGCCACCCATTCGATCCCTTCGGACGACCGGGTGGACGAAATAGATTTCTACACCGCCTCACCGGCCATTTCGGCGCAGGACTACTGGCTGACGGTGGAACAGCAGGAGAGCCCGTACCGTTACACAAACGTGAATGTGCGGCGCGAGGGGGACTCCCTGATCCGGGTGGTGACGGCCGAAAACGCCGTGTTGCTGACTTTCGACCTGCCGTCCCTGAAGATGAAGACCGCGGAAACGACGGTGGTATTCGCCGACGGCCAGCGGCTGACGGTACCGACGGCCCGGAAGGCTGTCTTGGCCTACAACGATGGCAAATGGACCGTTTTGGACGGGGTGAACCCGCAACAGAAGAATTCGAAACGTTACGGCGGTTTCAAACAGGCTTTCGACAATAACATGGTGTTCGTCTATTCGACGGTGGGAACGCCGGAAGAGACGGCCTGGTGGCGCGCCAAGGCGCGGTTCGACGCGGAGACGTTCTATTACCGGGGGAACGGCTCGGTAGACGTTATTCCCGACCTCGAATATGAGGTGAAGAAGTACCCGAACCGCAATGTGATCCTTTACGGTAACTACGATAACAACTATGTCTGGACTCGGTTGCTGAAGGATTGCCCGGTGCAGGTGCGCAACGGGGAGGTCTCGCTGGGGGGCTGTTCGTACAAGGGTGATGACCTGGCGGCTTATTTCGTCTATCCGCACCCGGACTATCCGGACGCTTTGGTCGGGGTGGTTACGGCCACAGGCGCAGAGGGGATGCGTGCGACGAGCCCGAACAATTACATTTCGGGAATCACGGGTTTCCCGGATCTAATGGTGTTCCGAGCGGATATGCTGAAAAACGGGCTGGAGGATGTCGAAACGGCGGGGTTCTTCGACAATGACTGGTCGTTGCGCAAAAAAGACCTCGTGACTAAATAATAACCGTCCGGTTTTTCATTACCCAACCGTGTGTGACTGTTCTTTCTTTAAAAAGAAAGAACCAAAGAGCCGACGCTGCCGCTTTTTACAAAAAGCGGCAGTTCCGTACGGCGGGTAGGGATAAAACCGGAGGGTTATTCGAAACGTTCGAGTTGGCCGGCGATCCAGTCCATTTGCTCCTCCACCGTCATGCGGCTGTTGTCCAGCATTACCGCATCCTCCGCACGGCGCAGCGGACTCACCTCCCGCGTCTCGTCCTGCCGGTCGCGCTCCCGGATATTTTTTTCGATCTCCTCCATAGAGACCTGTTCTCCCTTTGCGATCAGCTCTTTGTAGCGCCGCTCCGCCCGCACATGCGGATCCGCCGTCATAAAGATCTTCAGTTCGGCGTCCGGGAACACCACCGTACCGATATCCCGGCCATCCATAACTATCCCCTTAGCTCTGCCCATCTCCTGCTGCATCGCCACCAGTTTGGCCCGCACTTCAGGGATGCTGCTCACTGCGCTCACCCGGTTGCTTACGTCGATGCGGCGGATCTCCGCCTCCACGTTCTCCCCGTTCAGGTAAACGTCGCTGCGGCCCGTCCGGGGATTGAACCGGAAGTCGATATGCACATCCGGGAGGGCAGCCACCAACGCCGCTGGCTCGTCGGCGATACCCCGCCGCATGGCGTACAGCGTCACCGCCCGGTACATCGCCCCCGTGTCGATGAAGATATACCCCAACTTCGCCGCCACTGCTTTGGCGAACGTACTCTTTCCCCCCGACGAATAGCCGTCGACCGCTATAATGATCTTTTTCATGTCGTTATGGTAAAATACGCTCCACCGGCCCCAGGTTGACCACGATGCTCAGCACCAGCAGCACCCCGAACACAATAATGACCGCCCCCGTGATCTTGTTAATCCACCACAGGTGCCGCAGCCGGAACCGTTTGCGCAGTTTGCTGACCGCGTAGGTCAGGGTGAGCCACCAGCAGGCCGCACCGATCAGCACACCGGTAATCAGCAGCAGGTTGACAGCTGTGTGGTGCCCTTCGCTGCTGATCCCCAACGCGGCGAAAAGGGTGATGAATACGAGGATATAGGCCGGGTTGGTCAATGTCAGGAACAGGATCGACAGGTAGTCGCTCAGCAGGCTGCTTTTGGTTTGTCGCCGCTGGCTGGCCCGCTTGACTCGTTTGTAAAAGATCGAGAAGCCCAATACGATGACGAGGATCCCGCCGATAGCGGTGAACCAGTGTTTGTGGGCGTCCATAAAGTCGGTCAGGAATGAGAGCGAGAAGACGGCCAGGGTGGCGAAGATGGTGTCGGCGGTGGCGGCCCCCAACCCGGAAAAAAATCCGGACTTATGGGTGCCGCTCAATGTCCGCTGGATACAAATCACTCCGATCGGCCCCAATGGAACCGAGGCCAGAAAACCGACCAATAGGCCTTGCAAAAATAAAAGAAGTGAACCCATATCCTCTCATCTCTTTTACCGTTCGTTTATTCACTACCCGCTGTACGGGACTGCCGCTTTTTTCAAAAAGCGGGCCCGTCGGGCTTCCGGGCTGTAACTACCCGATCTTAGGTTCCGCAATCGTCCGCTTTGGGTTGCAAAGGCCGGAGCCAGCGAAGCCAAGACCGAGCAGAGCGAGTGTTGCAGGCCTACGCCGGGGGTGGCTCCGGCCTGCACGGCTCGCTACGCTCGCCGTAGAAACGGATAGTTACAGCCCGGAAAAACCCAAGGGGATCTCTTTGCTTGCCCAAAGAGAAGGGTCGCCTCGCGTGGGTAGTGAAGAAACGAACGGTTAAGTAGAAATGCAAAGTTATGAAACTTGGTTATCTTTACCGCCGAAAAACAGGAAAGGCATGATAAAAAAACTACTACTTACCCTGCTGTCAGCGCTTTTTCTCGCCCTGCCCTGGTGGGGGTGCGGAGGATGGAGCCTCTTTTTCGCATTCGTGCCCCTGCTCCTGCTCGGCGACATGCGGCCCCGCTTCTATTGGCTGTGGGTGGCCCTCGCCTTTACCCTGTGGAACGTATCGACCACCTGGTGGGTCGGCATCGCCACCCCCGTGGCCACCTTCGGCATACCCGTCGGGAGCCTCTTCTTCACCCTGCTCCCTTTTATCCTCTTCCACTGGTTCCGGTTCCGCGCCCCGCAGCCCATCGCGTGGGCCCTGTTCGTGACCCTCTGGATCGCCTTCGAAGCCCTGTTCATGAACAACGAAATATCGTTCCCGTGGCTGACCCTCGGCTACGGATTCGCCGACACCCCGCAGATCGTACAGTGGTACGAGCTTACCGGCTCTTTCGGCGGGTCGCTGTGGGTGCTGGTGGGCAACATCCTGTTCTACCTGCTCTGGAAGAACTGGCGGGCACGGCGTTGGCGGGCGGCTTTGCCGGCTATTCTGTGGGTCGTGCTGCCCGTCGTCGCTTCGCTGGTGCGGTACGCCACCTATAAAGAAGCGCAAAATCCCGTGCGTGTGGCAGTCGTGCAGCCCAATATCGACCCGTACAACGAGAAATTCGGCGGCCTGACCGCTGACCAACAGCGTGACATCATTCTCGATCTGGCAAAAGATGCACCGCGCGACGTGGAATTCATCGTCACGCCCGAAACCTCGTTCGACAGCGATTTCTGGCTTGGCGGGCTGGACGGCAATGCCGAAATAGACACCCTCCGCCGCTTTATGGCCCGTTTCCCGAAAGCCGAACTGATCGCCGGGGCGACCACCCTGCTGCGCTACGACGAGGAGATGCCGCACAAGCGCTGGACCCGCACCGATCCCCTATGGGGCATCTCCTACGACGTATACAACAGTGCGCTGGGTATTTCGGCGGCCGATCCGAAAGTGCAGGTTTACCACAAGTCGAAACTGGTGGTCGGGGCCGAGTTGTTTCCCTATCCGAAGGTTTTCGGAGCGTTGAAGTTCCTGAATATCGACCTGGGCGGCATCTCCGGATCGCTGGGAATGCAGGAGCGTCGCACGCTGATTACCAATCCGGAAGACATCTGCGCCGGGGTGGCGATCTGCTACGAGTCGGTGTACGGCGGCTACTACACGGAGTATGTGCGGCGCGGGGCGCAGGTGATGTTCATCATCACCAACGACGGCTGGTGGGGCGACACGCCGGGCTACCGCCAGCATTTCAGCTTCGCGCGGCTGCGGGCGGTCGAAACGCGCCGGTCTATCGCGCGGAGCGCGAACACCGGCATTTCGGGCCTGATCGACCAGCGGGGCGACGTGATCGACCGGGTCGGCTGGGACGAACGGGCGTTGCTGGCGGGCGGGATCAATGCCAATGACACCCTGACGCCCTATGTGCGGGGCGGGGACTATATCGTCCGGCTTTGCCTGCTGGTGCTGGGGCTGTGCCTGCTCTATTATGTGGCGTGGCGGTTCCGCAAGCGGTCGCTGCTGGTCGAAGAGTAAACTCCCGCGGCAGCGGCCAGCCCGAACCGACGCCGCATCCGAGTTGCCATTAGGCTCGCCTAAATGGCCGAGGCGCAAGGAGGAAGCCGGAACGGCAACCCACCCCGGCGCAGGGCTGCAACCTTCGGTTTTGCCCGCGCAGGCTCCGGGCCTGCATGTAAATTAATATGAAATGACCTATCCCGAAACCATAGAATACCTGTACGCCGCCGCCCCGATGTTCCAGAGCGTCGGATCGGGCGCGTATAAAGAGGGGCTGGAGAACACCCGCGCCCTGAACGAACTGCTCGGCAAGCCTTACGAGGCATTCCGGACTGTCCATGTAGGGGGCACCAACGGCAAAGGTTCCGTCTCCCAGATGCTTTACGCCGTGCTGCGCGAAGCGGGATACAAAGTGGGGCTTTACACCTCGCCGCACCTCAAGGATTTCCGCGAGCGGATGCAGGTGGACGGGCGGATGATCCCCGAACAGGAGGTCGTCGGCTTTATCGAACGGATGCGGCCGCATATCGAGGAGCTGCGGCCGTCGTTCTTCGAGATCACCACCGTGATGGCCTTCGACTGGTTTCGGAGAGAAGGGGTGGATATTGCCGTGATCGAAGTGGGGATGGGCGGCCGCCTGGACTGCACGAATGTCATTACGCCCTTGGCGAGCGTCATCACCAATATCAGCTTCGACCACATGCAGTTCCTCGGCGACACCCTGCCGAAGATCGCGGCGGAGAAGGCGGGGATCATCAAACCGGGAATACCGGTCGTCATCGGCGAGTACCGGCCGGAGACCGCCTCGACCTTTATCGCCCAAGCGCACGAAACCGACTCGCCGATCGTCTTTGCCGACCAGCGGTATCGCTGTGCAGGGCACGAGGGGCGCATGTTCGAAGTCGAAAGCCTGCTGGACGGTTACCGCTTCACCCTGCAACTGGGGATGGAGGGGGACTACCAGCAGCGGAACCTCTGCACCGCATTGACCGCTCTGGACATGCTGGCCGAACGGCTGCCGAAGCCGCTCACCACCATGGAGGTGCGCCGGGGGCTGGCCGTCGCGAAGGTGCCCGGACGGTGGCAGAATATCGCCACCGCCGAAGACCCGTGCCCCATTATCTGCGACACGGGACATAATGAAGCGGGGCTGATCTTCGTCACGGAACAGCTGAAACGCCAGCCCTGCAAAAAACTCTACTTCGTGCTGGGCGTAGTGGCCGACAAGGATTTGGAACATATCCTGCCGTTGCTGCCGCGCGAAGCGCATTACCTTTTTACGCAGGCCTCGCTGCCCAGGGCGCTGAAAGCGGAGGAGCTGGCACGCCGGGCCCGGAAAGCGGGTTTGCAGGGCGATGTCGTGCCGACGATACCCGAAGCGCTCGGAAAAGCCCGCGGGATGGCCGGGCCGGGCGACCTGGTCTTCGTCGGCGGCAGCACCTTCACAGTTGCAGAAGTGTTGTAATAATCATACCTTTGCGTATGAACGCCCTATATATCCCGCTTTTCGGGCTATCCGGGCTTCCAACCTAACACGCAACGCAATGACCTGCATAAAAAATACGACCCGCGGCTGCTGCTTCCCGACCGACGCCAACGGCGAGCCGGAGGCCCGCAACTGTCCGGGATGCCATAAGCTCGAAGTGTTCGACTGGATGGCCGACCTGCCGGATCCGCTGGCGGACAACCAGATCTACGAGATCCAGTTCAAGAACACGCGCAAGGGATACTACTGGAACAACACCGGCCTCGCTTTGAAAGCGGGGGATATCGTGGCGGTGGAGGCCAGCCCTGGACACGACATCGGCATCATCACCCTGACCGGCGAACTGGTGACCAAACAGATGAAGCGCACCGGCTTCAACCCGCAGGGGCTCGAATTCAAGAAGATCTACCGCAAGGCCAAACCGTACGACATCGAGAAGTGGCAGGAGGCCATCTCGCTGGAGCACTCCACCATGATCCGTTCGCGGCAGATCGCGGCGGACCTGCGGCTCAATATGAAGATCGGGGACGTGGAGTACCAGGGCGACCGGCTCAAGGCCATCTTCTACTACATCGCCGACGAACGCGTCGATTTCCGGGAGCTTATCAAAGTCCTGGCCGACCAGTTCCGCATCCGGGTCGAGATGCGCCAGATCGGGGCGCGGCAGGAGGCCGGCCGGATCGGCGGCATCGCCGCCTGCGGGCGCGAGCTTTGCTGCTCGACGTGGATCAACAACTTCTCGTCGGTCACCATCGGCGCGGCGCGCCATCAGGAGATATCGCTCAACCCGCAGAAGCTGGCGGGGCAGTGCGGCAAGCTTAAATGCTGCCTCAATTACGAGCTGGACTCCTATATCGACGCACGGCGCTCGTTCCCGCGCCTGAACGGGCCGCTGGAGGCTATGGACGGCAGCTACTACCTGGTCAAGAGCGACATATTCAGCAAAGTCATGTGGTTCAGCCCCGACCCGCAGTCCACGGCGGTGATGATCCCGCTGACGACCGACCGCGTTCGGCAGATCGTGGCCATGAACCGCCGGGGCGAAAAGATCGACCGGCTGGAGGATGCGGCTTTGGTGCGCAACGACGGGCCGCAGGAGCCGGAGATCAAGAACGTGGTGGGCGAAGAGAGCATCACCCGTTTCGACGCTTCGCGCAGCGGGGGACGCGGGCGCGGGGGCCGGAACAACCGGGGCGGCCGCAAAGGCGGGAACAACAACCGGGAAGGCCAGCGGTCGGACAATAACAACGGGAACACCGCCCGGCCGGAAATGGCGCAGGGGGCTTCCGGGAAGGGCGACCAACGGCCTACGGCGCGGCCGGAACTGGCAGCCGGCGAAAACCGGAGCGGCAACCGGAACAACAACCGCCGCGGCGGCAACAACAGGGGGCCGCGCCGCAGGCCGGGCGGGAATTCCGGCAACGGGAACGGCAATCCGGGCGGCGGCAATGGCGGCGGGCAGGCATAGCTCAGTTAGGGCGGCGGCCTGCGGCCTGCTGCTGGCTGCTCTCACGGCGACGGGGTGCGTGAGCCGGAACTATATGGAGATGTACGACCTGCCGGCAACAGGGTGGGCGGAGGATCGGTCCGTGGTTTTCACTTTCCGACCCGATTCGGCCGCTACTGCCGGCGGCGAGGGGCAATGGATCGACATTACGGTTCGTCACCGTGCCGACTTCTCGTATGCCGACCTGCCGCTGGAGATCAAAGGCGTGGCGCCGGACAAACGGTTCTGGACAGATACCGTCGATTTCCCCTTGGCAACGCTCTCGGAGAACGGCTCCTACCGATGGGCGGGCCGCTCCTATTCCAATCATTACGACATTACGCGCCGCTACCGCAGCGGCATCCGGTACTCCGGCGACGGCGAGTATGCCCTTTCCGTGCGGCAGCTGACCGGCGAGGACACCCTGCGGGGCATCCTTTCCGTCGGGGTCGTCGCCGGAGGAACGCGCCCGGCCGGTATGCGGTAGTCTCTCTTACTATATCCGACAACCATGGGAAAGAACAAGCTCAGGAAATTCAGCGAAAACCTCACCTTCCGCTGCATGATACAGCCCGGATTCGACGAGATATTCCACCGGGATCACCCGCTCAAGGGCAACTGGCGGCGGGAATTTTTCGGCAACGACAATCCGATCGTATTGGAATTGGGCTGCGGTCGCGGCGAATACACCGTGGGGCTGGCGGCGGCGAATCCGGACGTGAATTATATCGGGGTGGATATCAAAGGGGCCCGGATGTGGCGCGGGGCCAAGACGGCTACGGAACAGGGGATGGGCAATGTGGCGTTCCTGAGGACGCGGATCGAGTTTATCGGCTCGTTCTTCGGGCCGGGCGAGGTTGACCAGATCTGGATCACCTTCCCGGATCCGCAGATGAACAAGCGGCGCGTGGGCAAGCGGCTCACGGCGCCGGGTTTCCTGGAGCGCTACGCGCAGTTCCTCAAACCGGACGGGGTCGTCCACCTCAAGACCGATTCGGGCCACCTGCACGAGTACACCAAAGCGGTGCTCGACTGCAACGGGATCATTCCGGCGGTGTGCTGCGACGATATTTACGGCAAAGGGGTGGCGGACGCCAGACTCTCCATTAAAACCACCTACGAGGCGCGTTTTTTGGCCGAGGGACTGCCGATCACCTACCTGCAATGGGTGCCGGGTGGGCGGAAGGCTTTTTCCAAGCCGGATTTCCCGGCGGACGAGTTGCTGGTGGGCGAACATACTCCGGTGCGCTGACGGGCCGTTATCTCCCTGTTATGAAGATCGAGATCGACGAAAAATCGGGATTCTGCTTCGGTGTGGTCAAGGCGATCACCACGGCCGAAGAGTTGCTCCGCTCGCGCGGGGGAGCGGTATGGTGTCTGGGGGACATCGTGCACAACCGGGTGGAGGTCAACCGGCTGGAACGAATGGGGTTGCAGACTGTGGATCATGCCCGGCTGCCGGAGCTGGCGGGCAGATGCGTGCTGATCCGTGCGCACGGCGAACCGCCGCGGACTTACGCCCTCGCCAAACGGTATGGCATCGAGCTGGCGGACGCGACTTGCCCGGTGGTGGCCAAATTGCAGGAGCGGGTGCGCCGGGCGTGGGAGGAGATGAAGGGCGTGGACGGACAGGTGGTGATCCTCGGCAAGCCGGGGCATGCGGAGGTAGTGGGCCTGACGGGACAGACGAACGAGGAGGCCATTGTTGTGGAGTCACTATCTGACCTTTCGCGGGTCGATTTCGAGCGACCGGTCTGCCTGTTGTCGCAGACTACGCAGAGCCTGAGCCTGTTCAATGCGATCCGGGACGAGATCCTGCGCCGGGCGGCGGATCCTGCGACGGTTACGGTGCATGACACCATCTGCCGCCAGGTGTCGAACCGAAATCCCCACCTGAGGGATTTCGCGGCGCGGTTCGACGCGGTGGTCTTCGTGAGTGGCAGCAAGAGTTCGAACGGCAAGGCTTTATACGAGGTGTGCCGGGAGGCCAACGGACGCTCTTACAAGGTGGAGGAGGCTTCGGAGCTGCGGAAGGAGTGGTTCGAGGGGGTCGGTTCGGTGGGGGTCTGCGGGGCCACTTCCACTCCGAAATGGCTGATGGAGGAGGTGGCGCAGGCCATCGCTCACTTTTAACTGTCCGGTTTTATCCCTACCCGCCGTACGGAACTGCCTTTTTGTAAAAAGCGGCACCAAAGCCGACGCTGCCAGCGAGAGCAATGCAAGCAAGTTGGCTAATTGCCGAGCGGCGAGGAGGAAACCGAAGGTAAACTTTTCGAGGATGCTGCGCATCCTAAATCTATCACAGCCTTAGTACTTTTGGGGTACGGAAAAGGGGCCGCTTGATGTAATAATTACATTAGCGGCCCCTTTTTTCGCACCCCAAAGTGTTGAGCCTTTCGGCAGACTAAGGAGTAGCGTAGCTAGCTGGAAATTTGGCTTCGCCTTCCTCCTGGCGCCTCGGCCATTCAAGCCAGCTTGATTGCTACTCGCTGGCAGCGTCGGCTTTGGTTCTTTCTTTTTAAAGAAAGAACAGTCACACACGGTTAGGTAACGAAAAACCGGAGGGTTAATCGAGAAAGAGTTCGACCTCTACCGAAGCCGGTTGTTCGTCCTTCGCAGCCTTCGGCGTCGAGATCGGCGCGCTGTGCACCGTGCCCGAAGCATCCTTGAACTCCGCCTTCAGCTCCTTGCCGAACGGCAAATAGAGCGTCAGGTAATCGTTCATGTCCGCCGTCGGGCCCGCTGTTTTACCCGCTGCCACCATATTCCCCTCCGCATCCACCACCTTGATATCCTGCGCCACACGATCCGCACTGCTGCGACCGCCATCCTTAGACTTGAACACCCGGACCACTACCGGCGCCCCGTTCTTAGCCTCCGCCATTTGCGCATTATACAGGTCGATATAGAAATCCGTCACGTCGATGCCCGGCACATTCTTGTTCTTGCGCGCCCACACCATCGGGAACGCCAGCCCCGTAGGCTTCCACGAAGTGGCGTACATCCAGAAGATCGGATTGCTCTTGTCCGCTTTGCCCGCCCGTTCGAGGAACCAGCTATGGTTCAGCGCCGGCGTCGGATAATATTCTGTAAAATACCACTGGCCGTCGATCCATACCTCCGTCCAGTTGTGGTTTCCCTCCTTCGACACCCACAGCGGCGTCCCCGCGATGCGCGACGGGATACCCATCGTCCGGAAAGCGTCCGTCAGCAAGATAGAGAGCCCGCTGCACGAAGCCATCCCGATCTCCATCGACTCGCCCGGCGACTGGTGCGGCTTCTTGCGCTTGGTGTTATACTCCACATTAACCAGGTATTGCAGTTGTTTGTTGATCGTGTCGATCGCCGCCCGCACGTCCGTGACGCTGTCCACCAGCGGGTAGAGCTTCTCCCAGAACATCGCCCGCCACGGTTCGCGCTTTTCGTTCATCGAAGCGTACGGCAGCACGTCGTTGTAGAAAACAGAGTCCGGCAACGCCTTGGCCCACGGGAAAGTCTCCCGCGCCTTATACGCCCAACCGACCTCTTCCAGCAGGAAGTCCGCCTTGAGCGTGTCGCGGTCGCCCTCCGGCATGTAAGCGATCAGGAAAGCCATGCCCTCCTTCTGGTCTTTCGGCGCTTTTTTCAGAGCCGTGAGCAGTTCCTGCCCGTTTTCGCCCGCAGCGGCGATGTTGGCCTGCAGGTCGGCGGCCAGTTTCGGTTCGAGTCCTTTGTACGGGTCGCCGGAGCATGAAAACAGCAGTACGGCGGCCGCCAGGGAGGCAAAGAGTGAAAATTTCTTCATAATAATCTGGTTTTGGATTAGCCTTGAGTAAACAAAGGTATTAATTTTGTTGAAATAAACTTCAATTCGGACAGGTTGCACCCTGGCCATTAGGACAGCCCTATTGCTCTCGGTTTGCACTGTCTTCGTGCGTATTATGATAAAAAAATTCCTTTTATTGCTGGCTTTATTCGCTTTGGGCTGCATGGCTGTCCGGGCCCAACCGCTGCGGGTGACCCCCGGCGTGGTGCAAATGGGCGATATTGCGCTGAAGTCGAAAAACCGGGTCGAACTGACTTGCGTCAATGTGTCGGACAAGCCGCTGGTGATCCGCGACATCCAGACGGACTGCACCTGCACCAAGCCCTCATGGCCGAAGTCGCCGGTCATGCCGGGCGACAGCGTCCGCGTGGCGGTGACGCTGACCCCGACGGATCGGGGAGCATTCTACAAAACGGTGCGTTTCGTGACCGCCCCCGCATCCGGGAAGGTTCCGCAGGTCGTTTTACGCGGAAAAGTTTACTGATTTTAGGATTGTTATTTCAGAAACAAAACCCTAACTTTGTCGTTATCGGCCTAACAGGCCGCATTTCCTTAGCCCAAACAATTAATAATCCATACGTTATGAACATTTCCCACATCGAACACCTCGGCATCGCGGTGAAAAATCTCGAACAGGCCATCCCTTATTATGAAAAGGTGCTGGGCCTGAAGTGTTACAATATCGAGGAGGTGGCGGACCAGAAGGTGCGCACGGCTTTCTTCAAGGTGGGCCAGACGAAGATCGAGCTGTTGGAGCCGACTTCGGAGGACAGCACGATCGCCAAGTTCATCGAGAAGCGGGGCGAGGGTATCCATCACCTGGCGTTCGCGGTGGCTGACGGGGTGGCCGAGGCGCTGGCACAGTGCGAAGCGGAGGGTGTGCAGCTGATCGACAAGGCTCCGCGCAAGGGGGCGGAAGGGCTGAACATCGCGTTCCTGCACCCGAAGTCGACGATGGGGGTGCTGACCGAACTGTGCGAAAACCCGGCCGAGAAATAACTGTTCGTTGAAAAGTAAAGCGATGCGCAGCATCGCCCGCTCGCCGCGAGCACGCGGCCCCGCGCGGGAGCGCAGTTTCATACTTGGAGTATAGACGGCCAAATAAAACACCCAACGGGTGCGCGCGCCACGCCTTAACAGGAAAATCGTTCAAAAGCGTAACCCGCTTTTGAAATGGATTTTCCAAGGCGCGCGGCTAAGGCTTTCTGATGCCCGCACCCATTCAGCGGAAGTCGGTGCTTTCGGGCAAGCCGAGGGGGTACAGTCGGCAAAACAACCAACGGTCACGTCGGGACGCTACTGCCCTAACGGAACTTCACTTTTCAACAAAATAATAATCACGAATAAAAACCCGAACCACACAAACTTTTTTATGAGCGTCAACCAGGAAAAGATCAAAGAGCTCGTTGCTCTCCGCGAGAAAGCCAAACTTGGCGGCGGACAAAAGCGCATCGACTCGCAACATGCAAAAGGGAAGCTCACCGCCCGTGAGCGCATCGACATGCTACTCGACGAAGGGAGCTTCGAAGAGTTCGACATGTTCGTCACCCACCGGTGCAACAACTTTGGCATCGAGAAAGAATCGTACTACGGCGACGGCGTCGTGACCGGGTACGGGACTATCGACGGGCGGCTTGTATACGTCTTCAGCCAGGACTTCACCGTGTTCGGGGGCTCGTTGTCCGAGACCTTCGCGGCCAAGATCTGCAAAGTGATGGACATGGCCATGAAAAACGGGGCCCCGGTGATCGGGATCAACGACTCCGGGGGGGCGCGAATCCAGGAGGCGGTCAATGCTTTGAGCGGATACACCGAGATATTCCAGCGGAACATTATGGCCAGCGGCGTGATCCCGCAGATCTCAGCCATCTTCGGGCCGTGCGCCGGCGGAGCCGTCTATTCGCCGGCCCTGACAGACTTCATCCTGATGAACAAAGGGACCAGCTACATGTTCGTCACCGGGCCGAAGGTCGTGAAGACCGTGACCGGCGAAGAGGTGACCCAGGAACAGCTGGGCGGCGCCTCAATGCACTCCACCAAATCGGGCGTGGCCCACTTCGTGAGCGAGACCGAGGAGGAAGGGATGGCCATGCTGCGCAAACTGCTGAGCTACCTGCCGCAGAACAACCTCGAAGACGCGCCGCTGGCGGTCTGCACCGACGACATCGACCGGCTGGAGGATGCCCTGAACGAGATCATTCCCGACAATCCCAATAAACCGTACGACGTGCTGGACGTGATCCATGCGATTGTGGATAACCGGGAGTTTCTGGAATCGCAGCGGACCTTTGCGCCCAATATCGTGACCGGGTTCGCAAGATTCAATGGCCAAAGTGTGGGTATTATCGCCAACCAGCCGAAATACTATGCCGGGGTGCTGGACATCAACGCCAGCCGCAAGGCGGCGCGTTTCGTGCGTTTCTGCGACGCGTTCAACATTCCGATCGTGACGCTGGTGGACGTGCCGGGCTTCCTGCCGGGCACCGCGCAAGAGTACGGCGGGATCATTACCCACGGTGCCAAACTGCTGTTCGCTTACGGCGAGGCGACGGTGCCGAAAGTGACCGTTATCCTGCGGAAGGCGTACGGCGGGGCTTATTGTGTGATGAGCTCGAAGCATTTGCGGGGTGACCTGAACTACGCGTGGCCGACGGCCGAGATCGCGGTGATGGGGGCGCAGGGCGCCGTCGAAGTGCTGATGGCCAAGGAGGCCAAGGCGATCGAGGATGATGCCAAGCGCGCCGAGTTCCTGGCCGAGAAAGAGGAGGAGTACCGCCAGAAGTTCGCGAATCCATATGTGGCGGCGAAGTACGGCTATATCGACGACGTGATCGAGCCGCGGAATACCCGTTTCCGGATCATCCGCGCGCTTCAGTCGCTGGTGACCAAGAAGGTGGTCAATCCGCCCAAGAAGCATTCCAATATTCCGTTGTAGGGGGGCGTATGATGAAAAGATTACTGCTTTTACTATGCCTCGCCGGAGCCGCGGCTTTCGGGGGCGGCACGGCTTATGCCCAGGGGCTTAAGGATATACGGATCAACGAAGTGCTGGTCGACAACCAGACCAGCTATATCGACGACCACGGCAACCACGTGGGCTGGGTCGAGCTGCACAACACGGGTTATTCCAACGTGAACATCGGCGGGGCCTACCTGACGGTCAAGCGCGGGGATGCCACGCGAACCTACCGCATCCCGAAAAACGATGCCCGGACGCTGATCGCGCCGCAAGGCTATGTGATCTTCTTTGCGGACAGCTCGTCGAATCGCGGGACGTTCCACACCAATTTCGTGCTGGACGAGACCGGCTACCTGGCCTTTATGGACCAGGGAAAGAACGTGGTGGACTCGATCGTCTACGACGTGAAAGCACAGCTGCCGGACGTGTCGATCGGCTGGACGGACGACCCGGAAACGGGCGCCGAGACGTTCGGGCCGTTGGCGGGCATCACGCCGATGCAGGCCAACGAGATCGAGGAGAAGATGCCGGCTTCCGAGAAATTCCGCCTGCGCGACCCTTCGGGGGCTGTAATGGCCCTGACGGCCATGTCGGTGGTCTTTTCCGCGCTGGTCTTGCTGTATGTGATCTTCAAGAACCTCGGCCGGCTGATGGTCCGGGCGTCGGTGAAGAAGGAGCAGAAGGCCGTGGCGGCGATGCCGGAGGCGGCCAAGACGGCGGCCAAACCCGATCAGGAGCTGATCGGCGAGGAGATCGCGGCGATCGCCATCGCCCTGCGCAGGTACGAGGATGATATGCACGACATCGAGTCGCACATCCTGACCATCAACCGCGTGGCACGGGCTTACTCGCCGTGGAGTTCGAAGATCTACGGCCTCAACAACCAACCTGTCCGGAAATAACAACCTTCCACTTAACCGTTCCTTTTTTACAACCGGCACAGCCGCCTTTTAGTTGCGGGCACTACGGTCAGGCTGTAATTATTCTAAGTCTCCGCGTCAGCGGGCGGGCCGGACGCCTCCCCACGGGAGGCCCGCAATAAGGCCGCGAGCGCCCTTATAGCACCTCCCGGGCGTCCGACCCAACAGCCTATTCTTTTCAAAGAAAGAACGGTACCAGGCGGAACGGTGATAAAAAAGGAACAGATAAAAGAAAGAGATTTACATGAAAGAGTATAAGATCAAGATCAACGGCAACGAATACGCCGTATCCATATCCAACGTGGAGGACAACACCGCGTTGGTGAACGTCAACGGGACCGAGTACGAAGTCGAAGTGGAAGGCATGAACGCCCCGAAAGTATCCAAAACGCCCAGGATCGTGCAGCAGCCGACGGTGACTACCACCACTGAATCGCATCCGGCCACGGCGCGGACCACGAGCCCGGCTTCCACCGCTTCGGCCACGGCGGGGAACATCAAATCGCCGCTGCCCGGCGTGGTGCTCGACGTGATGGTACACGTCGGCGACGCCGTGAAAACCGGCCAGCGGCTGATGATCCTCGAAGCCATGAAGATGGAGAACAACATCGACTCCGACCGCGACGGCACCGTCAAGGAGATCAAGGCCCGCAAAGGGGACTCGGTGCTCGAAGGCGACGTATTAATCACAATCGGGTAGCGCGCTATGGAGAATCACAGCTTTATTGAATTTATCGGTGAGAACCTCCGGCAGTTCCTGAGCTACACAGGCTTTGCGAACGTCACCTGGGGGCACGTCATCATGATCGCCATCGGGCTCTACTTCATCTACCTGGCCATCGCCAAGAAGTTCGAGCCGATGTTGCTGCTGCCCATCGGGTTCGGGATACTCGTGGGGAACATACCGTTCGTGCCGGGGCTCCAGATCGGGGTCTACGAGGACGGATCGGTGATGAACTACCTCTATTTCGGGGTGCTGAAAGGGATCTACCCGCCGCTTATTTTCCTCGGAATCGGGGCGATGACCGACTTCTCGGCGCTGATCTCAAATCCGAAACTGATGCTGATCGGGGCAGCGGCGCAGTTAGGGATCTTCGGGGCCTATATCGCGGCCCTGGCATTGGGCTTTACGGCCGCCGAAGCGGGGGCCATCGGGATCATCGGGGGGGCCGACGGCCCGACGGCGATCTTCCTGAGCTCCAAACTCGCGCCCGACCTGATGGGCGCGATCGCCATTGCGGCCTATTCGTATATGGCCTTGGTGCCGGTGATCCAGCCGCCGATCATGAAACTGCTGACGACCAAAAAGGAACGGGTGATCCGCATGAGGCCGCCGCGCCAGGTGTCGCAGCGCGAAAAGATCCTGTTCCCGCTGGTGGGGATGCTGCTGACCTGTTTCCTCGTGCCGTCCGGCTTGCCGCTGCTGGGAATGCTCTTCTTCGGTAACTTACTGAAAGAGAGCGGTGTGACCAAACGCCTGGCCAATACCGCCAGCGGGCCGCTGATCGACATCGTGACGATCCTGATCGGGCTGACGGTGGGGGCTTCGACACAGGCGACCACTTTCCTGACGTGGAAATCGCTGGGCATCTTCGGGCTCGGGGCGGCATCCTTCGTGGTGGCGACCTTCGGCGGGGTGCTGTTCGTCAAGTTCTTCAACCT
>CANQXP010000006.1 GCA_947627885.1 uncultured Rikenella sp.
GGCTGTACGCGCTGGGCGAGGCCAACTTCTCCGACCACGGGGCCAACCGTCTGGGGGCTTCGGCGCTGATGCAGGGGCTGGCCGACGGCTATTTCGTGATCCCTTATACTTTGGGCGATTACCTGTCGCACGACATCCAGACGCCGAAGATCGACACCAACCACCCGGCTTTTGCTGAAGCTGAGAAAGCCGTCCTCGACAAGATCAACAAACTCTTCTCGATAGGCGGCAAGCGTTCGGTGGACGACCTGCACCGCGAATTGGGGAACATCATGTGGGAGTATGTCGGCATGGGCCGCACCAAAGAGGGCCTCGAAAAGGCGATCGTCGAAATCCAGAAGCTCCGGAAGGAGTTTTGGGAAAACGTGCGCGTTCCGGGCAAGGAGGGCGAGTTCAACCAGGAGATCGAAAAAGCGCTGCGCGTGGCCGACTTCATGGAGATGGGCGAATTGATGGCGCGCGACGCGCTGAACCGCAACGAGTCGTGCGGGGGCCACTTCCGCGAGGAGTACCAGACTCCGGAGGGCGAGGCGCTGCGCGACGACGAGCACTACACTTACGTGGCGGTCTGGGAATACAAAGGCCCGGATCAGGAGCCGGAACTGCACAAAGAGGAGCTTCATTTCGACACCGTGCACCTGGCCCAGCGTAACTACAAAGACTAATTCCTTAACGTTTTAAACATTTAACCGTTCCTTTTTTGTCATTGGGCCATCCGGTACCGTTCTTTCTTTGAAAAGAATGGACTGTTGGGGCGGACGCCCGGGTGGACAGCAATCGCGGCGCGTAAGCGGCGTGTTGCGGGCCTCCCGTGGGGAGGCGTCCGGCCCGCGCGGCTCGCTACGCTCGCCGCCGAAAAACGGCAGCCCCATACAGTGAATAAAAAGGAACAGATAAAAGATCATCAGATTATGAATTTGAAGTTAAAGATATGGCGTCAGAAGGACGCCCACGACAAAGGTCGCTTCGAAGAATACCATGTGGAGAACGTTTCGGAAGGGAGCTCATTCCTCGAAATGCTCGACATCCTGAACAACGACCTGATCCACGAAGGCAAGGAACCCATCGCTTTCGACCACGACTGTCGCGAAGGCATCTGTGGGATGTGCTCGCTCTTTATCGACGGACGCGCCCACGGGCCGGACGACGATATCACTACCTGCCAGCTGCACATGCGCAAGTTCAAGGACGGGGATACCATCACCATCGAGCCGTGGCGTTCGAAAGCGTTCCCGGTGATCAAAGACCTGGTGGTGAACCGGAACGCGTATGACCAGATCATGCAGGCCGGAGGCTACGTGTCGGTAAACACCGGCGGGGTGCCTGATGCCAATGCGATCCCGGTTCCGAAAAAAAACGCCGACGAGTCGATGGACGCCGCCTCCTGTATCGGATGCGGAGCATGCGTGGCCACTTGTAAGAACGGGTCTGCCATGCTGTTCGTCGCTGCCCGCGTCAGCTCGCTGGCCCTTTTGCCGCAGGGCAAAGTCGAGGCAGCGCGCCGGGCAAAGGCTATGGTGGCCAAGATGGACGAGCTGGGCTTCGGGGGATGCACCAACACCGGCGCTTGCGAGGCGGAGTGCCCGAAAGGGATCTCCATCGCCCATATCGCACGCCTGAACCGCGAATTCCTCTGCGCGAAGCTGAAAGACTAAACGCGTGCCGGGCCGGGAGACCCGTCCCTCCCGCCCGGTCGTAACCGCAAGAGGCCGTTCCCGGCGTAAAAACGCCGGGAACGGCCTCTTTTTTGCTTTCCCGCCGGTTCTGCGGCCGTCCGGCTGTTGGAAATCCAAACCGGAATATTAACTTTACCTAAATTTATTTCCCCGCATGAAAACAAAAATACTCCTGCTCCTGCTGGCCCTCCCTATGTTGCTGGCCGGATGTAAAAAAGAGACGGCCCCGAAAAAACCAGGTATGCCGCCGTTCCCGGAAGGAACCATTCCCGTGGTGTTCCACGTACTGTACGACGATCCGGGCAGTCCGGTACAGTATCCAGCCGCCGCCGTGTTCCAGAAACGCATCGAGCAGATCAACAAATTTTATGCGGCCACGCTCTTTCCGGGCGCCGGCAGCCAGAACGTGAAAGTCACCTTCATGCTGGCCACCCACGACCCCCAGGGCAACGAAATGAACGAGCCGGGGGTGAACCGCGTCCAGTACAGCGGGGCGTCCAACATGAGCGCCGCCAATTTCCTGAGCACGAAAAGAACCTTGCAGGCCCGCGACCGGGCCGTGCTGTGGGATCCGAACCAATACGTCAATGTGTGGCTCTTCGGTTTCCTGGATTCGGACGACCCGGATCAGGACGAAAGCAATGTGACCGGGATATCATACCTCCCTTATTGCACAACGTCCAAACCGTTGAGCATGTTGGTTACGTGGGACGGAGCTATCACCCAGCAGCCCTATTATATGCACGGCGTTACGCTGAACAACCGCTATTTCCTCCCGACCGCCAACGTCAGCGACGACGAAGGCATGTTCACCTTCTGCCATGAAATGGAGCACTACCTGGGGCTGCGCCATGCATTCAGCGAACCGGCCGCAGGGGAGACCGCCTGCGGCGATCCCGACAATGCCAGCGACGACGGGTGCAGCGACACCCCGAAATACGACCGGACGACCTATGAGCAGTTGCTTTACAGCAATACGCTGCCCTATAATGCCTATTACCGCCAGCCGTGCGACGGCGGAGCCCTTTTTCTCTCCACCAACGTGATGGATTACTTTTTCAGCACACGGACCAACCTGACCGCGCAGCAGCGCGACCGGGTCGAACACGTGATCGCTTACAGCCCGTGGATTCCGCGCAGCGCCGAGGCGACCAAAGCGTTGCTCGAAAACTTCACCGGCGAGATCACCGACGAACGGCCCGAACCGATCCTGATGCGCTGCATGGCCCGTCCGTAGGCTTTTTGCCCTGTGAACCCTAAATTTTTTACCGGGATAATGAATACGCAAACTATAGTAGCGTCGGTGCTCGCGATCAGCTTATTGGCGGTATCGTCCTGTCGCCGGGAGGGGGCGTCCGATCCGGCTGCGGGTGTCCGGATCTCGACGTCGGTCCTAAAGTCGGATGTAGGGGGGGAGGCTTGGATCATCGGGGAGGTGGAGGCGCCGCACGATGGAGGTGCAGTGGAGTCGTATGGTATCTGCTGGTCGGAATTGGAGGCGCCTGTGGTCGCGGGAAATGCCCGCCGCTTTGTCCCGCAAGCGGGACAAAGCGGCACGCTGCGGCTGTTGCAGTCGTTGGATGTGGCGCGGGATGGCTTGGTGCCCGGGCGAATTTATTGGGTAAGGGGATTTATCGAGAAGGGAGGGAAGGTGAGTTACGGGGCATCGCAGAAGTTCAGCGTCACGGAGCCTGCGGTGCAAACGGGGATCGAAGTGTTTGAAATCCCGCTGGTGTTCCATGTACTATATACGGCGGAGAATGACCGGATACAGAATCCGACAACCCTGGTCTTCTTTCAGAGTGTAGCTCTGTTGAACAAGATGTTCGGGAATAATTTCACGGCAGCGGGTTCGTCGGTGTCGGTGCATTTCTCGCTGGCGGCGGGTGGGCCCGACGGCGAGTGGCTGCCGGAGGCGGGGATACACAGGGTACGCAACTTGCTGGGGATGCAAAGTGTCGATCCCTCGGAATTTTTGGATATGCCGTTGGACAACCGCCTCGATTCTGTGTTCTGGGATCCGAACCGGTACGCGAACGTTTGGTTGCTGACAAGCAGTCGTAAGAATCTTTCGGGGATGTCGGTGTTCCCGTATGTTCCGGTGGCCCATCCGCTCGAATGGCTGGAAGCGGATGATTATTATTTGGTCAATCCGCCGGATGCTTTGCACGGGATCGTCCTCAATAACGCCTCTTTCAGAGATGACGACAACAAAATGACACTCGTCCATGAGTTCGGTCATTTATTCGGGTTGTTCCATGTATTTAATTATTGGGAAGATTGCCGGGATACGGACGGTTGCGACGACACACCGACGTACGACCGGAATGTGTACGAGTCGGACCCCTTGAGGTGGATGTACGAGCGGATGCGGTGCGACGGGACTGTGTTTATGTCGGATAATATCATGGATTACTGGTTTACGTATGAAACGACGTTTACGCCGCAGCAATGCGCGCGGATGGAACATGTTCTGCGTTACGGCCTGCTGACTCCGCGAAGCCCGGAAAGGAGCAAGGCGATCCTCGACAATTTTACAGGCGAGGTGCCGGACCGGGCGCCGATCCGGCGTATTCATGTTGATAGTTCGCTTTTCTTGAAATGATTATGAACAGATATTGTTGGGGTCGGATGGCGCTTGCGTTCGGCATGTTTGTTTTTACCGGGATACCGGCCGAAGCGCAGGAAACCGTCGTTTCGCCGGCTCAGAAGTGGAAATGGGAGATCGGTGCGGACGGCACGGCCGAAAGGCTTATTTTCGCTTCCGGCGACCGTTCGGCAGCGGATACGATCCCGTTCCTGACGTCCGGGAAATTCCGGGGGCCGTCGTTCTACCTGAAAGATCCGCAGAACGGGACGGACAGCACCGCCGCGTGGCGGTACGCCGCGCCGGGAACCTACGTCTCCGTTCCGCTCGAAGGGGTGGTTTGCACGCTGGAATACCCGAACGATACGGAGAACCCGACTCTGAGGGTCACCCTGAAGAACGAAGGGCATGTGCTGGTACAGCCGGAGAAAGCCGGCCTGCGTTTGGGGCTCGATACTTATATGGATCGCTGGCCGGAGTGGTTCGGCAAATACTTCCCGACCCTGCTGCGGAACGAGAAGACCCATTTCTGGGGCTATTTCCAGGCTCCGGGCAATGACAGGCCGTTGTTGGGGATCGTCTCCCCGCAGCCGGTGGCCTCATGGAGCGCCGACTTCTCGCTCGGATATCAGGATCCCGCGCCGCACTGGTTCTGGGGGCACCGTATCGAGTCGGTCAACCTCGACCTGCTGAACGCCAGACCCTTGCCGGAGCGGCATCCGCAAGACCTCTGGCAACTTAGGCCGGGGGAGTCGAAATCGTGGGACATCGTCTTGTTCACCGTGGAGAAGCCGGATGACCTTGAGCTGAAAGTGTGCGACATGGCCGGCGCGCCGGTGCTTTATTTCGGTAAAACCTCTTACCGGCCGGACGAGCCGGTGCGGGTCGAACTCTATTCGCCCTCGACCAGCGAGCGGCCGAAAGTGACGGTGCGGAACGGGGCGGGAAAGGAGATTGCGGTTTATGCGCGGTATATGGGCGGCGGCCGGTTTATGACCGATCCGTTCTACCTCCCGCAGCCGGGGTTGTACACAGTGCGGGCCGAAGTGGGCGGCAAAGTGGCGGAGGGCGTATTGAGTGCGTTGCATCCGTGGTCGTGGTATCTGGAACGTGCGCGGGAGGGCGCGCTGAAATACCGCCAGAAAGCGTCGTCGCATATCGAAAGCTGGATGGGTTTCTACTCGGCGTTCATCGCCGCGCGGGAGTTCCCGTCCGATTCGATCGACCGGGCTTTGGACGATCGGTTCGAGCTGCTTTTCGACCTGTTGCACGATACCGTGAAGATGGAGCCGAAATATCATGCCACGCGCATCCAGAACACGGCGGGAACCATCGGGATGCTGGCGGACAAATACGAGGCTTACGGGGACGTTCGCGACCTGGAGCGCGCGGCGCGGCTGGCGGACTGGATGATCCGCACCTCGCAGCGCGAAGACGGGGCGTATTACAATCACGGGACGATCTACACCAGCGTCATTTACATCGCCAAGAGCGTGCTGGAACTGGCCGAGATCGAGAAACGGCTGGCGGCCTCAGCACCGGATTCGGCTTTGTGGCGGGAGCGGTACGAGCGGCATTACGCATCGGCCAAACGGGCCGTAGACCAGCTGGTGGCTGCCGAGGGGAATTTCCAGACCGAAGGGGAACATACCTTCGAGGACGGGATGATCTCCTGCTCGGCGTTGCAGATGGGGCTGATGGCGCTGTGGCAGAGTGATTCAGCGGAGCGGGCGCGCTATACGCGGGCGATGCTGGAGGTGTTGAACAGCCACGACTGCCTGACGCAGCTCCGGGTGCCGGATGCGCGGCGACGGGGCGGCACGATGCGCTTCTGGGAGGCGCAATACGATGTGCAGATGCTGCCGGATATGTTCAACTCGCCGCACGGCTGGAGCGCGTGGCGGGGATACGCCACTTACTATGCCTACCTGCTGACGGGCGAGGAGCGGTGGCTGCGGGAGACGTTCGATGCGATGGGCGCTTTTGCGAACCTGGTGGACGCGGAGACGGGGGATTTGTCGTGGGCGTTCATTTCCGACCCGTACGTGGCGGCGGAACAGGCCTGCGGGCCGGACACGGCGGTGACGTTCGAGACACCGACGTTCGGCAATCCGCATCCGAGGCTCTACCCGACGCGCCGCATGGTGATCGGGGAGCAGTACGTGCCGATGGTAAGCGATTGGCAGCCGGTCAACACGCAGGACAACGATGTGCATGAGGTGTTCAAATTGATCGGAGAGGCGGCGCTGACGCAGGCGTTCGTGGTGGTGCGGACGGACGGCACGGCGGCGGGGTATAACTGCAACGTGATGCGCCGCGGAAAGAAGAACTTGATCGTGATCCCGACGGAGCCGCAGATTACGGCGGTGCATTTCAACGTGCCGGAGCCAATGGAGGCGACGGTGGAGTTCTCTTCGGGAGTGGTCAAGACGACGGTCGGGCCGATGCAATGGCTGAAGGCGAAATAACCACAGGCTCGTTTTAGACCCTTTTGCCAGTGATTTATAACTGTGAGGCGCTTTCCTTTTTTCTCGTGAAAAAGGAAAGCGCCTTACGTTTGTACTTATTGCAGCGGTAACAGTTTGGTCGGAATGTCCTGCGGCCTCAGTCTCCATAGCCCAAAAGTCTCCGTGTCAGCGGCAGGCCGCACCTACGGGGCTGCTCGCGCGGGGCCTTCCAGCATGTTCCTAACGAATAAAGCCAGAGCATCAAAATGCCCGGCCCACCACATAGGCCGCATACCCCTCCAACGCCCGCCGTACCGGCGAATCCGGATAAGCGGCCAGCGCCTCCAGCGCCTCTTTGTGGTAACGCTCCATCGCCGATACCGAATAGGCCACACCGTTGCTGCCGGCCACGAAATCGCGCAGCCACTCTACCGATTCGCTATGCTCCGCCGCCCGGCGCAGGTGCTTCAGCACCTTGCGCCGCTCGCCCGGCGTCACATCTTCCAAAGCATGGATCAGCGGCAGCGTCATTTTCCGCTCCCGCAGGTCGTTGCAGAGCACCTTGCCCGTCTCCGCCCGGCTTCCATCCTCCGCGAAACCGAAGTCCAGCAGGTCGTCCTTGATCTGGAACGCCAGCCCCAGCAACTCCCCGAACCGGTAGATATTCCGCACCTGCGGCGCGTCCGGATCGTCGCCGAACGCCGGCAGAACCCCGCATTCCGCCGCCGAAGCGATCAGTACCGCCGTTTTGTGGCGGATAATATCCGTGTAGTCCGCCTCCGTCGTGTCCATCAGGCGGGCGTGCTCCATCTGCATCAGCTCGCCGTTCACGATCAACTCGATCGCCCGCGTGGCCGACCGCATCGCCCCGAAGCTGCCCGCACGCGACGCCTGCGCCAGCCCTTTCGAGAAGAGGTAGTCGCCGACCAGCACCGCCGATTTCGACCGCAGCAGCGTCCCCGGCGTCCATTGTCCGCGGCGGACATAGGCCTCGTCGATCACGTCGTCGTGCACCAGGGTAGACCAGTGGATCATTTCGATCAGCACCGCTCCCGCCTGTACCTTCGGGTTTCCCGCCTCCCCGTGCAGCGCCGCCGTCAGCAGAGTCAGCAGCGGCCGCATCTGCTTACCCCCGCTGTGCAGGATGTCCCGCGTGATGGGCCGCATGAAAGGCTGTTCGGAGAGCGTCACCTCGTTCAGGAGATCCCGGAAGGCCCGGAACTCCGCCTCCACAGGGGCCGTAATATCGTCTAATTGCGCCATAGGCCGGATTTATTCGCGAAGCCGGGAGTCGATCACGATCGTCACCGGCCCGTCGTTCACCAGAGAGACCTGCATGTCCGCGCCGAAACGTCCCGTTCGTACCGGGCGTCCCGTCTCCAGCGTTAGTTGTTCCACAAATGATTCGTACAGGGGGATGGCCGTCTCCGGCCGGGCCGCCGCGATGAACGAAGGCCGGTTCCCTTTTTTGGTGGAGGCTTGCAGCGTGAACTGGCTTACCACCAGCGCCTCGCCCCCGGCTTCGATCACCGAGCGGTTCATCGCCTGCGCCCGGTCGGCGAAGATGCGCATCCGCGCGACCTTACCCGCCAGCCATAAAACGTCTTCCTGCGTGTCCCCCTCGGCCACACCCAAAAGGATCAACAGCCCCGGCCCGATCCGGGAGATCTCCTCCCCGCCGACCTCCACCGCCGCCCGGCCGACCCGCTGCACCACCGCCCGCATATTCCGTACAAATTAATTACGATTCGATAATGACCAACTCCACGCCCAGCATCGAAGCCAGGTCGGAGATGAATTCCATGTAGCGCATATCGGCCTGCGGCGACATGCTGCCCAGGCATATCTTGGCCGGGTGCAGCGCCTCAATGCAGTCCTCGATGGCCGCCCGCACCAGCCGCATCCCCTCCACCGAGAAGACCGAATGGCCGAAGGCCGCTGTGAACGCCCGGTTTTCCGAGAACAGCTCCAGCGTGGGAATGATCTCGATATGGCTTCGTTTGGCCGCCGCCGCGAGCTGCTGCAACTGCCTGGTGCTGTAATAGCCGTCGGCCGGGTAGAGCCGGTTCGCCAACCCCGCCGTTTCGAGCGAAGGGCTCTCCATGCGCCAGTTATCCGTGCTGACCAGAATCAGGTAGACCTCCTTCGACCTGCCGCCCAGCCGCTTCACCGCCGCCTCCAGGTCGCTCACCGGCCTCAGGCTGGACGCGGCGTCCGCCGTGGCGTCATGGTCGCGCGCCGCCTTCCGCGCGCCCCAATCCGTCAGGATCCCACCCTGGATATACTTATTTCCGGCGGCGTCCTTCACCACCATCCCCTCCAGCATCTCCACGGCATGCCGCAGGGCGTTCTCGCTGGTGAAAGCCACGGTGATGCGCCGCGTCTTGACACTGATCTGCCACGCGTCGTTCCCCGCCGCCCCCTCGATGGAATTCACCTTCACGAAGGTGATCCGGTTGCGGGCCTTGTTGTAGGCGTTCGAAGCCGCCGCCCCCTGCGAACGGAGCCATTTGGCGAAGTCGGTGGAGGTGTTGCGGTGTTCGAAATCGGAGGTGACGAAAATGGTTTTGTCCAGCAGGAACTTCTGCCGGGTCTGTACCGACTGGCGGGGCTTATGCTGCCCGGCGGGACTTTTGTGCTGTCCCGCCGCCGCGAGCGGGCACAGCAGGACCGCCAGGCCGAAAGCCGCGCACAGCCACCGGCGCACCGGCCGTCGGGGGAGCATCTTTTTCGCGAAAATCATTTTCAAAGATAACAAAAAATTCTACCTTTATAGTCCTATCCACATTCCGCACGCCGATGAAGAAGGTCGTTATCATTCCCATCTACAACGAGATAGAAAATATCGAAGCGATGATCGAGAAGGTCTTTTCGCTGCCCGGAGAGTTCGACATGCTGGTGATCGACGACGGCTCGCCGGACGGCACGGCGGATGTGGTGCGCAAGGCTATGGCCCAGAAGTACGCCGGAAAGCTCCATATGATCGAGCGGCCCGGAAAACTGGGGTTGGGGACGGCTTACCTCACGGGCTTCAAGTGGGCTTTGCAGCAGGGTTACGACTATATTTTCGAGATGGACTGCGACTTCTCGCACGACCCGGACGACCTGGTGCGGCTCTTCAAGGCTTGCCACGAGGGAGGGGCCGACGTGGCCATCGGTTCGCGGTACGTGACGGGCGTGAACGTGATAAACTGGCCGATCGGGCGGGTGATTATGTCGTACTATGCTTCGGCCTATGTGCGGCGCGTGCTGGGAATACCGGTGCGGGACTGCACCGCGGGTTTCGTCTGTTTTCGGTCGGATGTACTGCGGACGATCGACCTCGACCATATCCGGATGAAGGGCTACGGGTTCCAGATCGAGATGAAGTATTCGGCCTGGAAGCTGGGTTTCCGCATTACTGAGGTGCCGATCATCTTCACCGACCGCACGCGGGGCAGTTCGAAGATGAGCAGCGGCATCTTCGGCGAGGCGTTCTGGGGGGTGCTGAGCATGCGGTTCCGCAAGATACGGCCGGCGGTGCATCATTGACCCTGAACAGCCGGCTCAAATTCATTCCGGCGGTGAGCAAGCGAGCTACGCAGTCCCGCTGGCTACGGCCTGTCCTTTGGCGCAGAAATGGATATTAACAGACAATCTATGATACTGATAGACAACGCCTCGATATGCAACGAAGGCCGCATTTTCCGGGGATGGATCACCATCGACGGCGAGCGGATCTCCGCCATTGGGGAAGGCGAATGCCCTGCCTCGGTAAAAGAGAGCGCCGCTGAGACCGTGGATGCCGGCGGCGCTTTGGCGATGCCCGGCGCGATCGACGATCAAGTGCATTTCCGGGAACCGGGCCTGACCGAAAAGGCCGAGATACTCACCGAATCCCGCGCTGCCGCGGCCGGAGGGGTCACCTCCTATATGGAGATGCCCAATACCCGGCCGCCCGCGACGACCATCGGGCTGTTGGAGGAGAAGTATGCGCGGGCTGCGGAGGTGTCCGCCGTGAACTACTCGTTCTACCTGGGGGCGACCAACGACAATATCGCCGAGATCGAGCGCGTCGATCCCGAACGGATATGCGGGGTGAAGGTCTTTATGGGCTCCTCGACCGGCAATATGCTGGTGGACAACGAACAGACGCTGGCGGACATTTTCCGCCTCTCGCCGACGCTGGTGGCGACGCACTGCGAAGACGAGGCCACGATCCGGGCCAACCTCGCCTCGGCGCGGCGGGCGTTCGGGGACAACATCCCGATCGCCATGCATCCCGTGATCCGGAGCGCCGAGGCGTGCTACCGTTCCACGGTGCATGCCGTGGAACTGGTGCACAAGTACGGTGGACGGCTTCACGTGCTGCACCTGAGCACGGCGCGCGAACTCGCTTTGTTCGAGCAGGGCAGGCCGCTGGAGGAGAAGCGTGTCACCAACGAGGTGTGCGTGCACCACCTGTGGTTCAGCGAAGGGGATTACGCGGCCAAAGGGAATTTCATCAAGTGGAACCCGTCGGTCAAGTCTGCCGCCGACCGCGACAGCCTGCGGGCGGCGGTTCGGAGCGGTCTGGTCGATGTGGTGGCCACGGATCATGCGCCGCACTTGTTGGCGGAAAAGCAACGACCGTACCTGGAGGCGCCGTCCGGCGGGCCGTTGGTGCAGCATTCGCTGCCCGCAATGCTGACGCTGGCCTCGCAGGGGGTATTTACGGTGCCGCAGGTGGTGGAACGGATGTGCCATGCCCCGGCCCGGCTGTTCCGGATCAAGGAGCGGGGATTCCTCCGGCCCGGTTATTTTGCTGACATAGCGATCGTGGAGCTGGACGCTCCATGGACTGTGGAACGGGGCCCGGAACTCCTGTACAAATGCGGGTGGTCGCCGTTGGAAGGGCTGACGCTGACGGCCAAAGTGCGGCAGACGTTCGTGAACGGGCAGAAGGTCTACTCCGCCGCAGCGGGTGTGGACGAATCGGTACGGGGACAAAGGCTGGCGTTCGGCCCGTTTTAAATATCCGGCCGGTCAAATAAGGCTTGGGAGTAAAGGAAAAATGATTATCTTTGCACCCGTAAACGCCACAATAGCTCAGTCGGTAGAGCATTTCATTCGTAACGAAAAGGTCGCCAGTTCGAGCCTGGCTTGTGGCTCTCCAGACAAAAACGCCTTTGTAACACGGTTACAAAGGCGTTTTTATTTCCCCTTTCGCCGGGACATCCTCCCCCGTGCCGCCGGCTTTCGGTGCGATAAAGGCCCGCTGCGCCAAAAGCTGCATAAACTCGTCCCGGTATGAGTCCGAGACCGGGATGCGCACCTTGCCGAACACGATCCGCCCGCGCTCTATCGCCCTGACCGCCTGCATATGGACGATGTAGGAACGGTGCACCCGCACGAACTCCCCCTTGGGTAATTGTTCCCCGATCGATTTCAGGCTCATCTGCGTCATCACGCTCGTACCGTCCGCCAGGCAGATCCGGACATAATCCTTGACCCCTTCGATATACAAAATATCCTCCAACTTCACCCGCACCTGCCGGTAATCCGCCCGCACCCAGATGCTGTCCCGCCGCTCCGCCCCGCTTTCCGCTCCCGCCGGTTCCCCCGCCGACGTTTTCCGGAACCAGTCGTGCGCCTTCATCGCCGCCCGCAGGAACTCCGTATAACTCACCGGCTTGAGCAGGTAATCCAGCGCATCGACCCGGAACCCTTCCAAAGCGTATTCGCCGAACGCCGTGGTGAAGATCACCTTAGTCCGGCCGCCTCCCCGTTCCGCCAGCAGCCGCGAGAACTCGATCCCGTTCAGCTGCGGCATCTGTATGTCCAGGAAAAGGAGGTCGATCTCCTCCCTGGTCCCTTTGCCCGCCTGTTCCATGCACTGCAAAGCCTCCACGGCGCTTCCGGCCCGTCCCGCCAGTTGCAGGAACGGCGTGCGTCCGACATAGTTTTCCAGCAGGTCGAGCGCCAGCGGCTCGTCGTCCACGATCAGGCAATTGAGCATCATAATCAGGTTATGCAGTTTACGGTCATTTCGGCCACGAACGTATCCCCTTCCCGTTCCGTCCGCAAGGCGTGCCGCCCCGGATAGATCAGGCCGAGCCGCCGCCTCAGGTTCTCCAGCCCGATCCCTGAGCCGCTGCGGTCGTTGTCCCGTTTCGGGAAATAACTGTTCGCGATCCGGCACACGACGTCCCCTTTATCCTCCGCGACTTTCAGCGATATGTCCACGAACGACGGCGCGTCTGCCCACACCCCGTGTTTGAAGGCGTTTTCGATCAGCGTGATGAACAGCAGCGGCGCCACATAAAACCCCCGCATCGCAGCAGCGTCCTCCGGAATATCCACCCGCAGCTTCATCGTCCCCGGCAGCCGCAGGCTCATCAGCTCCACGTAGCTGCGCACGAACGCCAGCTCTTTCTCCAGCGGTACCAGATCCTGGTTTTTCTCGTACAGCACATGCCGCAGCAGGCCGCTCAACTGCAACACCGCCTCCTGCGCCCGTTCCGGCCCGATGGCGATCAGCGCGTAGATGTTGTTCAGCGTGTTGAACAGGAAATGGGGGTTGAGCTGGCTTTTGAGGTTTTGCAGTTCAGCCTGTGTCCGGGCCTGTTCGGCCTGCCGCCGTTCGGCTTCGGTGTCGTACCAGTTGCCGGTCACCCGGATCGCCACGCTTAGAGCCGCCGTAAGCCCCAGCAGCAATACGTCCCGCAGCATAAAGACGGCCAGCGGCAAACGCGGCCCGTGATCGTCCGGCGGCGGCGCCTGTCCCTCGACCGTCGTCCGGTAAAAATCGAACCACAGGTGCATCAGCAGCACGACAACGGTTATGAGAACGGCGTTCACCGCCACAAAACCGACGACGCGCCGCCGGAACAGCAGCCGCCCGATCAGCCCGAAATAGTTGACGTAAAAGACGAGCATAAAGCTCAGCGGAACCATGCAGTAACCGGCATACCACACCCAATCAACTGTCCTGCCGCTGCCCTGGCTGAACAACAGCGGAAAGCCGAACATCAGCCCCCACGCGATGGCGTGGATGGCGACGGTCAATCCTCTATGGCGATTCCTGCGTCCCATTGCTCCTGCAAGATAATGATTTTTATCCATTGCCGTATAATTTATCCTGCGATTAATCGTATTACTTCATTACTTTGTGTTTGAGGGAACCGCCGCGTCAGCGGCCGGCCCGAACCGACGCCGCATCCGAGTTGCCATTAGGCTCGCCTAAATGGCCGAGGCGCAAGGAGGAAGCCCGAAGGGCAACCCACCCCCGGCGGAGGGTCGCAACTGCGCTGCGCTTGTTTTGCCTCCGCTGGCTCCGGGACTTCGGCAGACAAAGGATCCGGTAATTACAGCCCGGAAAGACCCAACGAGACCTCTTTGTTCACAAAGAGGACGGTACCCTCCAACACAGAGAAAAAGGTAAATACGATTAACCGTAGGAATTTATTCATATCGGATCGCCTCGATCGGATCCAGCCGGGCCGCCTTTTGCGCCGGGTACCAGCCGAAGAAGATCCCCGTCACCGTGCAGACCGCGAACGACAGCACCACCGAATAGGCCTGCACATAGACCGGCCAGCCCGCCAGGTATTTGATCGCCGCCGACGCTCCCACGCCCAGCAGCACCCCGATCAGTCCCCCCATCACGCTGATGATCACCGCCTCGATCAGGAATTGGAACAGGATATGCCTTCCCTTGGCCCCGATCGACATCCGCAGGCCGATCTCCCGCGTGCGCTCCGTCACCGACACGTACATGATATTCATGATCCCGATGCCCCCCACCAGCAGCGAGATCCCCGCGATGCACGCCAGCAACACCGTCATCATCTCGGTCGTAGAACTCAGCATCGTGCTCAGCTCCTCCTGCGAGCGGATCTCGAAATCGTCGTCCGCCGTCTCTGTCAGCTTGTGGTTGCGTCGCAGGATCTCCGTAATCTCCTCCACCGCCTGGTCCGTCGCCCCCTCCGAGAGCGCCGAGCAGAAAATGCCCTGCAGGTACGTGATCGCCAGCACACGTTTCTGGATCGTCGTGTACGGCGCCAGGATCAGGTCGTCCTGGTCTTGTCCCATCGAGTTGTAGCCCTTCGGCACCAGCACCCCGACGATGCGGAACGGTATCTTGTCCAGCCGGATCGTCTTGCCTAGCGGGCTCTCCCCGTTGGTGAACAGCTCGTCCGCCACCGATTTGCCCACCACGCAGACCTTCGCCGCCGAGCGAATGTCGCTTTCTGTGAACATCTCCCCCTCGCCGACCGAATACTTGCGGATATCCAGATACTCCGGGCCGACCCCGTAAGCCGTCGTCGGCGTATTGTTGGCCCCGTAGATCGCCTGCCCGCTGGCATTGACCGTCGGCGACACCGCCGAGACCCACGACGACTCGTCGCGGATCGCCTCGTAGTCCGCCAGCTTCAGCGTCTGCATGTCGCTCGCGCTGAGCCGAACCCCGCCGCTGCGGTCGAATTTCGGGTGAATCATGATCATGTTCGACCCCATTTCCGAGATCTGCGACCGGATGCTCCGCTTCGATCCCTGGCCGATGGCCAGCATCGCGATGACGGACGCCACTCCGATGATAATTCCCAGCATCGTCAGGAATCCCCGGAACTTGTTGTTGTTCAACGCCCGCAGCGCAATGCGCACCAGATTTTTATAATTCATCGTCCGTTTGATTTAGATTATCGATCTTTTATTTGTACCCCTTATTCATTGGGTTGGAGGCAACTGTGCTCTTTGTGAACAAAGAGAACCCGTTTCTGCGGTGAGCATCGCGAGCCGCGCAGGCCGGAGCCACCCCCGGCGAAGGCCTGCAACCGCGCTGCGCTTGTTTTGGCCTCGCTGGCTCCGGCAGATGTAACCATTGGCCGGCTTTAACAAGGTAGCACGAGGAAGACCCAAGGTCAACGCGAAGCCAACAAGCTGCAGTTCTCTCAAACCCGAAGAACAGGATGCCAAATAAAAGATCGAATAAAATTCAGACCGTTAGTCGTTTTCTTTGGGCAGTGCTTCCAGCGCCTCCCGCGCCGAGCGTACGTCCGCGTTCAACGTGTCCGACACCAGACGTCCGTCGCGCAGCGTGATGTTGCGGCTGCTGAACTGCGCCAGCTCCGGGTTATGCGTCACGAAAATGATCGTCCGGCCCTCGGCGTGAAGCCGTTGGAACAGCGTCAGGATCTCGAACGAAGTCCGCGTGTCGAGGTTACCCGTCGCCTCGTCCGCCAGCAGGATCACCGGGTCATTGACCAGCGCGCGGGCGATTGCCACGCGCTGCTGCTGTCCCCCCGACATCTGGTTCGACCGGTGGCCCATGCGCTCGGCCAGCCCCACCTCGACCAGCGCAGCGGCCGCCTTCTCCTTCCGCTGCCGGGCCGAAAACCCCTTGTTGTAGAGCAGCGGCAGCTCCACGTTCTCCAGCGCCGTCGTTTTCGGCAGCAGGTTATAGCTCTGGAACACGAAGCCGATCTTGCGGTTGCGCAGCGTGGCCCGGTCGTTCTTGCCCATCGTCCGCACCGGGATGCCGTCGAGGTAATACTCCCCCGCAGTAGGCGTGTCGAGGCAGCCCAGCAGGTTCAGCATGGTCGATTTCCCGGAGCCGCTCGTCCCCATGATCGTCACGAACTCGCCGGGGCGGATCGAGAACGACACCCCCCGCAAGGCGTGCACAGTCTCGCTTCCCACCGTGAAATCACGCTTTATGTTTTCGATTCTGATAATCTCTTTTTCCATTACATTCAACTTATTCATAAGACCGGCCACAGTTTGTAGAGAGTGCGCATTCCCCTGTCGATTACGGGCCGGAGCCGGCGGTGCCGGTGGGCACTCCAACCGGGCTGTAACTACACTATGTTGCAGGCCTACGCCGGGGTGGGTTGCCGTTCTGGCTTCCTCCTTGCGCCTCGGCCATTTAGGCGAGCCTAATGGCAACTCGGCTGCGGCGTCGGTTCGGGCCAACCGTTGTCGCGCAAGCGTTGCCTGTTTTATTGAGTGTAATTACCCTGTTCGGCCTCGCGCCGCCCCCCGGCAGCGCAGCTGCCCGGCGCAGAGGCCGCCGTTGACACGGGGATAAGACGGCCCGTGCTTTCGGGTTTGAGCCGCGGTGCCTGCGGGCACTCCATCAAGGTTGTAACGCCCCCAAGGCACTGGCGGCAGGCTTGGTGCCTCCAATGAGTCGCATTTCTCATTCTTTCGTTTTCGGGCACCCCAGCCCCCCACGGGGGAGCCCGGCCATTCTAACGAAGGCGATACCCGCTCAGCTACTTCTTCTTTCCCCCCGGAGGCGTAGGCATGAACGGGCTTTGCTCCCCTCCCGCCTCATCGTCCTCCGCAGCCGGCAGCACCGCTTTGAAGCCGACCGCCACCGAGTCGCCCTCGGCCACACCTTCGACGATCTCCGTGTAGATACCGTCCGTCACTCCCGTTTTCACAGTCGTTTCGGCCAGTTTGCCGTTGTGATCCACATACACCCGTTTCTGCCCCGTGGCAGCCGCTTTCCGGCCCTGCTGCGGCGAGAACCGCAGCGCCTTGGCCGGGACGATCAGGATGTCCGGCTTCTGCATCGTGAAGATCGTGACATTGGCCGTCAGCCCCGGCTTCAGCTTGATCTCCGGGTTCGGCGCGTCGATCACCACCTCGTATGTCACCACATTCGACTCCGTGGTCGCCTGCAGGCGCACCTGCGTCACCGACCCCTTGAACACGTCGTCCGGGTAAGCGTCCACCGTGAAGCTCACCTCCTGCCCCTCCTTCACCTGCCCGATATCGGCCTCGTCCACGTCCGCCACCACCTGCATTTTGCGCAGATCCTGGGCGAGAGTGAAAAGGGTAGGGGTTTCGAAGCTCGCTGCCACCGTCTGGCCGACCTCCACCTCGCGCGAAAGGACGATGCCGTCAATGGGCGAGTAGATCCGCGCATAACCCAGGTTCGTCTCCGCCTGCACCATGTTGGATCGGGCCTGGTCGTAGTCGGTCTTGGAGGTCTGGTACTGGTACTCGGCATCCTCGTAATCCGTCTCGCTGACCATGCCCTTTTCGAACAGCCCTTTGATCCGGTTGAAGTTTTTCTTCTGGTACTCGTATTTGACGCGCGCCGATTCGAGGCTCGCAGTGCGCGAATCGAGCGTGGCCCTCAACTCGACCGTGTCGAGTTCGGCCAGCAGCTGCCCGGCCCGCACGACGGAGTTGTAGTCGGCGTAGAGCTTGGTGATCTTGCCCGACACCTGCGTGCCGACCTCCACTTCGGTGATCGGCTCGATGGTGCCCGTGGCCGTCACGCTGTTGCTGATCGTCCCCCGTTCCACCGCCACCGTTTCGTAATCCATTCCCGCCTCCTTCGGCCCGCAGGCGAACATCAGGCCTGCCGCCGCCACTGCCGCCCACAGCGGACGGCCCGTTATTTTCCGGTTCTTTTCCATATCTGGTTTTCGATTTGATTACTTTATACTTTACCGCATTCCAGCCATCGGGCCGGCCATCTGGAGTATCTGGTATTTGGCTCCGCCGTCGCTCCCGGCAGCTTTGCTGCCCGGCGGGGCCAAAGCAACCGTGCTTAAGCGCGGTTGCGCAAAAAGACCCGGCTGCGCGTTCACGAAAAGTTCGGCCGCCCCGCTATGCCATACCTTTACAGCTCGATCTCCCCGCCGCGGTAGAACTCCAGCAGCTGGAGCGACAGCACCGACTGGTACTTCGCCTGGATCACCTCCTGCTGCGCCGAGAGGTAGTTGTTCTTCTCCGTCAGCAGGTCTACCGCGTTCTTCATCCCGCTGTCGAACTGCTCCTCCACCAGCCGGTAACTCAGCTCCGCCGATTTCAACTTGCCCGTCGCCGCCTCGTAGCGGCTCTGCGCCGACACCGCGTCCTGCCACAACGATTCCACGTCCGAAAGCAGGTCTTTCATCGTCTGGGCGTGCGAAAGCTCCGACGATTGCGTTTCGAGCCGGGCCAGGTCGATCGCCGACCGTGCCGAGCGGTTGTTGAAGATAGGCACGCTGATATTCACCGTCGCGCTCTCGTTCAGTTTATTGCTCAGCTGGTTGAAGAACGAGAACCCGCTGTTCGAGAAATTGCCCGTGCCCACCGCCGCACTAAGCGACACCGTCGGCAGTCTTTGGCCCTTGGCGATCTTCTCGTTCACCTGCGCCGCTTCGACCTCCAGCCGGCTGCTCTCCGCCTGCGGCATCACCTGCGTGGCGGAAGCGTAGACCTCGGCCAGCTCCGGGACCGCCGCCATCACCGCCGCATCCGCGATCTCCGGGAACGCCACCTCGAACTCGTCCTCCAACTCCAGCTCCAACAACTGTTTCAATTTCAGCTTGGCCTGCGCCAGCGTGTTCTCCGCCACCGTGCGGTCGTAAACGTCGCTTCGGTACTGCGCCTCGATCTGGGCATAGTCGCTGACGGACACCGACCCGGCCTTGAGCAGGGCTTCGGTGCGATCCAGCTGTGCAGCCGACGCTTCGACCGTCTGGCGTTTCGTTTTGAGGTTTTCATGGGCGTAAAGGATTGTCAGGTAGGCTTCCGTCACCGCGATCTCGATGTCGTTGCGGGCCACCGCCACGTTCAGCAGCGTGCTGCGCGCCTGTATCTCCTGCTTTTTGACCGTGTTGGCCAGCTGGCTCCCCTTGTAGACGGTCAGTCCGGCGTTCAGCGAGTAGCTGCCCGAATAGGAGGTTCCCTCCTCCTTACCGTGCGCGACCCCCTGCCCGGTCGAGAATGAGAGGGTCGGTGTCTGCTGCGCCTTGGCTTGCAGCAGATTGACCCCGGCGCTGCGGTTCGACACCTCGGCCGCCTGCACCTGTATATTGTGCGAACGGGCGTAGTCGATGCAGGTGCGGAGGGTCCACGGAGCGGCTTCCGCCGCCGACACGGCGCAGCAGAGCAGAGCAGCGCCGGTAAGGATGCGTATTTTATTCATGGCTTGGCGTTAATCATCCGACGCAAACCTACCTATCCGGTTGCCGGGTGGCAAACAATAAAGACAGGCCCCGGAAATCCACCGACGGAAAGGGCGGGTTTGCCGACCAGTGGTGCAACGGTACCGTGGCAAGGGAGATATTGACTTTCGGTGGAGTTCGCCTGCGCGGGCTTGTCACGCGCGCGGGGAGGCGCGCGACACCGCTGCCGCGGGGACTTAATTGCTTTTTTCGAGGTTCGCCTGCGCTGTTCCGGAATACGAAAAAACGTTACCTTTATCCATCTCAATAGATATGGAAACACTCGAACGATTGATACAGGGCCATTACCGGCCCGAAGAATATCCCTCCCTCGCGGATCAGGCCGCCCGCTGGGCTGCCTCACGACCGCTCGAAGGGTTATCGGTACTCGACGCCACCCCCGTCTTCCGCAACACCGTATCCAAATACATCCCCCTGTTGAAAGCCGGGGCGCGGCTCACCGTCGGCCTTGCCGAAGGCTTCCCGCACGATCCCGCCATCGCGGCATTTTTAATGGAAAACGGCATCCCCGTGCTGAAAAGCGGGAATGCCGTCAATGAAAAATTCGACCTGATTCTGGACTGCGCCGCTTCCTTTTCGCACCTCGCGCCGCGGATCGGTTACGTGGAACTCACCCGCTCCGGCGTGGAGCGGTATGAACATAAGGAGAAGCCCGTGTTCGTGGCCGACAGCGGCACGATCAAGCGGATCGAAACCTGTCTGGGCACCGGCGAAAGCTACTTCCGGGCTATGGCGGAGCTGGGGTACGACGATTGGAAAGGGCGGACGCTGGTAGTATTCGGCAGCGGCAAAGTGGGCACCGGGATCGTGCTGTACTCCGCGCAGAAAGGCGCACGGATAACCGTCATCACCGACCCGGCCTGCGTGCCGGAGCAAATAACAAGAGCTGCGGAGAAAATCATTGATTATCGCGACCGTGCCGCCGTGGCTGTGGCCATAAAAGAGGCTTATGCCGTTGTGACGGCCACGGGCGTGGCAAATGCTTTGGCCGGGATCGGCGGTGCGCTGAACCGGTCGGCAGCCCTGCTGGCCAATATGGGCGTCGAAGACGAATTCGGGAAAGAGGTGCCCGAAGGGCGGGTGCTGGGCCGGAAGCGGCCGTTGAATTTCATGCTGGAAGAGCCGACGCACCTGAAATACATCGAGGCGACGATGGCCCTGCATAACGAAGGGGCGGCATGGCTCGCCGCCCATCCTGGGGCCGAAGGCCTGAACAACCCGCCCGCCGGGATCGAGGCCCGGCTACTGGAGATCACCCGCCGCAGCGGAGTGATCGGAGACGAGATCGGACTGATCCTCTGACGGGGTCGTTTTTTTGATCCCCCAACCGGCCCATGCCACCGTTAGCGTCACGATGGGGCTGAGCCAGCAGAAGAAAGCGAAGGGGAGGTAGACCAGCGTCGGCACTCCGAGGATCGACGCCTGCGTGGCGCCGCAGGTATTCCACGGCACCAGCACCGACGTGGCCGTGCCGCCGTCTTCGAGCGTGCGGCTCAGCAGCCGCGGCTGCAAACCGTTGCGCCGGAACGCCCCGATGAACATCTTGCCGGGCACTACGATCGACATATACTGGTCGCCGGAAGTCAGGTTGAAAAGCAGGCAGCTCCCCGTGGCTGTCGTGACCAGTCCCCCCGCCGAGCGGACGCGGCTGAGGATGGCGTCGGTGATGCGCTCCAGGAAATGGCCCGCCTCCATCACGCCGCCGAAGACCATCGCCGTGATAATGAGCCATACTGTGTTCAGCATTCCCGCCATGCCGCCCGTGGTGAGCAGCTTGTCCACCGCGGCGTCGCCCGTCTGCGGAGCCGTTTCGCCGTAGAGCGAGCGGGTCAGCACCTCGTAGCCGCTTCCGAGGGTCAGGTCGCCGCCGGGTGTGAGCGTCGCCAGCAACTCCTGTTGGAAAACAGCGGCCGCCAGTACGGCCAGCAGCGAGCCGATCATCAGCACCGGAACGGCGGGTATCTTTTTCACGATCATAAAGACGACCAGCACCGGGATCAGTAGCAGCAGGGGGCTGATATGGTAAGTCCGGGCGATCGTCTGCTGGAAGGTGTCGACGCCGGAAGTCGCCCCGGAACCTTCCCCGGCGGTCAGGGTCAGCACGGTGAATGCCGCGAGCGCCAGCAGGATGGAGGGCACGGTGGTCTGCATCATGTAGCGGATATGGACGAAGAGGTCTGTCCCGGTCACGGCGGAGGCGAGGTTGGTGGTGTCGCTCAACGGCGACACCTTGTCCCCGAAATAGGCTCCGGATATAATGGCCCCGGCGGTCATGGCCATGTCGAAGCCTAACGCGTGTCCGATGCCGATCAGCGCGACGCCGATGGTGGCGATCGTAGACCATGAGCTGCCCGTAGCCACGGACACGGCGGCCGAGATCACCACGCAGGCGGGTAGAAAGTAGTCGGGCCGGAGGATGTCCAGCCCGTAATAGATCATGGTGGGGATCACTCCGCTGACCATCCAACTGCCGGAGAGCATCCCGACCATCAGCAGGATCAGGATGGCGGGCAGCGATGCGCTGATGGTGTGCACCATGCCTTGCATGATGTCGGTCCACCGGACGCGGTTATAGACGGCGATACCGACGCCGACGGCCGAAGCGATGAGCAGCGAGAGCTGGTTGGCGCCGGCGAGTGCGTCTGCGCCGGTGCCGAGCACGGTGGTCATGATAAGTCCCAGCAGGACGAGGATCGGGAGAACGGACTGGAGGATGGTGGGCTGTCGCTGGGTCATTCGGCGCGTGTGGAACGGTCTGTTAATAATCGAACCGCAAAATTAGAACTTTTCTATTTAATAACCGTCCGTTTATTTTGTACTGTTCCGCCTGGTACTGTTCTTTCTTTGAAAAGAAAGAACCAAAGAAACTTTCAGATAGCTGCGCTACTCCTTAGTCTGCCGAAGTCCTTCTATTTTGGCGGGCGGAATGGGGTTTAAAGCCCTCCGGGCCAACCCCATTCGCCGCGCCAAAAGTGAGGCTGTGATAGATTTAGGATGCGCCAGCATCCTCGAAAGTTTTTCTGGTTCTCTTTGTTCACAAAGAGAACGGTTCCGTACAGTGGGTAGTGAAAAACCGGACGATTATTACAAAAAGAAAGGCAGCAGGTGGATGACCACGGCGCAGCCCATCATCAGCACATAGAGGAAATTGGAGATGAAATTGGGTTTTCGGTCGTTGAAATAGGTCGGGATAATGACCGCCAGCGGGATAGCCAGTATCGGCAGCTGGTACAGCGAGCGGCACGGCACGAAAGCGAGGATTAGCGCCGCGATCACCAGCATCCAGATAAAGAAGATATAGACCTTGAACGGTTTGAGCTTATAGCTGCGGCTGCGCCCCAGGAACGTAATGATCGAGAGGACGAACAGCACGGCCACGCAACCGATGAAAGTCCATTCGAAACTGCTGAAAAGCTTCACGGAGGGAAGTTCCAGCGGCGTGAGCAACGCATTCCGGCAGGCAGTCACGATGTCCAGAAATTCCCCTCCGGCAAGCCATACGCCGTAGGCGCTGAAGAAAACTGGCATCAGCCAGCCCCCGAAGGCGGCGATCCATTCCCGGATGTCGAAGAGCCTGAAGATGAACAGCCCCACGGGGATCAGCGCCACCAGGAACAGCGCCGGGGCATAGATCGCCCCGGCGGTGCCGAAGATAAAACCTATGACCATGTAAGGCCCTGTTGCCAAGGCTTTGTAATTGTAGCTTTTGAAGATGATCTCGGCTGCGACCAGTAGCAGGAAAGCGACGAGCAGCGGCCGGAAGCTCATGTAAGAGTTGTAATATCCGGAGCTGACCAGCAGGTAGATGATCGCCGGCATGTAGGTACGCTCCAGGAAGATGACGTTCCGGATCACGATCCGGGTGACGAAAAAGGAGTTGACGAACACGAGGATGGAGGAGAGGAGTATCCCGACGCCGGGCACGTACCCCAGCCAGTGGTCGATCAGGGTACCGAGGGGCATACCTGCCGGAGGGGCGATCACCTGCTCGGCATGGGCCGCTGCGGCGAGACCGGACCGCTCGGGATCGACGAGCTCGGCGCCCCAGAATATGACTGCCAGTAGCACAAAGTAGAAGAGTGTCTTCAACAGGCTCTGACGCGTAAGGTCCAAACTCATTCCCTGCCTCTTTATACGTTCGTTTTTATCTTTACCCTCGGAGGGTACTGTTCTCTTTAACTTCGCTTCGCTTGTTTTCCTCCTTGCGCCTCGGCCATTCAAGCCAGCTTGATGGCGCTCGGCTGCTGCGTCGGTTGTGAACAAAGAGAACCAGAAAAACTTTTTGAGATGCTTGCGCATCTCTTGGGCCTGCCGGATACCCGATTCCTGAAACTTTCTCTTTGGGCCGGGAGCAATAAGGCACCTATAAAGCCTTGCAACGCCTGAGTTGCCTTATTGCCCCGACCCAAAAGCGGATTTCAAAGACAGAGGACTGCGGAGCCTAAGGAGTAGCGCAGCTGGCTCAAAAGTTCTTTGGGTCCCTTTCTTTCAAGAAAGGGACGGTTCCAGGCGGGTAGTAATTAAACGAACGGTTTATAATAGATCGCGGCCGATGTCCCGGCGACAATACAAACCCTCATAGTCGATTTTCGCGATCGCATCGTACGAACGTTCCGTCGCCGCAGGGATCGAGCTGCCCAGCGAGGTTACCGCCAGCACCCGTCCCCCCGACGTCACCACCCGTCCCTCCTTGAGCGCCGTTCCCGCGTGGAACACGATGCTGTTTCCCAGCACGCTGCCGCCCGCCGGCAGGCCTGAGATCGGCTTGCCCTTCGGATAGTCCCCAGGGTAGCCGCCCGACACGCACACCACCGTCGCCGCCGTCTGCGGCGTCACCTCCAGCGTTTTTTCCCCCAGCGTGCCGTGCGCTATCCCCTCCAGCAAGTCGATCATGTCCGACGTGATGCGCGGCAGCACCACCTCCGTCTCCGGGTCGCCCATCCGCACATTGTACTCGATCACCATCGGTTCTCCCCCGCAGTTCATCAGGCCGATGAAGATAAAACCCGTATAGTCCAGCCCCTCCTGCCGGATGCCCCGCACCGTCGGCTCCACGATCCGCGTGCGTACCTTCTCCATAAACTCCGGCGTTGCGAACGGCACCGGCGACACCGCTCCCATCCCCCCCGTATTGAGCCCCGTGTCCCCCTCGCCGATACGCTTGTAATCCTTCGCCTCCGGTAAGATTTTATACGACTTCCCGTCCGTGGCCACGAACACCGACACCTCGATTCCCGACAGGAACTCCTCGATCACCACCTTTTTCGACGCCGCCCCGAATTTTCCGGAAAGCATCTCCCTCAATTCGTTTTGAGCCTCGGCCAGATCGTCGATAATCAGCACCCCCTTACCCGCCGCCAGCCCGTCCGCCTTCAGCACATACGGCGCCTTCACCTTCGAAGCCAGAAACTCGCAGCCCTCCTCCACATTTGAGGCCGTGACCGTGAAATACGCCGCCGTCGGCACCCCGTGCCGCGCCATGAACGCCTTCGCATACTCCTTGCTCCCCTCCAGCCGCGCCGCCTCCTGCGCCGGGCCGACCACCGGGATGTTCCGGATCTCCGGGTCGCTCAGGAAATAGTCCTTCACCCCGTCCACCAGCGGCTGCTCCGGCCCCACCACCACCAGGTTGATGTAGTTATTCAGCACAAACTGCTTGATCGCCGGGAAGTTCGACGGGTCCAGGTCCACATTCATCCCGCACGCCTTCGTCCCCGCGTTGCCCGGCGCGATGAAGAGCTTCTCCAGCCTCGGACTCTGCGCGATCTTCCACGCGAAAGCATGTTCCCGGCCCCCGCCCCCAAGGAGCAAAATATTCACAGTCTGCGGTAATTTCATCTTACAGGATTTTTTTAACCCCACAAAGATAACTAATTTTGATGCCGCCGACAATCCGGAAGACACCGAAATTCATACTCCGCCGCCAACGGAGGCAAAACCAAGCAAAGCGCAGGTTGCGGCCCTCCGCCGGGGGTGGCTGCGGGCCGGCCGCTGGCGCGGCAACGGATACCCCAACCGATTTTTCGATTAACCGAATATTCTACAACAAAACCATACCCTATGAAAAAGACCGTTCTGGGCCTCGCCGCCCTGACCCTCGCCCTTGCCACCCCGTTGCGCTCCGTCGCCGACGAAGGCATGTGGCTGCTCCCCTACATCGAGAAGATGAACATCGCGAAGATGAAAGAGAAAGGGTTGCGGCTCGACGCCAAAGACATCTACGACCTGAACCGCACCTCGCTCAAGGACGCGATCGTCATCTTCGGCGGCGGCTGCACCGGCGAGATCATCTCGCCCAACGGCCTGATCGCCACTAACCACCACTGCGGGTACGGGTCGATCCAGCAGCACAGTACCATCGAACATGACTACCTCAAGAACGGCTTTTGGGCCGCTACCCAGGCAGAGGAATTGCCTACGCCGGGGCTGGCCGTCACCTTTATCCGCGAGATCAAAGACGTGACCCCGGAAGTGCTGGCCAAAGTGAAGCCCGGCATGACCGAAGAGCAGCGCAACGAAGCCATTCAGAAAGCCTCCGAAAAGATCGTCAAAGCCAACAGCGATGCCAAGGCGTTCAAAGGGGCGCAGGTGATGCCGATGTTCGGCGGCAACCAATACCTGCTGTTCGTGACCGAACGCTTTACCGACGTGCGCATGGTGGGGGCTCCGCCGTCGTCCATCGGCAAGTTCGGCGGCGACACCGACAACTGGATGTGGCCGCGGCACACCGGCGACTTTTCGCTGTTCCGCGTCTATGCCTCGCCGGACAACAAGCCGGCAGCCTATTCGAAAGACAATGTACCTTACCGGGCTCCGAAACACCTCGAAATCTCGCTCAAAGGATACCAGGACGGGGATTACGCTATGATTATGGGCTTCCCCGGCCGTACCAACCGCTACATGACCACCTACGAGATCGACCAGGTGTTGGAGCAGGACAACCCGATCCGCATCTTCGTGCGCGGCGAACGGCAAAAACTCCTGTGGGAGGATATGATGGCCGACCCGAAGGTACGTATCCAGTACGCCAGCAAGTACGCCGGTTCGTCCAACTACTGGAAAAACTCCATCGGCATGAGCCGCGGGCTGCGCAAGCTCGACGTGCGGGGCAAAAAGGCGGCCCAGCAGGAGGAGTTCACCGCATGGGTGAACGCTTCGCCGGAACGGCAGGCTAAGTACGGCAAGGCCCTGCCGCTGATCGACAGCGCGGTGCGCCAGCGCCGTGCGGCGGCCCGCATCCAGCAGTTCATGAGCGAAGCGCTCCGCACGGGCGTGGAGAGCTATACGCTGGGAACGACGGTAAACGCCATCCTGCAAAACGTAAAAGATGACGCGAAAGCGGCCGATGCGCTTCGCAAAGCGGGCGAAGCGTTCTTCAAGAACTACAGCGCCCCGACCGACCGGAAGGTCACGTTGCGGATGCTGCAAATCTTTGCCGACAGCGTGGCAGCGGCCGATCAGCCGACCTTTTTCGCTGCCGTGCGGCCCGATGTGGCGGCCTATGCAACCAACCTGAGCGATCACTCGTTGCTGACGGATACGACCCGTTTCTACGGCGCTTTGGAGCATTTCGACCGGGCTGTATGGCAGGCCGATCCCGCCGTCGCGGCTGCCGCTTCGATCGCGGAGAAGAACAAGGAGCTGACCGACAGCGCGCTGAAAGAGGCCGCCGGGAAGTTCGCCGAGGGGCACCGTCTTTGGGTGGCGGGCCTGATGGAGATGCACCCGGACAAGGCATACGCGCCGGATGCCAATTTCACGCTGCGGCTGACCTACGGGCAGGTGTTGCCTTACTGGCCGGCGGATGCGGTGTTCTACAATTACTTCACGACGCTTTCGGGCGTTATGGCCAAGGAGGATGCGAACAATCCGGACTTTGTCGTGCCGGAGCGACTCAAGGAGCTTTACAAGGCCAAGGATTTCGGCCCGTATGCGGTGGACGGCGAGGTGCCGGTGTGCTTTCTGACCAACAACGACATCACGGGCGGCAATTCGGGCAGTCCGGTGCTGGACGCTGACGGACGGCTGCTGGGGCTGGCTTTCGACGGCAACTGGGAGGCCATGAGCGGCGACATCGCGTTCGAGCCGGACGTGCAGCGCACCATTGCGGTGGACATCCGCTATGTGCTGTTCCTGATCGACAAATATGCAGGCGCCCGCCGTCTGATCGACGAAATGACCATCGTCCGATAACCGTACGGATATCTTGTATGGTGCCATCTGGAACTGCCGCTTTTTGAAAAAAGCGGCACCAAAAACTTTTCGAGCGCATCCCGTTGGGATGCTCTGGCTGTAACTGCCCGGTTGTAATCAGGGGTAAGGGGTACAGGCGTTAAGCCTTGTACCCCTTACCCCTGATTACAAATTGAGGATTTCGGCAGACTAAGCCTCTCGGCAGGCTGCTCGAAAGTTTCTTTGGTTCTTTCTTTTCAAAGAAAGAACAGTACCAAACTGCACAGTGCAAAATAACGTACAGTTTTCTGTTATCTTTGCATTATCACACACGCTTACACAGCCATGAAAAACATAGACACAGGTTTGGTCAGCTCCTGTATTGAGCGGGCCGCAGCGACGGCAGCCACGTTGGGTAACGACCGGCAGACGCTGCTTTGCTGCCTGGGTTGTACCGACTATACGACTCTCAAGGAGACCGATTCGCCCCTCAGTGTGACGGCCTTCACGAACCATGCCCTGGAACTCGCGGCCGGCGGGTTGCCGCCTGTGGCCTCGATTTGCGTCTACCCTTCGTTGGTGGATGCAGTAGGTGTGGCTTTGGCGGAAGCCCCGGCGGGTTCGGCGGGCGAGAATATCGGTATTACCGCCGTATGTGGCGCGTTTCCGTCGGGGCAGACCTATATGGAGGTTAAGATGCTGGAGTGCGCGATGGCGATCGAGAACGGCGCGGACGAGATCGACGTGGTCGTCAATGTGGGTGCCATGCTTTCCGGCGATTACGATTTGGCCGAGAGCGAGCTGGCCATGTTACGGGAGGAGATCGACGGGGATGCGGTATTGAAAGTGATCCTCGAAACGGGATCGCTGGCCGATCCGGAACTGATCTACCGGGCTTCGATGCTGGCGATGGAGGCCGGTGCCGATTTTATCAAGACTTCGACCGGAAAGACGCCTATTTCGGCCACTCCGGCAGCAGTGGCAGTCATGTGCCGGGCGATCCGGGACTTCGAGCGATCCTGCTCGCGCAAAGTGGGGATTAAAGTGGCGGGAGGTATCCGCACGCCGCAGGATGCGGTGCTCTACCAGACGATTGTGGCGCAGGAATTGGGCCGGGAGTGGTTGGAACCGTCGCTGTTCCGCATCGGGGCGAGCCGCCTGGTGGATGCGCTGGTGCCGCACCTGTTATAGCCACCGTGTAAAAATAATATGAAAGGCGAAGGGATTACCCCCTCGCCTTTCTTTTTGACCTTAAAAGCAGGCGGCTTCCTTTTACACTAAAGGAAGCCGCCTTGCAATAGTATCAGCGAAAGAATATCAACGATTATCTGTTGGTATTCCCTTCGCCCTTATCCTTAGCCGCAGCATAGCTGATCGACAGCGCATTGGCCCGGCGAAGCTCCTGCTTGATATCGGTTACCTGTCCCATTTTGGTGTTGGCATCGATTTTCAGGCTGACGGTCATATCGGGCCGTTCATTTTCTTTGAGCTTATCCCGTTCCGAAGCGACGAACTCGGTAATATTGTTCAACGTGCTGTATGCACCGTTCAACTGGATCCTCGGCGCCGTACCGAAATGTACCGCCATATCCTTTGTCGGCGGTCCCACATAGATGTAGCTGACCAATGACTTCTTCTCCAGTTTTTGTGCTTCGCTCGCTGTAGGAGTTTTGATTTGCACTTTCAACTCCACTTCACGCATGGTGGTAGTGGCCATGAAGAAGAACAGGATCATGAACACGATATCCGGCAGCGACGAAGTAGAGATCCCTGGGGTCCCTTTGCTTCCCTTCCTTTTGAATTGTGCCATGTTTATTTTCCTCCTGTCAGGTTACGGGGTTCGGCTTCCGAGATCTTCACCGGGATCGCCTTGTTGATGGCTTTCCGTTGTTCGTCGTTCAGGTCGTTGAACGACCGTCCGAACTTTTGTTGTGCGAGCTCGTCTTTCGCTTCGTTATAGGCCTTGGTCAGCTCGTTCTGCACCTGGAGGTACATGTCGTAGCTGGTCCCGCGGTCGTTCTGGAGCGAAATCAGCCCCTTGCTCACCGGATAGTTGCCGAGCAACGGGATTTCGGTCATCTCTTTCTCCGGCATATTGGGATCGTTGGTGGGGTTGGTGATAAAGGCTTTGGTCTTTTCACTCAACCCGCTGATATCCATACGTTGTCCCGCTACCAGGAGCTGGTTGTTGCCGCTGACGAACACCATGAGCACGTTGCGCTCGTGGGCGTCCATCCCCGGGTCCTGTTCCTGGTCGACCAGGGGCGGCAACTTCCGGGAGATACCCGAATCGACGTTCATGGATGTCGTCATCAGCCAGAAGATGAGCAACAGGAACGCGATGTCGGCCATTGATCCGGAGTTGATTTCTGGAACTTTTCTATTAGCCATTGTATGGACCCTTATTTTTTAAAGACTTTGTACAGTTCGCCGTACAGAATGCTCAGGATCACCCCTGCGAATGCGATGTAGGTCGCATACAAAGCGGTGTCGCTGAACTTCAGTTCGAACGAATTGTCGATGACGTTGCCACTGGCAAGCGTGATGGGATCGTCGGTAGCCAGCGCATAGGATACGAGGAATACGACGACGATGACTCCCAGCCCGATCAGCGAGCGTACTGCGCTCTTCGGGTTCTGGAATACTGCTACCAGCGGCATGACGATGGTCAGCACGATGGTCAGGATGACCATGGCGAACGACCAGCCGAGCATCAGGTTCAGCGTGGCGTTCTCTTCGCCGTCGACGAAGGTCACCGCACCCGCGATCACCACAATGGCCGATACGATGAGCAGTATGTATTTAATGATTGAAAGGTATTTCATATCTTTTGTTGGATCTGTGCCGAAGCGCGTGGGCGCCGGTTATTTTTTGAGGTATTTGGTCAGGATGTCCACCAGCGAGATGGAAGCGTCTTCCATCGAGATCACGATGCTGTCGATTTTAGCCAGCAGGTAGTTGTAGAAGAGCTGGAGGATCACGGCGGCGATAAGACCGGCCACGGTGGTCAGAAGGGCGATCTTCATACCCCCTGCGACCAGTGACGGGGCGATGTCGCCGGCAGCTTCGATGGCGTCGAACGCCGCGATCATACCGACCACGGTACCCATGAACCCGAGCATCGGGGCCAGTGCGATGAACAGCGAGATCCACGACATGCCGTTTTCGAGGTGGCCTGCCTGTACCGAACCGTAGGAAGCGACGGATTTTTCAACCACGTCGATCCCTTCGCCGGCGCGGTCGAGGCCCTGGTAGAAGATGGATGCCACCGGGCCGCGGGTGTTGCGGCAAACGTCCTTGGCAGCTTCGATACCGCCGTTCTGGAGGGCGTCTTCCACTTTATCGAGGAGTTTTTTGGTGTTAATGGTAGCCAGGTTCAGGTAGATCACGCGTTCGATCACGATCGCCAGACCGAGGATCAAGCAGAGCAGGATCGGAGACATCCAGCCCACACCACCTTCGATGAATTTTTGTTTGAGTGCCTGGTGCATCGGCTGGCCGCCCAGGTCGTCGCCTGCCACGGCATCTGCCACAGCCTCTTCGGCCGGAGTGATGGCCTGTTCCGTCTGCGGCGCAGCGGCGGAATCGGCGGCATCTTGAGCGTACAGGTTCGCGGTGCCGAAGGTCAGCAGACCTACCATGGACACGATTGTCAGAAGTTTTTTCATAGTGACGGTAAAATTTGATTAGTTGTTTTTTGTTGGTAGTTCTTTTGTTGTGTTGCGCGGCATGCTGTCCGCGTATATGTTTCGCTCGATGCGTGCGACTGGCCTGATTTAGGTTTGTCCGTGCACTTCGGAACTCTATTCATATCTCATTGCTATCTCACGCTTTCAAAGCCCTTTGTTTCAGGCGGCGCCTGCGGAAGACGCATTGCGGCTTCCCGCCGGGGGAGGCGGTCGCCGCCCGCTGACGCGGGAACCCAATTATCGCTTCCGCCTCTGCCCTTTACCTCAATACCTATGGGTTACGTCTATTCTTTGCCGCCATCTTATTCCCAAGAGATTGACCGCGCCGTCGCGCGGCTTGTTTATCCCCGGACTTTAACGGGATTACGTCACTTCGTTCTGTTATCCCTCACCTCCTCCCGGTTACCGAAAACGGGATTAACGCGTCGCTTCGCGACTTGTTTATCCCCCGGACTTTAATGGGATTACCTCACTTCGTTCCGTTATCCCCCGCCTCCCGGCGGGTCCGTTCAAACCGGGCATTGTTCGCGAAAATGCTGCGCATTTTTGCCGGCCGCCCGGCCCCTCAATCGAGCAAAGCTCGTTTCGGCTCCGGCCATTCCGACAAACCGCCGTCAGGCGGTTTCGCTGCCACTGCCCGTTTTGCGGAGGAAAAGGGATTCGAACCCTTGATACCCTTTTGAGGTATACACACTTTCCAGGCGTGCTCCTTCGACCACTCGGACATTCCTCCAATTTATGAAAATTCTGTCAAAAAACTAACTCCGGCTTTGATTTACAGCCGGTTGAACCGTGCCTCCGCCGCGTGAAAGGCCGGAGTGCAAACGGCAGGGAGCCGTTTTTACGCGTTAAAGTTAGAATAAATATTTATTGTGCACAACATCCGCGCAAATTTCCTCGTTTTTGCGGCCCTTTGCCGCACAAGGTTCAGAGCGTGATTTCGCCCCGGATCGGGGTGTGCAGGTAGTGCTCCATCTGCGCCTTGGGCAGCTCTTCGCCCAGCAGGTACATCAGTTTGGCCAGCGCCGCTTCGGTGGTCATGTCGCGGCCGCTCACCACTCCGGCTTCGAGCAGCGCCCGGCCCGTGTCGTAGAGCCCCATGTCCACGCTTCCCGCCGCGCATTGGGTCACGTTGATGACCACCACTCCTCGCCTGACCGTTTCGGTCACCGCATCGACGAACCACGCATCGGTCGGGGCGTTCCCCGCCCCGTAGGTTTCGAGCACCACCCCCCGCAGCTCTCCGATGCCCAGCATCGCGCGGAAAATCTCAGGCCGGAGCCCAGGGAAAATCCGGATCACGGCCACCCGCGTTTCCAGCGAGGTGTTGACTTTGAGCGACGGCAGGAAACTGTCCACTTTCCTTATATAAGGCGTATTGTATTTGATGGTGATCCCGGCTTCGGCCAGCGGGGGGTAGTTAGGGCTGCGGAACGCGTTGAAATGTTCCGCGTTGTACTTAATGGTGCGGTTGGCCCGCAGCAGGCTGTTCTGGAAATAGATGCAGACCTCCGGCACCTCGCCAGCCGCCGCGATCTCGATGGCCGAGATCAGGTTCTCGCGCCCGTCGGTACGCAGCACCCCGATCGGTATCTGGCTTCCCGTGAAGATGATCGGCTTGGCGAGGTTCTCCATCATAAAACTCAGCGCCGACGCCGTATACGCCATCGTGTCGGTGCCGTGGAGCACCACGAAGCCGTCGTATCGCTCGTAGTTGTCCCGGATGACCTGTGCCAGCCGGTTCCATTCCGCCGGGCTTACGTTCGAGGAGTCGATCACCGGGTCGAAAGTGACGGTTTCGATCCGGACGCCGAATTTCTTCAGTTCAGGCACCTCCGTCTCGACCTGGTTGAAGTCGAAAGGGGCGAGGGAACCCGTTTCGGGATTGGTCTTCATCCCGATGGTTCCTCCCGTATAGATAAGCAGTATGGATCGGTTCATGGTTCCGCAAAGCTACTATTTTATTTCGTTCGTTTATCCGTCCCCCGCCGGAAGTCGATCTAAAAGGGCAGGCCGCCCGCCGAACCGGCCGCGATGCAAAAAGGGCGTCGGGAAACGCCCCGACACCCCTTGTTCGTAACCCGCAGGCACTTCCGCTCAGCGGCTTCCCGCCGCGATACGTTTGCATTTGCCCGACAGGTGCTCGATATCCAACCGGAGCACCACTGTGCGCGGGAACGACTTGCGCATGTAGCCGTCCGGCGCATCTTTCAGCTCCGGGTTGTACTTCGCCCTGAGCCGATACAGCGCGTCCCACCGCTCCGTATTGTCCCCCACGGCCGACAGCCTGCCGAACAGGTGCACCGATTCGTAAGCCGTCGTATACGGATAGACCCGCGTATCCCCCACCACGCAGAAGCTCACCCGGTCGTTCGCCGCTGCCGCCTCCAGCTTGTGCCCCTGCGGCGCACAGTGGAAATAGAGGCACCTTCGCTCCGGCACATACACATAGCTGATCGGAATCCCGTAGCCGTAGCCCTCCGGCGAGCACATCGCCAGGAAACCATACTCCCCCTTTTCCAGCAAATGCTCCGCCGCAGGAACGTCCAGCAGGCGATCCTGCCGCCGCACGGCCCTGAAACCGGTCATAGCGAAGGTTTCTTTAAATCTTCACCCGTCAGTTCCCGAATCGGAACCGGTTCGCCGTTGTAGTATCGATCCAGGACTTCAAACAGGGCATCAGCTCTCCGGGCCACTATAAACGCAGCGCGTCCGGTGACCGTCCCCTCGCCCGACTGCCAGAAAGCCACCGCCGAAGCGTAATCGCCGCCGTAGTCCAGCACCAGCAGCAAATCCTCCCGCCAGTCCTCAGGCTGCATATACGTCCGGTCGAACGACAGAACGGCGTTTGCAGCCAGATGAGTCATCCCCTCCTGCCCGTTCAGGACGGAGATCAGTACCCCCGGCGTCATCCGGTTTTTCAGTTTTTGCCGCAGGTCTTCGCGCTCTTCTGCCGTCAGCTGTTCGTCGTAGTAGAGCGTCTGCATCATAAATCCTTCGGCCAACTTGTCGCTGGAGAACTCCGCCACCCTCACCCGTTGCAGGGTGGAGTAGTCACCGGCCCCCATCTGTCGCATATAGTCCAGAATATCGGAGTCCGAAACGAACAGTCGCGGCGCTTTGTCGTCCACCGCCAGTTCCCGCATCCGGAGCGTCAGGTCCGCGGCCTCTTCGAGCCATCGGTTCTGCTCCGGATGGCGGAACGACGGGGCCTCCTGAGCGGCAACGTTGCCGCAGTAGAGTACCGCCAACCCTGCCCACAGAAGCAGGGCCGTTTTGAAGCTATTCTTCATGGTCTGAAAGGAGTTATTTCCGGTCATTCGTCTTGCGCACTCCTTCCAGCATGGCGGCCAGCTCGGCCACCTTCTCCGGGTACTGCGCCGCCAAGTTGTTCCGCTCGCCCATATCCTCGACGAGGTTATACAGTTGAGGCTCTTTCGAATTCCCCAGCTCGATATTCACATTGTTATCCTTCGCCGCCCCGTTGCTGGGTGCGATGTACTTCCAGTCGTCCACCGTAATGGAGAGCGTTCCCGCATTCTCCACGATATACGCCCGGCCCTTCTTGCGATCCTTGCCCAGCCAGACTTCGAGGTGGTCGCGGCTGTCCGGCGCTTCGCCTTCCGACAGCTCCTGCCCCACCAGCGCCGCCAGCGAAGCGAACCAGTCCACCTGCGAAGCCGCCGCGTCGCTCACCTTGCCCGCCGGGATATGCTTCGGCCAGCGTGCAATGGCCGGAACGCGCGTCCCCGCCTCGAAAATACTATACTTACCCCCCCGGAAACGGCCCCACGGCTTGTGGTCACCCAAAAGCTCCACCGCCCGGTCCTGGTAGCCGTCGTCCACCACCGGGCCGTTGTCCGACGAGAGGATCACCAGCGTGTTGTCCGCGATCCCCAGCGAATCCAAGGCATCCAGCACCTTGCCCACCGACCAGTCGAATTGCAGGATGGCATCCCCGCGCGGCCCCATGCCGCTCTTGCCGACGAAGCGTTCGTGCGGCGAGCGCGGTACATGCACGTCATTCGTGCAGAAGTAGAGAAAGAACGGATCGTCTTTCTTCGCCTCCCGTTCAATGAACTGCACGGCACGGTTAGTAATGGTGTCCGCGATATTCTCGTCCACCCACAGCGCCGGGCCCCCGCCCGTCATATAGCCGATGCGGCCGATGCCGTTCACGATGGCCATGTCGTGCCCGTGGCTGGCCTTCATCTTCAGCAGCTCCGGGTTCCTGCGTCCCGTCGGCTCGCCCGGGAAAGGCTTGCTGTAGCTTACGCGGATCGAGTCCTCCGGATGGTTTTCGAGGTCGAGCCCCACCACCTTGCCGTTCTCGATATAGACGCACGGCACGCGGTCGGCCGTCGCCGCCATGATATAAGAGTAGTCGAACCCGATGTCTTTCAGGCCCGGCGTCACGACCCCGTTCCAGTCCTGCTGCCCGGCCTTGTCGCCGAGGCCGAGGTGCCATTTGCCGATGGCCGCCGTCGTGTAGCCCGCCCGCTGCATCATCTCCGGCAGGGTCTGATGCTGCGGGGTCACGATCATGGCCGCGTCGCCCGGGGCGATGCCCGTCCCCGGCCGCCGCCACGCGTATTCGCCCGTCAGGATGCTGTACCGCGCCGGCGTACTGGTGGCCGCTGTGGCATGCGCGTTGGCGAACCGCACCCCCTGCGCGGCCAACCGGTCGACATTCGGTGTGGCGATGGTATTGAAGGAACCGTTGCAGGCGATGTCCCCGAAGCCGAGGTCGTCGGCCAGGATAATCACCACGTTCGGTTTGGCGGGATTGGTTTTTGCTTTGGTCTTGGAGGCCGGCGATGCGGCCTGCGTTCCGGCGGTGCACAAGGCGAGCGAGGCCAGCAGGCTCAGGTTCAGTTTCTGGGTGTTCATTATTGTACGGGGTTAGCAGTTATGGTTTATTTCGCGTCGACTTTGACCTTGACGATGGCTTTGCGGGTTCCGCCGCTGACGCCTTCGGGGCGGATCAGCGGCGCGTGTGCGTCTTCCGGGAAGAAGATGACGAACTCGCCCGGCAGCGCCGTCACCGTGCTGGTCGGCAGGTCGTTATAGAGGATGAAATCGTTCTCCGGGTCGAACCGGCCGCGCGGCTCGGTGCAGGCGGCGCGCTGGGCCCAGCCGAAGTTCTCGGTGCCGGAGATCATCACCTGCAGGTCGATGTACCGGTCGTGTGCTTCGAGGGCGGCCTCTTCGGGACGTTTGAGCTGGTTGTCGCCGACGATGACGAAAAGGTCGTCGCCCTGGATGGCGTGCCTACCGTTGGAGGTGGGGTCGGCAAATAGGTCGAGGTGGCTGTCGATGTATTCGAACGCTTTGCGGAAGAGGGGATGCAGGCTGTAGTATTTCGCGGCGCCGCTCCCCAGCGAATCGTGTACCATGGTTCGGGTAGTTTGAGTTAGAAATAACAAATATAGGGATTTTTCGCAGGGAGTCCCAAACAAAAGGCGGAAAGACAGGCTCCGCTTCGCTTGCCTTTCTTCGCGCCTGCGGCGTGCGGTGACTTCGGGATTCCTCCCAAACGTTTCCCCTTCGGGAATTTTTTTTGTTTATGCTTACCGCTCCGTATAAATCCGGGCGGTAGCATAAACAAAAAACGCAATCACTGAAAGTGATTGCGTTTGGGAGGAATCCCGGTCGGGGTGAGAGGATTGGCTTCGCTTCGCTTGCCTTTCTTCACGCCTGCGGCGGGCATGACTTCAGAAATTCCAGCAATCTGTTATAGACTTTTTATTTGTTTCCATGAGCCTTTCGCGCAAGCGCGCTGTCCCATGGAAGCAAATAAAAAGGCATCCATATACATGGATGCCTGCTGGAAATTTCTGGTCGGGGTGAGAAGATTCGAACTTCCGACCTCCACGTCCCGAACGTGGCGCGCTAACCGGACTGTGCTACACCCCGAAAATTCCGAGTGCAAATATACGGCAATTATCCTTAGAATTACAAACGTTCGGATAAATTTTTGTGAAAAAGTTTCCCTCCCTTTCCGGAGGAGAGACAGCGGAATAATTCAACGGCCTATTTCCCAACGCTTTAAAATAGGGCTGCAAAGAGAGGATAATCGCCGCCGAACGAATCCTGCGCTACTTATACTGTTCGACAGCCGCGACGAATGCCGCCGGGTCGTCGCAGCTCACCACATACTGCTCCTCGTAAATATCCTCGATCAGCACGAAATTGCGCCACTGCGAAGCGCAGAGCCTGAACACCTTCCGCTCCTTCAGGTTGAAATAGTAGCCGTAATAGCCCCCGATCCCGTAGATTCCCCACACCGGGAAACAGTATTTCATCTGTCCCCGCTCGATAAACCGGATATAGCGAATGTCCCGTATGGGGATCTTGACCAGCTCCATCACGCAATGGATCTCTACCGAGTGCGGCGAAACCCGCATAAAGCGCGGGATGGAGAGCGCCGCCAAGAGCAGGAGCGCCACGATCACCGTCGTGAACCACGCCGGCAGATAGCTGCCCCCCGAAGAGTAGAACAGCCAACCCACACCCCCCGCGATCACCAGCAGGGCGATCGTCGTCAGCCATTGGGCCCGTTTGTCTATCCGGAACCGGAATTTCCCCTCCCCAGTCGCCTGTTCCATAGGTCAGAAGAAAATGCTTTGCGCCCGCACGGTGGTCGCCCGCATCACCTCTTCGACCGGAATGCCTTTGATCTCCGCGATTTTGGCCGCGATCACCGGGATATGCGCGCTCTCGTTCCGCGTACCCCGAAACGGCACCGGTGTCAGGTACGGCGCGTCCGTCTCCAGCACGATGTCCTCGATCGGGATCTGTTCGACCACCTTGACCATCGAAGAGTTCTTGTAGGTGATGAACCCGCCGATCCCCACCGCGAAATCGCCCAGCTCCTTGATATGGCCGTAGTCCTTCATCGTTCCCTGGAAACTGTGAAACACTCCCCGGATCTGGCCGTGCAGCGGCTCCAGCAGCGGGAATATCTCGTTCCAGGCGTCCCGCACATGCAGGATCAGCGGCAGGTCGTGCTCGATGGCCAGCTGCATCTGGATCACCAGCGCCTGGCACTGTTCGGTGAGCGAGCTGGTGCTCCAGTGCAGGTCCAGTCCCACCTCGCCGATCGCGCACCACTCCACCGGCCTCTCCCTGAGCAGGTTGCGCACGATCTGCAACTCATCCCGCCATTTGGTGTTCTCGTTGACCGACGTGGGGTGCATCCCGATGGCCGCGCGGCACACATCCGGGTATTGCAGCGCCGTGTCGATCATCGCCCGGTGGCTGCGCGAGTCCACGGCCGGCAGGACGATCTTCCTGACCCCGGCGGCTACGGCACGGGCGACCGTTTCCGTCCGGTCGGCGTCGAAATCGGCGTCGAAAATATGGGCGTGCGTATCCACATAGTAAACCTCGCCGTAAGGCTGACCCTCCGGGGCGGCTACATTTTGAGAAGTCTGTTGTAAACTTTCCATGCCATATCTATCGTGTTAGTCTCGGCGTCGATCGAGTAGGGCTGCGTCCCCGCCGCCCATTCCGCCTCCATCGGATAAAAATCCGGAGGCGGAAGCTCCCCGTCGTTCAGCGCATCGAAAAAGGTTTTCCATCTCGGATAGTAGAAATCGCGCAGCATCCCCGCCCACTCCCGGTGGGCATAGTCGTGCAGCCCCCCCACATTAGCCGCGTGCCGGTTCCCCCAGGTGGTCAGCAGCGTGCGCGCGTTCCAGCGGTAATAGTCTTGTTCCGCCCGGTACCGGCTCCACCGCATCGAGGCTTCGATCCAGGGCCCCACCATGAACTCCGGCCGGGAACTCAAAAGGCTGTCTTGTAACAGGATAAGTCCTAAGAAGTTATCGGAGAGCTTCCGGAACCGGTCGCGCTCGTTTTTATCGAATGCCGTTTCGATCTCTTTGAGCAAACCGTTGGCCTTGTCCGCCACCGCCTGTCGCGCCACATCGACCAGGTCATACTCGAAATTGTTGCATCCCCGGTACTTGTCCGCCACCTCCAGCAGCAGCCCCAGCGCCCGCTCCGTCTCCTTCGCGTCGTAGGCCAGTTCCGACGAGCCCCACGAAGAGACCCGCTCGACCCGCAGCGCCGGCCGGGCGCAGAGCACCGATTCCGTCGTCCCCTCCTGCACGCTCGTGTATGGCGGGTCGTAAACCGTGTTGGCCAATATTTTCCAGGCGTCCACCGCCTGCGGCAGCGTCCGGCCGTACCTCGCCAGCACGTAATCCTCCACCCACCGGATCCGGTCGAACTTCTCCGGCCGCCACGGCAGCTCGTACAGCAGCTCGAACATGATCGGATTGTTCTCGATCCCCTCCGGCGTGGTGCCCACCCCTTTCAGGAATCGGGCATTGCCGTCGCGCTGGCTCCGGGCCAGGTAGTAGCCGTCTATCACCCGCTGCATCTTGCCGTACATCCCCACGTTGCCCCCGAAGTTCAGCAGCATGCAATAGACCCAGTCGTGCCGCCCGTACCCGTTTTCCCGGCGCCACGGCGACTGCGGGTCGCCCCACATGGGCCGCGACTCGCTGAACAGGTCCAGCACCAGCACATCCCCTCCCGGCAAATCCTGTATCATCTCCGGATGCGGGCAGCTCTGCCACGCCTGCGCCACCCACACCGCGCCCGGATTGGCCCGCTTCATGGCATTATAGATGGCCGCCCCCGCCGCCGGAAGATCCACACCGTTGGTGGAGCCCCCCTCGTGGAACGGGTCGATGGCGAAATACTTGGCATCTTCCCCGTACAAGGCTTTCAGGTTCTTATAATAGGTGTCCGCGATCCGGCCGAACATCGGGTCCGTCGGCAGGAGGAATCCCGGCCGCTGGTAACCGCACCACAGGCCCGGGTCCTGCACCTGCGTCAGTCCGAGCTTGCGCCACATGGCCGTGTCGTTGGGCACCATCCCCCCGTAGCCCGCAAAAACGGGTTGTATGCCCCACTCCCGGTACCGCTCCACGATTTTTTGTTCCAGTTCCGCCTGTTTGTCATACCAGTCCGCCGGGTTCGGCCCCCCCCACGCTTCGAGGTTGTTCATCAGCCACCACGCCTGGTGCGCCGGCCCGGCGATGAAGTCGTCGATCTGCGCCTTGTCGAACCCCAGCTCCAGCAGGGTGTTCCGCCACACCGTCGCGGCCCCGGTCAGGGACAACGGCAGGTTGATCCCATGCAATGCCATCCAGTCGATCTCGCGCTCCCAGCGTTCCCAGTCCCAGAAGGCGGTGGAGTAGGAGAAGGTGCAGTAATTCATGTAGTACCGCACCAGCATATCGGTGGTGTGCCGCTCCGCGGCCTTGGGTTTCGGGAATTTGAGGTTGCTGAGCCGCGGGTGGGGATTGTTCCACGCCACCTGCACCCCCGCGTAGTACTTGAGGTACCAGTTCAGCCCCGCCGCCACGGAAATGTAGTTATTTCCCCGCACCACGATCTTGCTCCCTTTGGAGTCCAGTTCGAAGAAGTCGTCCGGCGACTGTTGCTCGGCGAGTTCGAAGATAAAGCGGGAGCTTTGCCCCGGCTGCAACCGCTCCACCAATGCCGCCACAGGGTTGTCGGCCTTGCCGAAAGCCGCGAGGGGGGCTCCGATGATGAGCAGCAGAAGTGTGGAAAGGATGCGGCGCATAGTACTCCGGGGTATAAAAAGACTTAGAATTTGGCGTTATTGAAAGCCAGTGCGATCTGCTCGGCGATAGAGTCCACGGCTTCCTGCATCTTGTTGCCCACGAACATTTTCATCATCGGGTTGAGCTCGATGTCGAGCACGATGCGCATATGGGTGTGCGGCGCGGCCGTCCCGCCCGCGGTGTCCGCCGTGGTGTCTTTCATCTGGGCCCAGAAGGTGAACGGTATGGGCATGCCTCCCGCACTTTCGTCCGCGCACACTTTGATGAGCTTGTTCGGCTCCCGCTCGGCCATCTTCAGCCCCACGGTGAACCCTTTGGCTTTGAAACGGCAGGTCTCTTCGGTGGCCTCCCATCCTTCGACTTTATCGGCGAGGATCGGGGTGAAGTTCTCGAAACTGGAGAGCGCCCGGAAGATCGTCTCGTCGGGCCGGGCGATATGTACTTGCTTGCTGGTGTATTTCATGGTGTTTTTAATAGTTCGTTTATATTTAGTTTGTGCTGCTGGCTATGAGGCTAAAAGCAGACAGCTCAGTTCCCGCGTCAGCGGCCGGCCCGGAGCCACCCCCGGCGGAGGGCCGCAATATTCGCGACGCTCATTTGCGTCTCCGCTGGCTCCGGCCCGAAACTGCCAAAGCTACTCTACGACAAAATAAAACGAACGATTGATCGGGAAGTTGTATTGCCGGGGCTATTTGTTCCAAACGTCGGGGGCCTTACGCCATTCGCGCAGCGTTTCCATCTCCTCCGGCCTGATGTAGCCCTGCTCCTGCGCCAGCTCGATCAGGGTGTTGTAATCGGACAAGGTGTCCAATTGTACCTCGGCTGCCGCAAAGTTGGCCGCCGCCGTCGGAAAACCGTAGGTGAAGATCGCCACCATCCCCAGCACCTCGCATCCCGCCGCCCGCAGCGCCTCCACCGCTTTGAGCGAGCTGCCCCCCGTGGAGATAAGGTCTTCCACCACCACCACTTTGGAACCCGGCTCGAAATGTCCTTCCACCTGGTTGGCCATCCCGTGGTCTTTGGGCGCCGCCCGCACATAGATAAACGGCTTGCCCAGCTCCTCCGCAGCCAGCACGCCGCACGCGATAGCCCCCGTGGCCACCCCCGCGACCACCTCCGCCTGTGGGTATTTCTCCCGGATCAAAGTTGCAAAGGCCGTGTATATCTCGCGCCGTGCCTCCGGGTAGGAGAGCGTCTTGCGGTTGTCGCAGTAGATGGGCGAATGCCATCCGCTGGCCCAGGTGAAGGGATTTGCAGGGCTGAGTTTTATTGCCTTAATTTGCAACAATGTTTGTGCAATCTTTTTGCCGGTTTCCATGTCTATGAGAAAAGTCTATTATTTGGATAACGTAGTCGCATTCGGCACTCCCGCGGAGTGCGCCGCCCTTTCGGCGCCGGCCGAGGCCTCGTGGCTCGCCATAGACGCCGGTGCGCTGGGCGCCGAAGCCGGTGTCATGCTCGGGTTAACAAATTTGCAGAGAATTTTCGAAACTGCCAAATCCGTGGCTTTCGTTTCGCCTGACGAGGAGGAGTCCGACCGGCTTTTTGCGCAATTCGGGTCGCAGTTCGTCCCGGTGGAGGCGGGGGGCGGCCTGGTCGTTTCGCCGCGGGGCGAGGTGCTGATGATTTTCCGCAACGGGCGCTGGGATCTGCCGAAGGGCAAGCTGGAGGTGGGGGAGGAGATCGCGGAGTGTGCGGTGCGCGAGGTGGAGGAGGAGTGCGGCATTTCGAACCTGAAGCTGGGCAAGCTGCTCACGCGCACGTATCATCTGTACGAGCTGAACGGCAGGTGGATTCTCAAGCGGACGACGTGGTATGCGATGAAGAATGACGGCGACGGGGAGCTGATGCCGCAGGTGGAGGAGGGGATCACGGACATCCGCTGGATTGCGCCGGATAATTTGTGCTCGTATGTGGATAACACGTATGCCACGATCCGCGAGGTCTTCACCGCCGCTAAACGCATTTCTCTTTAACCGTTCGTTTAATCACTACCCCTGTATGGGACTGCCGCTTTTTGAAAAAAGCGGGCCCGTTGGGCTTCCGGGCTGTAACTACCCAACCCTTAGTCTGCCGAAGTCCTCATTCTTTGGGGCGCGAGAGCGGCGGCCTTGGAGTAATTACGGCTTATGGCCGCCGTTCACCGCACCCCAAAAGTTAAGGCTGTGATAGATTTAGGATGCGTTAGCATCCTCGGAAGTTCTTTGCGGAGCTTTCTTTCAAGAAAGCGACAGTGCGGTGCGGGTAGAGATAAAAAACGAAGGTAAAAAAAGAACGCTTTCCGGGTGTGAGCCGGGAAGCGTTCGGGAAAGGATAGGTAGACTAACGATAGCTGATAAGACGGTGTATATATTATTGTATAGTCGGAGAAACCATTTATATTTGTAAATTAATGTTCTGGACCGATGCCAGTAGCATCTTTCAGAATGAAAGTATCAATTTTTCATTGCAAATATGCAAGATTAAATTGGAACCGCAAAATATTCGGCGAAAAAAATGACGGATTGGCAAAGGTTGGAACAGGTGATTAAGTGGACAGGTCTGTCTACCAACGCTTTCGCAGTCGGGATCGGTCTGAAGCGGAGCGAGAACCTGTACCAGATCAAGCGCGGGAACAACGGCATCAGCAAAGATTTGGCGGAGCTGATTGCAAGAAAATATCCGAACGTGAACCGCGCGTGGCTGCTGACCGGGGATGGAGAGATGTTCGGCGAGACTTCGGCTTCCGGCGGGAGTGCGGCCGCGGGACAGCCGGAGGGGATACCTTATTATAATACGGATGCGATACGGTTCGTTTGCGAGACGGGGCGGCGGTTGCCCGCTTATTATATCAACGTGCCGGGTTTCGGGGATTGCGATTTCGCGGCGGTCGTTACCGGCGACGGCATGGCGCCGGAGGTTCCCGCCGGGGCGATCGTGGCGCTGAAACAGGTGGACCCGGCAGGGCCGGTGCTGCCGGGCGAGATCTACCTCGCCGTGACGCAGCAATTCGCCCTGATGCGGTACGTGAAGCTCGATCGCAAAGTGCCCGACGGCCTGTGGCTGAACCCTCCGGACGGTTCGGACGAGGAGCCGGTGGGGATACGCCGGGAGCGCCTGACGGGGCTTTACCTGGTCAAAGGAATCGTCATTCACAAGGTGCTGTGATGCGTATAGGGCGTAAAGGAGGCCTAATGGATTGAAAAAAAGAGGCTAAAGGCCGAAAAAGTTTGCAAATTCAAAACCATTGCCTATCTTTGTCGTCCGAAATGCCCCCGTCCGGGGCGGGTGCGTTATTTTGAAACGATTGACTTTCAGGGCGAATACCAGAGTGGCCAAATGGGGCAGACTGTAAATCTGCTGACGTACGTCTTCGGTGGTTCGAATCCATCTTCGCCCACAAAACGTTATTTTGAAAACGCGTAGCTTTCGGCTTTGTTTTTCGGTCGGTTCCGCCGCGAGCTTGCTTGCGGGGCGGCATCCGGCAGAAAAACAAAAACGGACGGTAGTCCGGGGCGTTTTCAAAATGGGATTTGTAAGGGTCCCGCCGGGAGGCGATGGAAAACGGAGCGCAAGCGACGTAATCCATCTTTCGGAGAAGGCTTGAAAAAGTAGGGCTGCGGACAAATGGATAACCGGCGTACGCAGTACGCGCAGTAATCCTCCTTGCCCTCGACACAAAAGGCTTCCGCGTTAGCGGGCGGGCCGGACGCCTCCCCTCGGGAGGCCCGCCACTCTCGCGATGCTCGATGCGGTCGCTCCCGGGCGTCCGGGGTGCACCGGAGCAAAAGAAATAAAAAGCCTTCGTCGGGTGTGGGTCCGGCCTGGCAGAGACAAAAGGCCTACACGGATAACCCAAAAAAGAAAAGCAAGCGGAAGTAGCTCAGTTGGTAGAGCATTAGCCTTCCAAGCTAAGGGTCGCGGGTTCGAACCTCGTCTTCCGCTCTTTAATTATAGAAAGTAAAGATTAACAAAACAACAATTTAAACGCTTACTACCCATGGCAAAAGAAAAATTCGACCGGTCGAAACCGCACGTGAACATCGGTACCATCGGTCACGTTGACCACGGTAAAACCACGCTGACCGCAGCGATCACCACCGTACTGGCCAAGAAAGGCCTGTCGGAACTGCGCTCGTTCGACTCGATCGACAACGCACCGGAAGAAAAAGAACGCGGTATCACCATCAACACCTCGCACGTAGAGTACTCTACCGCTAACCGTCACTACGCACACGTAGACTGCCCGGGCCACGCCGACTATGTGAAGAACATGGTTACCGGTGCCGCCCAGATGGACGGCGCGATCCTCGTGGTTGCCGCTACCGACGGTCCGATGCCCCAGACCAACGAGCACGTGCTGCTGGCCCGCCAGGTGAACGTACCGCGTATCGTTGTGTTCCTGAACAAATGCGACATGGTGGACGACCCCGAAATGCTCGACCTCGTTGAGCTGGAAGTTCGCGACCTGCTGAGCAAATACGAATTCGACGGCGATAACGCCCCGATCATCCGCGGTTCCGCACTGGGCGGCCTGAACGGCGAAGCACAGTGGGAAGACAAGATCATGGAACTGATGACCGCTGTGGACGAATATATTCCGATCCCGCCGCGCGAAAACGAAAAACCGTTCCTGATGCCGGTCGAGGACGTGTTCTCGATCACCGGCCGCGGTACCGTGCTGACCGGCCGTATCGAAACCGGTGTCATCCATGTGGGCGACGAGGTTGAGATCGTAGGTCTCGGCGAAAAATCGAAGAAATCGGTATGTACCGGCGTCGAAATGTTCCGCAAACTCCTCGACGAAGGGGAAGCAGGGGACAACGTAGGTCTGCTGATGCGCGGTATCGACAAGAAAGAGGTGAAACGCGGTATGGTCGTTGCCAAACCGGGTTCCATCACCCCGCACACCAAATTCAAGGCAGAGGTCTACATCCTGAAGAAGGAAGAAGGCGGCCGCCACACCCCGTTCCACAACAAATACCGTCCGCAGTTCTACCTGCGTACCCTGGACGTAACGGGTGAAGTGGAACTGCCGGCAGGCGTTGAAATGGTCATGCCGGGCGACAACGTCACCATTACCGTGGAACTGATCTATCCGGTGGCTATCAACGTAGGTCTGCGTTTCGCTATCCGCGAAGGCGGCCGTACGGTGGGTGCAGGCCAGATCACCGAAATCATCGCGTAACTCTTTCCCGAAAGGGATGTTATACACATGAGGCGGTGCTTACCGCGCCGCCTCTTTTTACAGGGGTGTAGTTCAAGGGCAGAATAGCGGTCTCCAAAACCGTTGATGGGAGTTCGAATCTCTCCACCCCTGCCAAACGAAAACAAGCTATGAAAGCTACTTACGTTAAAGAAGCATATAATGAACTGGTCCACAAAGTGACCTGGCCCAGTTGGAGCTCGCTCCAGAACAGCGCGATCGTGGTCATGATCGCTTCCCTGATCCTCGCGCTGATCATCCTGGCCATGGATCTTAGCTTTGAGACCATCATGAAGGGCATATACAGTATCCTTTATTAATTTTCGGGAAGACTATTTCAGCAGAGGCTATGAGCAACGGAGAAAAACCGGTCATGGAATGGTACGTCGTGCGTGCCATCGGCGGTAAGGAAAAAAAGGTCAAAGAGTATCTCGACGCCGAGATCCGCACTTTGCACCTCGAAGACTATATCGCCCAGGTGCTGATTCCTACCGAGAAAGTTTACCAGGTGCGGGGCGGTAAGAAAATTACCAAGGAACGCATCTCGTATCCGGGATACGTATTAGTCCAGGCCGCCCTCGTGGGCGAAATACCGCATATCTTGCGCAACGCTCCCAATGTGCTCGGTTTTCTGAGCGACACCAAGGAATCCTCACTGCAAGCTACGCCGTTACGGGCGCAGGAGGTGAGCCGTATCCTGGGTCGTGTGGACGAGCTGGCCACGCAGGAGGAGGAAAACGAAACTCCTTACGTGGAAGGCGAATCCGTGAAAGTGATCGACGGACCTTTTGCTTCCTTCGTCGGCACGATCGAGAAAGTCGACAACGAGCGTAAGAAACTTCAGGTTTCGGTCAAGATATTCGGGCGTAAGACTCCGATGGAACTGAGTTTTATGCAGGTAGAAAAAGAGTAACTAACATTTGTTAACGAGGCATTTTTTGCGGAACCCGTCCTTGACTCGGACAGGGGTCGCAATTCGTGTTTCAAAGGAAAAAAGCTATGGCAAAAGAGGTTGCAGGTTTCATTAAACTGCAAATCAAAGGTGGTGCCGCCAATCCTTCGCCGCCCGTAGGGCCGGCCCTGGGTTCCAAGGGCGTGAACATCATGGAGTTCTGCAAGCAGTTCAATGCTAAAACGCAGGACAAGGCAGGTAAGGTGTTGCCGGTCGTTATCACTGTTTACAGCGATAAATCGTTCGACTTCATCGTAAAACAGCCGCCGGTGGCCGTACAGCTTAAGGAAGCAGCGAAAATCCAGTCCGGTTCCGCAGAACCGAACCGTAAGAAAGTGGCTTCCGTGAGCTGGGACCAGATCGAACAGATCGCCAAGGAGAAGATGGAAGACATGAACTGCTTTACCGTCGAATCCGCCATGCGCATGGTTGCCGGGACGGCACGGAGCATGGGGATCAGCGTAACGGGTGAATTTCCTAACAAATAAGGAGTAAAAGTCAGAACACAATGAAACTTACGAAAAACAGAAAAGCAGTCCTGGCCAAAGTGGAACCCGGAAAGGTTCTCAAAGTTGACGAAGCTGCCGCTCTCCTCAAGGAAATAACCTTCACCAAGTTCGATGCATCCGTCGATATCGACGTGCGTTTGGGAGTGGACCCGCGCAAGGCGAACCAGATGGTCCGCGGCGTGGTGACGCTGCCGCATGGGACGGGGAAGACCGTGCGCGTGCTGGTGCTCTGCACCCCGGACAAGGAAGCCGAAGCCACCGCGGCCGGGGCCGACTTCGTCGGGCTCGAAGAGTACGTGGAGAAGATCAAAGGGGGGTGGACGGACGTGGATGTGATCATCTGCACCCCGAACGTGATGGCCAAGGTCGGTGCGCTGGGTCGTATCCTCGGGCCGCGCGGCCTGATGCCGAACCCCAAGACCGGCACCGTGACCATGGAAGTCGGCAAAGCCGTCGAAGAGGTCAAAGCGGGTAAGATCGACTTCAAAGTCGATAAATTCGGGATCGTGCATACGTCGATCGGCAAGGTCTCTTTCGATGCCAAACAGATCGAAGAGAATGCCAAAGAGTTCCTGCACACCATCCTGAAACTCAAACCGGCTGCGGCCAAAGGGACCTACGTGAAGAGCATTTACCTCTCTTCCACGATGAGTCCGGGCCTGCAGATCGATCCGAAATCCGTTGACTAATCGACTAACAACAAGACATTGAGATGAGAAAGGAAGAAAAATCCGAAGTAATCAAGAGTTTAGCCGATCAGCTCGGGACCTATACGCACTTTTACCTGGCCGACATTTCGGGCATGAACGCGGAGCAGACCGCTGCCCTGCGCAGAAGCTGCTTCGAAAAGGAGATCAAGCTTATCGTCGTGAAGAACACCTTGCTGGGCAAGGCGTTGGAACAGACCGGCAAGGCGGACGCCGAACTGGTGACCGTTCTGGAAGGCTCGACCTCCATCATGTTCTCGAACACCGGGAACGCGCCGGCAAAACTGATCAAGGCTTTCCGGAAAGAGAAAGGCGGCGAAAAACCGATGCTCAAGGCGGCTTATGTGGACGAATGCGTGTACGTGGGGGAGACCTCGCTGGATGCGCTGGTCAACATCAAATCGCGCGAAGAGCTTATCGGCGACGTTATCGCACTGCTCCAGTCTCCGGCCAAGAACGTTATCTCGGCGCTGCAGGGCTCTGCGGGCGGCAAGATCGCAGGTCTGGTCAAGACCCTGGAAAACCGGGCGCAGTAATGCTCTTGGCGGAACTTATGGCCGCTTTTTCGGCGGCGTGACTCCGCGAAGATTACTTCAAACAAAAAACAACCCGTTTGTAACCCGAAGAAGAGGGGCGCGATCCGATGTAGGTTCGACATGCTGTCCGTGACAGACGCTTAAGCGGAAATTCCGTTCCGACGGATCTCCGGCAGCGTGGGGCAGGGAACCGGAAGGCAGCGGTAAGATCCCTCGGAAGGAGGCAAACAAGCAATTTTAATAACTTTTCTAAACAATAAACCAAGATGGCAGACATCAAAGCACTGGCAGAATCGCTGGTAAACCTGACCGTAAAAGAAGTAAACGAACTGGCTACTATCCTCAAAGACGAGTATGGTATCGAACCGGCAGCTGCGGCTGTTGCCGTTGCCGCTCCGGCAGCAGGTGGCGAAGCAGGCGGTGCCGCTGAGAAGACCTCTTTCGACGTGATCCTCAAATCGGGTGGTCAGGCCAAACTGCAGGTGGTGAAAGTCGTGAAAGAACTGACCGGTCTGGGCCTGAAAGAGGCTAAAGACCTGGTAGACGGCGCTCCGAAAGCAGTGAAAGAAGGCGTTTCGAAAGAAGAAGCCGAATCGCTGAAAGCTCAGCTCGAAGAAGCTGGTGCGGAAGTAGAACTGAAATAGTTCGAACCTTTTTTCCGGGGCCACAAGTTTATTTTCGGCGTAATGTGCAGGAAATAAAGGCTTTGGGAACTATAAACGGTGTAGGGCTCACATACGTGGGCCTTGCGCCTTTTTCTGGTTTTTGAACCCGCCTTGTCGCGGAGGACAATACCGGAGCCGCGGAAACCGTTCGTAACGGGCTCCCGCTTTTAAGACATCACAGGCAATCAGAGTGAAGGAGCAGAGTTGTGGGGCGGATTTCGCTAAAATCCGGCGCACATGAAACACTCCGGAACTTTCCGGAACGGCCTGGTAAAATATACGTTCCGGGATCCTTTAGCGCTGTTCAGAAACATTACTCATTCCGTAACCAAAGAACATGCCTTCAAACACCACGCATTCCGAAGCTGTGACCCCGGCGCCCGTTCAGGCCGCCAAGCCGCAGCGAATCAGTTTCGCCTCGTCGAACCTCAGGATGGACTATCCCGACTTTCTGGAGGTGCAGCTGAAATCCTTCAAAGACTTTTTCCAGCTCGAAACCACGGCCGAAAATCGCTTGGACGAAGGGCTGTATAAGGTTTTCATGAAGAACTTCCCCATTACCGATACGAGGAACAATTTCGTACTCGAATTTATCGACTACTATATCGACCCGCCGAGATACTCCATCGACGAGTGCCTGGAGCGCGGGCTGACCTACAGCGTGCCGCTCAAGGCGAAGCTGAAACTGTACTGCACCGACCCGGAGCACGAGGATTTCGACCCGGTTATTCAGGATGTGTATTTCGGCGCCGTGCCGTATATGACCCCGCGCGGGACCTTCGTTATCAACGGGGCCGAGCGCGTGATCGTCTCGCAGCTGCATCGCTCGCCGGGGGTATTCTTCGGCCAGAGCATGCACTCGAACGGGACGAAGCTCTACAGTGCGCGTATCATTCCGTTCAAAGGCTCGTGGATCGAGTTCGCTACCGACATCAACAATGTCATGTACGCCTATATCGATCGGAAGAAGAAGTTGCCTGTCACCACTTTGTTGCGGGCTATCGGCTTCGAAAGCGACCGGCAGATACTTGAGATTTTCGACCTGGCGGACGAGATCAAAGTCAACAAGGCCAATTTGAAGAAGGCTGTGGGGCGGAAGCTGGCGGCGAGGGTGCTGAAGTCGTGGACGGAGGATTTCGTGGACGAGGATACCGGCGAGGTGGTTTCCATCGAACGTAACGAGATCATTATCGACCGCGAGACGGTTCTCGGCGAGGAGCATATCGACGATATTCTGGAGTCGGGCGAAAAAACTTTGCTCTTACACAAGGAGCAGGCGTCGGCCAGCGACTTCTCGATCGTTTACAATACGTTGCAGAAAGACCCGTGTAATTCAGAGAAAGAGGCGGTGGTCTATATTTACAGGCAGCTGCGCAACTCCGAGCCGCCGGACGAGGCGACGGCCCGCGACGTGATCGACAAGCTCTTCTTCTCGGACAAACGGTATGATTTGGGGGACGTAGGGCGTTTCCGGATCAACAAGAAACTGAATCTCGACATTCCGAGCGAGGTGAAGGTGCTGACGCGGGAGGATATGATCGCCATTATCAAGTACCTGATCCAGCTGATCAACTCGAAGACCGATGTGGACGATATCGACCACCTCAGCAATCGACGGGTGCGGACTGTGGGGGAACAGTTGGCGAATCAATTTTCAGTGGGGTTTGCGCGTATGGCGCGGACGATCCGCGAGCGGATGAACGTGTGCGACAACGAGGTGTTCACGCCGGTCGATTTGATTAACGCCAAGACTTTGTCGAGCGTTATCAATTCGTTCTTCGGGACGAACCAGCTGAGCCAGTTTATGGACCAGACCAACCCGCTGGCGGAACTGACGCACAAACGGCGTTTGTCGGCCTTGGGGCCGGGCGGTCTGTCGCGCGAACGTGCGGGCTTCGAGGTGCGAGACGTGCATTATACGCATTACGGGCGTTTGTGTCCGATCGAGACGCCGGAAGGGCCGAACATCGGTCTGATCTCGTCGCTGTGCGTGTTCGCGAAGATCAGCGACATGGGCTTCATCGAGACGCCGTACCGGAAGGTCGAGGCAGGCAAGGTGGATACCAATAACGACGATATTCAATTCTACTCTGCCGAGGAGGAGGAAGGGCTGGTGATCGCGCAGGCGGAGGCTACCGTGGCCAACGACGGGACGCTGACCGACGAGCAGATCAAGGCCAGATTGGACGGGGACTTTCCTGTCGTGACGCCGGATCAGGTGCAGCTGATGGACGTGGCGCCGAACCAGATCGCATCCATTGCGGCGTCGCTGATTCCATTCCTGGAACACGATGATGCCAACCGTGCATTGATGGGTTCGAACATGATGCGCCAGGCGGTGCCGCTCTTACGGGCGGAGGCTCCGATCGTGGGTACCGGTCTGGAAGGGGCTGTTGTGGGTGACAGCCGCACGCAGGTGGTGGCGGAACGTGAGGGCGAAGTGGTGCACTCGGACTCCACGGAGATCCATATCAAATACGACCGGACGGAAGACGAGAAATTCGTCAGCTTCGATCCGGAGGTGACCGTTTACAAACTGCCGAAATACCGGAAAACCAACCAGAGTACCTCTATTACCTTGAAGCCGATGGTGCGCAAGGGCGACCGGGTGGTGCCGGGGCAGATCCTGACCCAGGGATACTCCACCGACAACGGGGAACTGGCGCTGGGGCGGAACCTCAAAGTGGCGTTCATGCCGTGGCAGGGCTACAACTTCGAGGACGCCATCGTGATCTCGGAACGCATGATGCGCGAGGATATTTTCACCTCGGTGCACGTGGACGAGTACATCATGGAGGTGCGCGACACCAAGCGCGGTGTCGAGGAACTGACCAGCGACATTCCGAACGTCAGCGAGGACGCTACCAAGGATTTGGACGAGAACGGGGTGATCCGTATCGGGGCCAATGTCAAGCCGGGGGATATCCTGATCGGTAAGATCACGCCGAAGGGCGAGAGCGATCCCAGTCCGGAGGAGAAACTCCTTCGGGCGATCTTCGGCGACAAGGCCGGGGACGTGAAGGACGCTTCGCTGAAGGCGCAGCCGTCGCTGTACGGGGTCGTGGTGGACAAGAAACTGTTCACCCGCGCGGGCAAAGAGTCCGGCAAGAAGGGCAAGCAGAGCGAGAAGGCGCAGATCGAAAAGGCGGAAGCGGCTTTCAGCAAGGAAGTGGCTGCGTTGCGGGACGTGCTGGTGTCGAAGCTCTGGACGCTGGTCAATGGGAAGACGGCGACCGGGGTGCAGGACTATTTCGGCATGGAGGTGATCGAAAAGGGAACCAAGTTCACCCAGAAAATGCTCAGCGAGCTCGATTACCTGAATATCAATCCGGTCAAGTGGACTTCCGACAAGGAGAAGAACGAGTTGATCAAGGCACTCATCAACAACTTCATTATCAAGTACAAGGAGATGGACGCCCACTTGAAGCGGGAGAAATACAATATCACCAACGGGGACGAGCTTCCTTCGGGGATCATCCAGCTGGCGAAAGTCTACATCGCCAAGAAGCGCAAGCTGCGCGTGGGTGACAAGATGGCCGGCCGGCACGGGAACAAGGGGATCGTGGCGAAGGTGGTGCGCGACGAGGATATGCCGTTCCTCGCGGACGGAACCATCGTGGACATCGTGCTGAACCCGCTGGGGGTACCGAGCCGTATGAACTTGGGCCAGATTTACGAGACTGTCTTGGGCTGGGCCGGGCGCGAGCTGGGGGTTAAATTCGCGACTCCTATCTTCGACGGGGCCACCCTGGACGAGATCAACGAGTATGCCGAAAAGGCGGGGATTCCGCACAGCGGCCGCACGTACCTCTATGACGGGGGCACGGGCGAAATGTTCCACCAGCCGGCGACCGTCGGGGTCATCTACATGCTGAAACTCGGCCACATGGTCGACGACAAGATGCACGCCCGTTCGATCGGCCCGTACTCGCTCATCACCCAGCAGCCGCTGGGCGGTAAGGCGCAGTTCGGGGGCCAGCGGTTCGGGGAGATGGAGGTCTGGGCCCTTGAGGCGTTCGGGGCCGCCAACATCCTCCAGGAGATCCTGACCATCAAGTCGGACGACGTGGTGGGCCGTGCCAAAGCATACGAAGCGATTGTGAAAGGCGACAACATGCCGCAGCCGGGTATACCGGAAGCCATGAACGTGCTGCTGCACGAACTCGGCGGCCTGGGGCTGAACGTCAAGCTTGAGTAATACCGTTATTACGCGGGAGGCATATCATACTTTCACATTCAACAAGGAACAAAAACGATTATGGCATATAATAAAGATAACAAAGCCACGGGAAATTATCAGAAGATAACCATCTCGCTGGCATCGCCGGAGCAGATCCTCGAAAAGTCGAGCGGCGAAGTGCTCAAGCCGGAAACCATCAACTACCGGACTTACAAGCCGGAGCGCGACGGCCTGTTCTGCGAGCGCATTTTCGGCCCGGTCAAGGACTACGAGTGCCACTGCGGCAAGTACAAGCGCATCCGGTACAAAGGGATCGTCTGCGACCGCTGCGGCGTCGAGGTGACCGAGAAGAAGGTAAGGCGGGAGCGGATGGGGCATATCCAGCTGGTGGTGCCGGTGGCGCACATCTGGTATTTCCGCAGCCTGCCCAACAAGATCGGGTACCTGCTGGGGATCCCGACCAAGAAACTGGACATGATCATCTACTACGAGCGGTACATCGTGATCCAGAAAGGGGCGGCCGAGGGGGTCGAAGAGGGCGATCTGCTGACCGAGAAGGAGTACCTCGATATTCTCGACACCCTGCCCAAGGGGAACCGGGCGCTGGAGGATTCCGACCCGAACAAGTTCATCGCGATGATGGGCGCCGAGGCGCTGGAGATGATGCTCCAGCGGGTCGACCTGGACGAGTTGTCGTACTCGCTCAGGCACAAGGCTTCGACGGAGACGTCGCAGCAGCGCAAGAGCGAGGCTTTGAAGCGGCTGAATGTGGTGGAAGCGTTCCGCGCCAGTCGGGAGGTGAATAAGCCGGAGTGGATGATTATGCGGGTCATTCCCGTGATTCCGCCGGAGCTGCGGCCGCTGGTGCCGCTGGACGGGGGGCGTTTTGCGACTTCCGACCTGAACGACCTGTACCGCCGGGTGATTATCCGCAACAACCGGTTGAAGCGACTTATTGAAATTAAGGCGCCGGAGGTTATTCTGCGTAACGAGAAGCGTATGTTGCAGGAGGCGGTGGACTCGCTGTTCGACAACAGCCGCAAGAGCAATGCGGTTAAAACGGAAAGCAATCGGCCGCTGAAGTCGCTGTCAGACTCGCTGAAGGGGAAACAGGGGCGTTTCCGTCAGAACTTGCTTGGGAAGCGTGTGGACTACTCGGCACGTTCGGTGATCGTCGTGGGGCCGGAGTTGAAGATGCACGAGATGGGGATCCCGAAGGACATGGCGGCGGAACTTTACAAGCCGTTCGTGGTGCGCAAACTGATCGAGCGCGGGATCGTGAAGACGGTCAAGAGTGCGAAGAAGATTATCGACCGCAAGGATCCGGTGATCTGGGACATCCTCGAAAACGTCATCAAGGGGCACCCGGTGCTGATGAACCGCGCTCCTACCCTGCACCGATTGGGGATTCAGGCGTTCCAGCCGAAACTGATCGAAGGGAAGGCGTTGCAGCTGCACCCGCTGGCCTGTACGGCATTCAACGCCGACTTCGACGGCGACCAGATGGCGGTTCACCTGCCGCTGGGCAATGCCGCCATCCTGGAGGCGCAGCTCTTGATGCTGGGCTCGCACAATATCCTGAACCCGGCCAACGGGGCGCCGATCACCGTGCCGTCGCAGGACATGGTCCTGGGGCTGTACTACATCACCAAGCCGCGCAAGGGTGTCAAGGGCGAAGGACTGGTGTTCTATTCGGCCGAGGAGGCTATTATCGCGCACAATGAAGGGCGTGTCGACCTGCATGCGGAAGTCAAATTGCGCTTGGAGGCTGGCAAGATTATCGACACGACTGTGGGGCGGATCATCTTCAATCAGGTGGTGCCGAAGCAGGTGGGGTACATCAACCTGCTGCTGACCAAGAAATCGCTCCGCGACATCATCGGGGACGTGATGAAGCAGTGCGGCGCGGCCATCACAGCCAACTTCCTCGACGACATCAAGGCGCTGGGGTACCGCATGGCATTCCGGGGGGGGCTGAGCTTCAATCTGGATGCGGTCATCATCCCGAAGGAGAAGGAAGATCTGGTGCAGGACGGTTACAACCAGGTGGCCGAGGTGATGGAGAACTACAACATGGGTTTCATCACCAACAACGAGCGCTACAACCAGATCATCGACATCTGGACGCACACCAACTCGAAACTGACCCACACGGTGCTCAAGCAGCTCACGGAAGACGATCAGGGCTTCAACCCGGTCTACATGATGCTGGACTCCGGGGCCCGCGGTTCGAAGGAGCAGATCCGGCAGCTGTCCGGGATGCGCGGCCTGATGGCCAAGCCGCAGAAATCTACGGCCGAAGCGGCGCAGATTATCGAGAACCCGATCCTCTCGAACTTCAAGGAGGGGTTGTCGGTGCTGGAGTACTTCATCTCGACGCACGGTGCGCGTAAGGGTCTGGCGGATACGGCGTTGAAGACCGCCGACGCGGGTTACCTGACCCGTCGTCTGGTGGATGTGGCGCAAGACGTGATTATCAACGAGGAGGACTGCGGAACCTTGCGCGGCTTGCAGGCTACGGCCATCAAGCGCAACGAAGAGGTGGTGCAGTCGCTCTATGAACGTATACTGGGGCGGACGTCTGTCCATGATATTTACAACCCGCTGAACAACGAACTGATCGTGAAGGCCGGGGAGGAGATCACCGAGGATATCGCCAAGGCGATCGAGGAGTCTCCGATCGAGATGGTCGAGATCCGCTCGGTGCTGACCTGCGAATCCCGGAAAGGGGTGTGCGCGAAGTGCTATGGGCGGAACTTAGCGACCGGGCGTATGGTGCAGAAGGGCGAGGTGGTCGGCGTCATCGCGGCGCAGTCCATCGGCGAGCCGGGGACACAGCTGACGCTCCGTACCTTCCACGTCGGGGGGGTTGCCGGCGGCTCGGCTGCCGACAACAAGATCGTGGCCAGATATGACGGCCACATCGAGATCGACGAGCTCAAGATGGTCGAGCGGAAGGATGATACGGGCCGGAAGGTATATATGGTCATTAGCCGTCTGGCCGACCTGCGGATCGTGGACAACAATACGGGGGCGACCTTGTATAACGCGAACCTGCCGTACGGGGCGACGCTGTATGTGAACAGCGGCGACAAGGTTTCCAAAGGGGACCTACTGTGCGAGTGGGATCCGTACAACGCCGTTATCGTGAGTGAGTTCGGCGGTAAGGTCACCTTCGACAGCGTGATCGAGAATGTCACCTACCGCGAGGAGTCGGATGAGACGACCGGCTACCGCGAGAAGGTGATTATCGAGTCGCGTGACAAGACCAAGAACCCGGTCATCAAGATTCTCGACAAGAGCGGCGACGAGCAGAAGCAGTACAACCTGCCGGTGGGGGCGCATATCGTGGTCAAGGAGAACGCCAAGGTGAATGCCGGCGATATTCTGATCAAGATCCCGCGCGCCGTGGGCAAGGCGGGCGACATCACCGGGGGTCTGCCCCGCGTGACGGAGCTGTTCGAGGCGCGTAACCCTTCGAATCCGGCGGTGGTGTCGGAGATCGACGGCGAGGTTTCGTTCGGGAAGATTAAGCGCGGTAACCGCGAGATCGCCGTGACTTCGCGCACCGGCGAGGTGAAGAAGTACCTCGTGCCGCTCTCAAGGCAGATCCTGGTGCAGGAGAACGACTATATCCGTGCGGGGATGCCGCTTTCGGACGGGGCGATTACGCCGGATGATATTTTGTCGATCCAGGGGCCGACCAAGGTGCAGGAGTACATCGTGAACGAGATTCAGGAGGTGTACCGCATGCAGGGGGTGAAGATCAACGACAAGCACTTCGAGATCATCGTCCGCCAGATGATGAACAAGGTGCGGATCGAGGATCCGGGCGACACGCGGTTCCTGCCGGAGCAGATCGTGGACAAATGGGACTTCATGGAGGAGAACGACGATATCTACGAGAAGAAAGTCGTTACCGACGCCGGGGATTCCACCGCGCTGCATGCCGGGCAGATCATCACGCTGCGCCAGTTGAGGGACGAGAACTCCACGCTGCGGCGCAAGGATTTGCGTGAGGTGGAGGTGCGCGATGCGGTGCCTGCCACTTCGAACCAGGTGTTGCAGGGGATTACCCGCGCGGCGTTGCAGACCAGCAGCTTTATGTCGGCGGCTTCGTTCCAGGAGACTACCAAGGTGCTGAACGAGGCGGCCATCAACGCGAAAGTCGATCCGCTCGAGAAGCTGAAGGAGAATGTGATCTGCGGGCACCTTATTCCGGCCGGGACGGGGACGCGCCAGTTCCAGGACCTGATCGTCGGGCCTGCCGATGCCATGGCTTCTGCGGCCGAGGCGGCTGCGGAAGGGCTGACCGCGGAGTAATATCCGTCGTATGATTGAAAAGCCGGTGGGCGGTTCCTTAACGGAACCGCCCCCGGCTTTTTATATGATCTTTTATTTAGCACGGTGCCGGAGAGGACTGTTCTTTTTAATTTCGCTTCGCTCGTTTTGCCTGCGGTTTCCTCGTGCTACCTCACTAAAGCCCGCCAGCGGTCTGTGGTTTCGGTACGCTACTCGGTTTCTCCTTGCGCCTCGGCCATTCAAGCCGGCTTGATGGCGCTCGGCTGCTGCGTCGGTCGTGAACAAAGAGAACCAGAAAACCGACGCTCGAAGCAAGAGCAGAGACCGCTGGCGGGCTATGCCTTGCAAGGAGGAGGAAGGCGAAGCCAAACTTTCGAGGATGTTGGCGCATCCTAAATCTATCACAGTCTTAGCTTTGGCCCCAAGGATGGGGCCAGAGCCAGCGGAGCCAAAACAAGCGCAGCGCAGTTGCAGGCCTCCGCCGGGGGTGGCTCCGGCCTGCGCGGCTCGCTATGCTCGCCGCCGATACGCGTAGTTGAAGCCCGGAAGCCCAACGGGGCCGCTTTTTGAAAAAAGCGGCAGTCCCCTGCGAGTACGTACAAATAAAAGATCGATTATTCCGCGGTTTCGGGAGCCGTCATTTCCGGCCGTTCGAAACCGTCCGTCGTAGCCTTGTCCGACATCCGTTTGATCCGGTTTTCGAGGTCCGGGTGCGTCGAGAACAGCTGTTGAACCTTGCTGCTCTTGTCCGCTCCCATCTCCTGCTCCATTTTTTTCAGCTTCTCGAACGACAGGGCCATCGCCCACGGATTTTCGCCGTGCGACTTCAGGAAATTGTAGCCGTATTCGTCCGCCGCGTACTCCTGCTTCTGTGAGAACTTTGAATTGGTCACCGCTTCGCCCAGGTCACCCAGCTGCGAATCCGACAATTTGGAGGCTGTGCCGCCCGCCGAGCTTATGCCGTCGCGCAGGGCCGATGCCAGCAGTGCCGTGCGGAAAGCGTCCTTGCTATCCTTGTTCATCACATGGCCGATCTCGTGGCCGATCACCCCCAGGATCTCCTCGTCCGTCATGATCTGCATCAGGCCCGCGAAAACCCGGATGCTGCCATCCGCGCAAGCGAACGCATTGACGTCCCTCACCCGGTAAGCCTTGATATTGAGCCCGTCGACATGGATCTTTTCCGTGATTTTTGCCAGCCGCACCGCGAACGGGTCGTCGCCCTCGCAGACCGGATTGTGCTCGTCCATCCACTGGATATACTCTTTGACATAGCCTTCGACCTGTGCGTCGCTCAGGGTGGCGGCCTTGACCACTTTGGCTCCGGCCCCCAGGGCCTTGTTCAGTTTGAACTGGGCGTGGGTTACGCCCGTTGCGGCGAAGGCCGCGACTGACAGGAGGGTAAAGATTTTCTTCATGGCAGGTTTGTTTTGTTGGATTTACGGTACAAAAGTAAGCCAACCCTGCGGGGATTCCAACCTGTTTCAGCCGGTTTGCACCAAACACTTGCGGCGGCCCGTCGGTAACCGGGCCGCCGCAAGGGCATAACAAACGATGATAAAGAATATAATGGGATGAATGGGATTAGCGGTTAGCCGGCCTGAAGGTACGGTACTTTCGGTTTTAGCTGGCAAAAAGGTCATGGCCACCGGCCGATGCCGGCTTAAGGGGCGATGGCTTCGATGGTCACGAATGTGCTTGCGTAAAAAACATTTCGATTACCATGGCTTTGTTTCTCTGCATTTATTACAAAGCTATGGATTGTGTCCGGGTGCGGGAATTCCCTAAAAAGGGGGAAATTCCGGGAAGGATATCCCTGTTTCCGGGGTATCGGGATCATTTTTTACCGGCCCATTCGAGGATGGTCGGACTTTGGACATGCACGCCGAACTGTTGCGCTTTGTCCAGGATGTTGCGGGCCAATTCGGATTTGTACTGTTCCGGGGCGTAGCGGAAGTAGGCCTCTGCGGCGCGCACGTGGGCGGCGTCGGGCAGGGGGAATTCACGGGTTTCGGGGATGCCGAACGCGCTGTCGGACAGTTCGTGCCTTTCGGCGGCGTCGAGCCGGTCGGGCTGTGGGTGTGTTTTCATGGCTGCCGGTTTTTGAGTGTGTAGGGAGACATACTGCAAATACTGGGCAAAACGGCAGCCGGGAGTGAAAAAGAGTCGTTCCCGCCGGGGATTCGGCCGTTTCTTCGTTGAAAAATGCTTTTCTTCGGATACAGTTGCCCTTTTCGTATATTTGCATAAAAGACACTGATAATATGGCTATGAATGATCTGATCGATGCGCGTTGCGGTTGGGCCGGGACGGACGAATTGTATATAAAATACCATGACGAAGAGTGGGGCAGGCTCGTGACCGACGACCGAACCCTGTTCGAGTTTCTGGTGCTCGAAAGCGCCCAGGCGGGACTGGCCTGGATCACGATCCTCCGCAAACGGGAGGGGTACAGGAAAGCATTCCACAACTTCGATGTTCAGAAGGTAGCGAAAATGACGTCGGAAGATGTGGACCGGTTGATGCAGTTCGACGGGATCATCAGGAACCGGCTGAAGATCACCAGCACGATCAACAATGCGAAACTGTTTATGGATATTCAGAAGGAGTTCGGCAGTTTCTACCGGTATACTTTGTCATTCTTTCCCGACGGGAAACCTGTCGTCAACCGTTTCACGACCCTGAGCCAGATTCCCGCCACCTCCCCAGAGTCGGATGCCATGAGCAAGGATATGAAAAAACGGGGATTCAAATTCTTCGGTTCCACCATTTGTTACGCCCATCTGCAGGCCACAGGCTTTGTGAACGATCATCTGGAAGGCTGTTCCTGTAAGCCGGCCGACCGATTTTGACAGCACAATGATTCGATCGAGGCGTCTATTGCAGGGTGGCCAGAGTGTAAATGCCGGGGTTGAATGTAAAACGGGTTATTAATTTGAAACTCAAATTAATAACCCGTTTATTCTGAGGTCGGTAGCAGATTCGAACTGCTGTACGAGGTTTTGCAGACCTCTGCCTAGCCACTCGGCCAACCGACCCGATGTCGCGTAGCATGGTGCAAAGATAGCCATTTTTCCCGAAACCGCAATATCAGGCAACAAAAAGGCCCCGTTCTGTATCAGAAAGGGGCCGTGCTTAGCTTCGCGTGAAATTATTTCTTCACATACTTGTCCAGCCAGCCGAAGAACTCGTTGTTCCAGACGATCGAGTTCTGCGGTTTGAAGACCTGGTGTCCCTCGTCCTCGAAGTAGACCAGCCGCGACGGAATGCCGTGTGCCCGCGCAGCGGTGAATGCCTGCAAACTCTGCGTGAACGGGATGCGGAAATCCTTGGCCCCCGTGATAATCAGGATCGGCGCGTACCAGTTATTGACCGCCAGGTGCGGCGAGTTGGCATACGAACGATCCGCCACCTTGTTGCCCGGCCGCTCCCAGTAAGCGCCGCCGAGGTCGTTGTTCGGGAACCAGAGCTCCTCCGTCTCGCCGTAGAAGCTTTCGAGATTGAACATCCCGCAGTGGGCGATAAAAGCCTTGAACCGGCGGTCGCTGTGTCCCGCTAAATAGAATGTCGAGTACCCCCCGTACGAAGCCCCCACGCAACCCCGCCGCTCGATATCCACCCACGGCTCCCGCGACACGTCGTCGATGGCCGAGAGGTAGTCGCGGATGTTCTGCCCGCTGTAGTCGCCGGAAATCTGGTCGAGCCATTCCTGCCCGAACGACGGCAGGCCGCGCCGGTTCGGCGCCACCACGATATAGCCCTGCGCCGCCATCAGCTCGAAGTTCCAGCGGTAGCTCCACCGCTGCGAAACGACGCTCTGCGGGCCGCCCTGACAGTAAAGCAGGGTCGGGTATTTCTTCGTGCTGTCGAAGTCCGGCGGCAGGATCACCCACGTCAGCATCCGCTTTCCGTCGGTCGTCGCCACCCACCGTTTCTGCACGTCGCCCATATCGACGTTGTCGTAAATCTCCTTGTTAATGAATGTAATCTGGGTGTCCTTCCCGTCCACGGCGTTCACCGCAAAGAGCTCCGGCGCCATCTTCAAGGTGGTCTTCTCGGCCACGATCACCGCCTCGTCGACACCCGTTCCGCATACGGCCGACGATCCGGCCACCGCGGCATTCGGGAATGCCACGCTGAAACCCGTATAGTCATGATCCCCGGCAGTCAGCACCGTGATACGGTTCCCGTCGGAAAGATCGGCCCGGCAGATCTGGTGCGTCGCCTCGATCGGGGCGATAAAGTAGATGCTCGTGCCGTCCGGCGTCCACCGCAGGTTGGCTGCGTTGTAGTCGAACCCGTCGGTGACATAGCTTTTCGTCCCGGTAGCCAAGTCCATTACGAACAGCCGGTCTTTGTCCGACTCGTTCCGGGCGCGTTCCATGCTCTGCCACGCGATCTTGGTATCGTCCGGCGAGAAAACCGGGTACTTGTCGTACCCCGGCATCCCTTCGGTCAGGTTTTTCGTCGAACCGTCGGCTAAGGTATAAAGGTAGATGTCGCTGTTCGTACTCATCGAATACTCATACCCCGTCAGCTTTTTGCACGTATAAGCCAGTTGCGTGCCGGCGTTATTCCAGCCGATCTCGCTCATCTCGAAGTAAGGTGCCGTCGGCGCGTCCCACGGCTCACCGGGCATGATATCCCGTGCGTTGGACAAACCGTTGCCCTCGGTGGCGGCCGCGTTGAGGTCGGCCACGAAGATATGGCTGTACGCACCATCTTCCCAAGTGTCCCAGTGCCGCTCCATCAGGTCGTCGTAGATCAGGGCCTTGGACTCTTTCATGCCGTAAATATCGGCAGACGATACCGAATCCACCTGTACGTCAGCCGTATACCACACCTTGTCCCCTTTCGGACTTACGCCGAAGCCGGTGATACCCCCGTCTACAGCCGAAAGTTGCCGCATATTGTTCCCCTCCGGGGAGATCGACCACAGCTGCTGCGTGGCCTCTCCTTTTGAGTCGTTGCCGCGTGAACTGAGGAAATAGATACACTGCGCCCCGGTGGCGGCATCGACGCCCCACGCCGGCGAATTGTCTTTACCGGTGTTATTCGTGATCTGCCGCGCCTTTTCCGGTTCGCCGAAAGGCATCACATACAAAGAGGTATATCCCTTGTTCTCCCCCATATTATAATAGGTCAGGGCGTAGAGCACCTCCTTCCCGTCCGGCGACACGGCGCTGGAGCCTATGCGCCCCATTTTCCACATCACTTCGGGTGTAAAGACCCGCGCCTGCTTTTCGGCAGCGGTCAGGGCGGTGTCGAGCGGGGCGTTGCCTTCGTTTTGCGAGGCGGCGGGCGTGCCGGTGCCGCACCCGGTCAATGCCGCGGAGGCGATCATCAAAGTGGTCATCAGTCGTTTCATGCGGTGAATATTTTTCGCTCGTTTTATTTGAGGAACAACAGTTCGCGGTATTTCGGCAGGGTCCACATCTCGTTGTCGATGATTAGCTCCAGTTTGTCGATGTGGTAACGGATCCGGTCGAGCAGCGGCACCACGGTATCATGGTAGGCGATGGCCTTGGCCCGTTCGCCGCAGATCTTGTTGGCCACTTTGCGGGCGTTCACCAGATCGTTGACCTGCGCCTGGATGGCCGAGATGTGGTCGTTGATCTGTTCGATCAGCTCCACGTCGCGCTGCGAGAGGGCGTCGGCCCGTTTCTCGTCGCGGAAGATCTGGTGTACTTTGTAAACCTTGTCCAACAGTTCCGCCTGATAGCGCGAAGCTACCGGAAGGATATGGTTCATCGCCAGGTCGCCCAGCACCCGCGCCTCGATCTGCACCTTCTTGGTGTAGGTCTCCCAGTCCACCTCCGTGCGGGCGTGCAGCTCGACTTCGCTCAGCACGTTCATCGAGGTGAACAGGTCGATCGACTCCGGGGTCAGGAAACGGTCGAAGATCAGCGGAATACTCGTCTCCACGTCCAAGCCGCGTTTGGCCGCTTCGGTTTTCCACTCCTCGCTGTAGCCGTTGCCGTCGAAGCGGATCGGGCGGCACTCTTTGATGTATTTCTTGAGGACGGTGAAGATCGCTTTCTCGATCGGGGTGTGCATGGCTGTCAGCTCGTCGATCTCCTTGCGGAATCGGGTCAGCTGGTCGGCCACGGCCGTGTTGATGACCGTCAGCGCCCCGCCGCAGTTGGCCGAAGAGCCTACCGCACGGAACTCGAACCGGTTGCCGGTGAAGGCAAACGGCGAGGTGCGGTTGCGGTCGGTGTTGTCCAACAGCAGCTCCGGGATGTGCGCGATCCCCAGTTTGAAGCCCGATTTATCGTCCACTTTGATCGCCTCCTCGGCCTGACTGGCTTCGATCTTGTCCAGCACTTCGTTCAGCTGCCGCCCCAGGAACACCGAGATGATCGCCGGCGGCGCCTCGTTGGCCCCCAGCCGGTGCGCGTTGGTGGCGCTGGAGATCGAAGCCTTCAGCAGCCCGTTGTGTTTGTAGACGGCCATCATCGTGTTGACCAGGAAGGTCACGAAGAGGAGGTTGTCTTTCGGCGTTTTGCCCGGCGAGAAGAGGTTCACCCCGGTGTCGGTGCCCAGCGACCAGTTGTTGTGCTTGCCCGATCCGTTGATCCCCTTGAACGGTTTTTCGTGGAGCAGGCAGCGGAAGCAATGTTTCCGCGCGATGCGGTGGATTACGCTCATCAACAGCAGGTTGTGGTCATTGGCCAAATTGGCCTCCTCGTAGATCGGAGCCAGCTCGAACTGATTCGGGGCCACTTCGTTATGCCGCGTCTTGACCGGGATCCCCAGTTTGAGCAGCTCGACGTCCAACTCTTTCATAAACGCCGCCACCCGCGTAGGGATGGAGCCGAAGTAGTGGTCTTCCAACTGCTGGTTCTTGGCGCTCTCGTGGCCCATCAGGGTGCGCCCGGTCAGGATCAAATCCGGACGCGCGGCCCACAGCCCTTCGTCCACCAGAAAATACTCCTGTTCCCATCCCAGGAAAGCGGTCACTTTCCTGACGTTCGGGTCGAACAGCTTGCACACCGCTGTGGCCGCCTTATCCACCGCGGCGATGGACTTGAGCAGCGGCGTCTTGAAGTCCAAGGCCTCGCCGGTATAAGCGATAAAGATGGTCGGGATGCACAGGGTGCTCCCCACGATAAAAGCGGGCGAGGTCGGGTCCCACGCGGAGTACCCGCGGGCCTCGAAGGTGTTGCGGATGCCGCCGTTCGGGAAGCTCGATGCGTCCGGCTCCTGCTGGATCAGCAGCTTGCCGGAGAACTCTTCGATCAGCCCGCCGTGGCCGTCGTGCTCCACGAAGGCGTCGTGTTTCTCGGCGGTGCCGCCGTTGAGCGGCTGGAACCAGTGGGTGTAATGGGTGGCCCCCATCTCCATGGCCCACTGTTTCATCCCCGCGGCCACGTTCATGGCCAGCTCCCGGCTCAGGGCCGTGCGGTTGTTCATGGTGTCGACAAGGGCTTCGTAGACGTTCTTGGGCAGGTATTTGCGCATGCGGTCCTGGTTGAACACGTACATGCCGAAATATTCGGAAGGCCTCTCGGCCGGCAGCTGCACGTCGAGGGCTTTGCGCCGGATCGCTTCGTCTACTACTTTGAATCTGAGTGATGCCATGGAGGTATGTGATTTTATTTTTTGTATCCTTATTTCAGTTCGATGTTGTGTGTCCGGCACTGCTCGCGCATGCCGTCGGGCCAGATGCTGGCCTGCACCTCGCCGATATGTGCGCACCGCAGGAAGAACATGCAGAGCCGCGACTGGCCGATCCCGCCGCCGATGGACAAAGGCAGTTCGCCGTTCAGGAGCATCCGGTGGTATTTCAGTCCTTTCCGCTCGTCGAGCTTGCCGGAGAGGGCCAGTTGTTGTCGCAGGGAGTCGGGCGTGACGCGGATCCCCATCGAGGTGATCTCGTAGCCCGATTCCAGCACGGGGTTCCACAGGATCATGTCCCCGTTCAGCCCGGTGTACCCCTCCTCGTTGGGCGTGATCCAGTCGTCGTAGTCGGGTGCGCGGTTGTCGTGCGGCTCGCCATTGCTGAGTTTGTCTCCGATGCCGATGATGAACACGGCCCCCCACTCTTTCGCTATGGCGTTCTCGCGCTCCTTGGCGCTGAGGGTAGGATAACGGTCGAGCAATTCCTGGGCATGGACAAAGGTGATCTCGCCGGGTAAGACCGGCGTAATATGCGGATGGGTGCGGTAGACGGCCTGCTCGACCTCCTGCATCACGCTGTATATTTTCCGCACGATCTCTTTGAGGAAAGCGACGGTGCGCTCTTCGGGCCGGATGGTTCGCTCCCAGTCCCACTGGTCGACGTACAGCGAGTGGATGTTGTCCAGCTCCTCGTCGGCGCGGATGGCGTTCATGTCGGTGTAGAGGCCGTATCCCGGCGCGATCTGGTAGGCGCCCAGCTTGATGCGTTTCCACTTGGCCAGCGACTGCACCACTTCGGCCCGCGCGTCGCCCATATCCTTGACCGGAAAACTCACGGCCCGCTCCACGCCGCTCAGGTCGTCGTTGATCCCGGTGCCGGAGAGGACGAACAGCGGGGCGGTCACGCGCCGCAGGCGTAATTCCGAGGCCAGGGCGGCCTGGAAGGTGTCTTTGATCTCTTTAATCGCCTGTTCCTGGGTCTCGGGAACCAGCCTGGGACGGTAGTTTTCGGGGAAATAGAGTGCCATCGGCCTGTTTTTAAGGAACAAAGATAGGGAATTTTTCATCACCTTCTATCGGGTGGGCGTGGGTTGGCCTTGGGCCGTTTCCAACGATCCGGAGCTGCCCGGTTTTTTGCCATTTTCAAGCGGGTTAAAAGATCCCGCGACAGCGGCCCGCCCGCAGCCACCCCCGGCGACCCGACGCTGCCAGCGAGAGCCATCGGGCTTGCACGTATGGCCGAGCGGCGAGGAGGGAAACAAGCGAAGCGAAGTTAACGGCGATAACTTCGTTGCGCTTCCGCTGGCTCCGGGCCAACGATGTACCTTCAGCCGGCCCGCTGGCGCGGGAATTCTTAGCTCGCCGGGAAATGCCGGAAGTGAAGTAAGGGCCTACCCGCTGCCAATGCGTTCGCGATCCGGCGCGGAGCCTTATTGCTTTCCTGTGGGGAAACAGCCTTCCCGTTGAAGAAAGCCCCGACGGCATATGGGCGAAAAAAGTAAAGGGGATGCGGTCAGTCCGATTTCAGGACTGTAAAGCGTATCCGTTGCCGGTTGCCGCTCTCGTCCACGATGGTCAGCCTGTGCTCCCCGGCATCCGGGGCGGCGGACAGGGTGTGCCCGGCGGCCGACGTCGAGCGGGTCGAGCCGAGGTAAGCGTTGTCGAGGTGCCAGTGTATCGTCGCGCTGTCGGAACGGTGCGCCGCCCGGAAAATAAATCTTTCGGTGGCCGCCTTGCCTCCGGCGAACCCTTTGGGCAGGTAGAGGAGCGCATTTTGTTGCGGATAGATCAGTTCCAGGGGCCGGGAGCCGGTCACGGCGGGCGGAACGGCGTAGTCCGAGGCGGACTGCCGGTAATAGTGTTCCGCGGCGGGAGGCAGCACGAACCACCCTTTCGTGACGCCGTCCGATGCGACCGGTCTATGGTACGGGCAAAGCGGCGAGGTGACGCCTGTACGGGGAATGCGGACGGTATCGACCGGGTTGCCGGATGAATGGCACCACCGGGAAGCCCGGTGCCCGCTGCGGCGGCAGACGGCGGCGGACTCCATGTCGTCCAGCGGCTCGGCGAACCATTGCCCGGCTGCCGGGAGCATCGAGAAGATGTCGAACATAATGGGTGCGGCATGGCCCACGCCGGTCATCGAGGCGCGTCCTTCGCCGTCGGCGTTGCCGACCCACACGCCCACGGCGTAGCGGGGCGTGAGGCCGATGGCCCAGGCATCGCGGTTGCCGTAACTGGTGCCGGTCTTCCATGCCACCTGTTTCATGGAGCTGAACTCCTGCCACGCGGCCTCCTCTTCGGGCCGGTTCACGCCGCTCATGGCCCCGAACATATACCACAGGGCGGAGGGGGAGAGGGGGCAGGGCCGGGCGGTGGATTCATTTCGGGTTCGGCCTGCGGTTTTATTGGCGATTCGGTTGGTGTATTCGTTTCGTGTTCGGCCCGCTGCCCACCCCCCCGAGGCGCTTCGCGCCTGGGCAGCGGGGCCGGCATTGTCATGCGGTGAATTGTATATACTCAGCTCCCGCATATCCCCCGTCTGGTAATGCCCTGTCCGGTTGTAGGTCTTCAGCGACCGGGCCAGCGAGGCGTAAAGGCCGGTCATCTCCCACAGCGTCCCTTCCGCCCCGCCGAGGATCAGCGTGGCGCCGTAGTCGTCGGCGCTGCGGTCGAGGGTCGTCAGACCCATCGACCGCAGCAGGGCGAGCAGCCGGCCGCTGTTGTAGAGGGTCAGCATTCGCACGATCGGCACGTTGAGCGACCGCGCCACGGCTTCGCTGGCCGGAACCACGCCGCTGAAGGTCTTGCTGTAATTGGACGGGGTGAAGCCCGCGATATTCAGCGGCGTGTCGAAGACCAGCGTGCGGGGCAGTATCTGCCCTTCGCTGAGCATGGCGCCGTAGAGGATCGGCTTCAAGAGGCTCCCGGTGCTGCGCCGCGATCGGATAATATCCACGGCCCGCCCGTCCTTGGCATCAGTCGCCGAGCCGTCTTTCCCGGCGGAAGGGGTGATATTCCCCACGTAGGCCAGCACTTCGCCGGTCTGCACGTCGGCCACGATGGCCGCCGCGTTGCGGATGTGGTTGGCGGCGAGCGTCCAGCGGCCGTAGTTGTCCACGATCTGCCGGGTGCGCTGCTGGAGGGTGTTGTCGAGGGTGGAGTGCAGGGCGGTACCGGCCGGGAGGCGGTCGGTGAGGTGGGGGGCCTGTCGGGGCAGCGGCTCAGGTGCGGCGGGCAACGGTTCGATCAGCGCGGCGGCGTATTCGGTGCTGTCGATCGCGCGGGTCTGCAAAAGGCGGCGCAGGAGCCCGTCCCGTTTGGCTCGCAATGCCTGTCGGCCGCGTCCGGGATGGACCAGGGCGGGGGAGTTGGGCAGCACGGCCAGCGTGGCGGCTTCGGCCCACGACAACTGGTCGGGATCGTGGCCGAAGTAGCGCCACGCGGCGGCCTCAACACCCACGACGTTCCCCCCGAACGGTGCGTGGGCGGCGTAAAGGCCGAGGATCTCCTCCTTGGTGTAGCTCCATTCGATGCGGGTGGCGATGAGCATCTCGCGCAGTTTTTCGCCGACGGTCCGGGGCGGGTTGCCGCGGCTCAGGCGGACGAGCTGCATGGTGAGGGTCGAGCCGCCGCTGACCACCTCCCCCGCCGCGTAATTCTGCCGGGCAGCCCGGACGATGGAGGGCAGCGAAACGCCGGGGTGCCTGTAGAACCGCCGGTCTTCGTACTCGACCACGGCGCGGGCGTATTTCGGGGGCAGGGCATCTCCCGGCGGGAAGCGCCACTGCCCGTCGGCGGCCACTTTGGCGCCCAGCAGCTCGCCGCCGCGGGCGTAGAGCACGGTGGAGTACGGGGCGTCGAACAGGGGTCGGGGCAGCAGCAGGGCGTATCCGGCCGCGGCGGCGACCAGAAGGGTGAAAATCAATGCGCTGCGCAGCCTGTGCCGCCGGGGTCTGTTCATGGCATCAAAATTAATGATTTTTAATGCGAAAAGCCGGGTTTATAGGCGGCGGAATGTTATATTTGTAAGAGTTATTCCAAACCAGAGAGTTATGAAACATTTCGGCTTTATGGCAGCCGCCCTGCTCATGGGGTGGGGTGCTGCGGCTGCGGCTCCCGCGCCGTTGCAGGGAACGGTAAAGGGCGTCAAGATCTATCCGCAGGGGGTCTATGTGACCATGTCGGTGCCGGTGCCGCTCAAAGGCGGGGCGGAAGAGGAGGTGGCATTCCCGGATCTGTGGTATGCCGATCCGGCGACGGTGGAGCTGAAACTCCTGCCGGGGGCGGAGGGGGTGACCTATGTGACGGAGTCGCAGCGGGCGGTGCGGGGGAGCGATGTGGAGTTGCAGCGGGACAACCTGCTCAAACGGGACACTTTACTGGCGCGGAAGGCGCGGCTGGAGGCGGACAGCATGGTGTTGGTGCGGGAGGTCGAGTTCCTGCGGGCGAACGCCAAGCAGGAGGCTCCTTCCGTGACCCAGCTGGCGGCGGCGGACAAGTGGATGCGGGACCGGTATGCGGAGGTTTATGAGGCCCAGCGCAGGAACAGCGAAGCCCGCGGGGCGCTCGACAAGGAGCTGGCGACCACAGACAGGCTGATCCGGAGGGTGGACGCCCAGGCATCCCGCGTGACGCTGGTGCGGGCCAAGGTGAACAGCCGGAGGGCGCAAAAGGCGGAGTTCGAGCTCTCTTTTTTTTCGAACGCGGCCCAATGGCGTCCGGTCTATTTTTTCCGGTTCGATTCGGGGAGGCAGTCGGCGGAGTTGGACTACCAGGCGACGGTCAAGCAGTGGACCAATTACGACTGGAACCGGGTTCCGGCGACGCTGAGCTACGGCACGCCGATGAGGTCGCTGAACCGGCCGGAATTGCACCGGGCTTATGTTTCATATTATAAACCGGTGATTATCAAAGGGGAGCCGCATCCCGTAGAGGTGGCTAAATTCGGGGGTACTTATACCGCGGAGGCGGATGTGGAGGAATATGATGAATATGCCGCTGCGCCGATAGCGGGCATGGAGGTGTCGGAAAACCATGTGAGTTACCGGCTGGCGCGGCCGCTGACGCTGGCAACCTCTTCGGACGACGGGCAGATCCAGCAGACGGTGCAGGTGCGCCGGGATACCATCCCGGTGCTGTACGATTACGAGGTGACGCCGAAGGTCAGCATTGATGTGCTGCTCTTGGCGCGGGTGCCGGGGTGGCAGCAGCTTCACCTGGCGGACGGCCGGATCAATGTTTTCTGCGACGGGCGCATGCTGGGGCAGTCGAACTTGTCGGTGAGGAGCTCGCAGGATACGCTGGTGCTGCCGCTGACGTACGAACCCCAGGTGGTCGTCGAACGCAGCGAAAAGGGGGACTACAAGGAGCGGGCGTCGGGCTCGAAGATGGAGCGGACGCGCTCGTATGAGATAAAGGTCAAGAACAACAAGGAGTTTCCGGTGAGCCTGACGGTGAAGGACCAATATCCGGTGTCGAACACGGACGAGGTGGAGGTGTCCCTGACGGAGAGTTCGGGGGCACAGGTGGAGGCCGGATCGGGGATGCTGACCTGGAAATTGGAGCTGGAACCGGGTGCGGAACGGATTTTGACGTTCACCTACTCGGTGCGCTATCCGAAGGGCGGTACGGTCTATTTTTAACGAACGAATTAAACGGTTAGGGATTATGAAACGACTGGGAAACGGGGCCGTCGGGGCCATCTTGTCCGCAGGGGCTGCGGTTTTGGTGCTTGCGGGCATGGTGTCGTGCGGCGGCAAAGCCAAGAATACGACCGGGGTGCGGCCCGTCGAGGTCGTTTACAACCCGTTGGTGGAGAGTTTCACCGCCGGGACTATCGGGCGGCGCGATCCGGTCTTCGTGACGCTGACCGATGCCGTGGCGGCGGATGCGCGTCTGGGAAAGTATATCGAAATCTCGCCGAGGGCCAAGGGGGTATGGGCGGTGTCGGATGAGGACCCGCGGACGCTGGTCTTCACGCCCGACCCGGAGTTCGGGCGCGGGGTGCTCTACACGGTGAAGATGGAGTTGGGGGGACTGTTGCCGGGGAATCCGGAGGCGCGGGATTTCTCGTTCTCGTTCAAGACGCTGCCCGCCGATGCCACGGCGGAAATGGCTTCGTTCACGGTGGAGCCGGACGGCACCTATACGGTCGAGGGGACTTTGTATACGGCGGATTACGAGGACTCCGCCCAGGTTAAGAGAATGGCCCGCTGGGACGGGCTGCGGGACGGGAGTGTGCATTGGATGCACGGAGCGGACGGGCGCAGTCACGGTTTTGTGGTGTCGAGGATAAAAGCCCAAGGGTCGGCGGGAAAGCTGACCCTGACGGTGAAGGATAAAAAGGCGGGGTACGGGAAACAGGAGGTGCTGGATGTGGCGCTGCCGGCGGCGGGCGATTTCGGACTGCACTCCGTGGACTATTCCGCGGAGCGGGAGAAGTATATCGAGGTGCGCTTCACGCAGCAGCTCGACCCGGAGCAGGATATGGACGGGCTGGTGTGGCTGGACGGGGTGAACTCGGTGCGGCAGGTCGAGGGGAACAAGGTGCTGGTCTATCCGGATATGTCGTCGTTGAAAGACGAGGACGGGCAGGTGAGCGTGACGCTGTGCGTGGACGCTTCGCTGCGGTCGGCGGAGGGGAAAAAGCTGGGAAAGGATGTGCGCCGGACGGTGGTGCTGGAGAATGGCGACCCGGCGGTGCGCTTTGTGGGGAAAGGCACGGTGGTGCCCCCTGTGTCGGCGCTGGTGGGCTCCAAAGGCGAGGGGCGGGGTGTCCCGTTCCAGGCGATCGGCCTGCGGGCGGTGCGGGTCGAGGTGTTCCGGATACTCGAAAATTCGGTGGGGCAGTTCCTGCAGGAGAACGAACTGGCGGACAACGACGGGGGAAGCATTATGCGGACGGCGAGGCCGGTGGCCTGCAAAACGATATTTCTGGATGGGGCGGGAGAACAGAAACTCAGGAAGTGGGCGACCTATTCGCTGAACCTGGACGAGCTGGTGAAGCCTGAGCCGGGGGCTTTGTACCGCATTTCGCTGTCGTTCGACCGCTCGATGGCGGCGCTGCCTTGCATTCCGGCGGCGGAACGGCTCACCGAACAGGCGGCGCTGGCGGCCGACAAGGCGCGGTTCGAGGCGACTGTGAAACAGTTCGACAAGGGGGGCTACTATTGGAGCGGCAACGATTACGACTGGAGCGACTACAACTGGCGCGAGCGGAACGACCCGTGCACGCCGAGCTATTACTACAACGCTTCGGTGCAGCGGAACCTGCTGGTGACGGACTTGGGGGTGATCGCCAAGGCGTCGGACGAGCCGAAGATGCTGGTTATGGTGCACAGCATCACGACCACGAAGGCGGTGAAGGACGCGCATGTGGAGCTGCGGAATTTCCAGGGGCAGCGGGTCGGCTGGGGCGTGACGGACGGCGACGGACAGGTGGTGGTGAAGTACGAACAGGGGAGGCCGTACTACGCGGTGGTGTCGAAGGACGACCAGCGGACTTACCTGAAGGTCAATGCCGGGTCGGAGCTTTCGACCTCGACGTTCGACGTGTCGGGCGAACAGGTGCAGGAGGGGTTGAGGGGTTTTATCTGGACGGAGCGCGGAGTATGGCGGCCGGGCGATACCATTTACATGAATTTCGTGACGGCGGGCGTGCGGCTGCCGAAGGGGCATCCGGTGACGGTCGAGCTGCGTTCGCCGCTGGGGCAGCTGTACCAGCGGCGGGTGGCGACCAAAGCGGTCGGGGGTATCTACAGTTTCGTGCTCTCCACCGACGCGGGGGCGCCGACGGGGGTGTGGAACGCCACGGTGACGGTCGGCGGGGCGGCTTTCGGCAAGCGGCTGCGCATCGAGGCGGTGAAACCGAATCGGCTTAAGATCGACCTGAAGTTTCCGGGCAAATATATCCAGCGGGGCGAACCGCTGAACGCGACCTTGCACGGCGAATGGCTGACGGGCGCGCGGGCGGGTGACCTGCGTTACACGATCGAGACGGAGTTCACGGCGGTGCGGAATAGTTTTCCGGATTATAGTGGCTATGTTTTTGATAATCAGTATCGGTCATTCCGGCCGGAGAGCGCGCCGGAGATCACGGGGACTACGAATGCGGAGGGCAACGCGACGATCACGGCGACCTTGAACGGGGGCGAAAAGGCGGGGGGCATGTTGCAGGCCAATATCACCACGCGGCTGTTCGAACCTTCGGGCGAGGCGAGCGTGGACGGGCAGACGATGCTTTATTCGCCGTTCACCTCCTATGTGGGGATCAAGGCGCCGGAGGGGGCGGAAGACCAGCTGAACACGGGGCAGGACTACACGTTCGGGATCGCTACGGTGACGCCGGGCGGGGCTCCGGCGGGGGGCAAGAGTGTCGAGGTGTGCGTTTACAAGGTGGACTGGTACTGGTGGTGGAGTTCGGAGCGGAACGAGCTGGCACGGTACGTCACGGACCGCGACCTGACGCCGGTGCGGCAGGAGCTGGTGGAGACTTCGGCGATGGGAGGCAAAGCGACCTACAAATTGAATATTCCGAAGGAGGATTGGGGGACTTATTACGTGACGGCGCGGGATATGGAGAGCGGGCACGAGGCGGCGGTGCTGGTCTACATGGACTGGCCGGACTACGGCAACCGCCGCAATGACGGGGCGGGGGCGATGCGGCTGGCGGTGTCGCTGGACAAGAAGTCGTACAATGTGGGCGACAAGGCGACGGTGAGCTTCCCGGCGACGGACGGGTCGCGGGCGATCGTTTCGGTGGAGAACGGCTCGCGGGTGCTGAAGACGTTCCTGTTGGAGTGCGACGGCGACGGCCCGGCGAAGTATAAGTTCGAGGTGACGCCGGAGATGCAGCCGAATGTCTACCTGAACGTGACGCTGTTGCAGCCGTATGGCAAGGTGGAGAACGACCTGCCGGTGCGGTTGTACGGGATCGTGCCGCTGGTGGCGACCTCGGCGGGGAGCAGGCTGGAACCGGTGATCGGCTGTCCGGACGAGGTGCTGCCGGAGTCGGAGATGACGATCACGGTTTCCGAAAAGAGAGGGAAGGCTTGTGCCTACACGCTGGCGCTGGTGGACGAGGGGTTGCTGGACCTGACGCGGTTCCGCACGCCGGATCCGTGGGGGACGTTCAACGCGCGGGTGGCGCTGGGAGTTTCGACGTGGGACATTTATAACGATGTGCTGGGGGCTTACGGCGGCCGGATCGAGCAGATGTTTGCGATCGGGGGCGACGATGCCCTCAATCCGGCGGCCAAGGCGTCGGTGAACCGGTTCCCGCCGGTGGTACGCTACCTCGGCACATTCGAGCTGGGAAGCGGCAAGACGGCGACGCACAAGGTGAAGCTGCCGGCTTATATGGGGCGTGTGCGGGTGATGGCGGTGGCGGTGGCGCAGGACGCTGACGACGGGAACGGGGCATGGGGCTCGGCGGAGAGGTCGGTGGCGGTGCGGGCGCCGTTGATGGTGCTGGGTTCGGCTCCGCGCGCGGTGGCGCCGGGAGACGAGTTCGTGGTGCCGGCGACGCTGATCGCCACGCAGGACGGGATCGGGAATGTAACCGCTTCTATTACTGCGGATAAGAATATCTTTACGGTGGTGGGAGCGGCACAGCAGGCGGTTACTTTGAATAAGAAGGGGGACAAAATCGTGCTGTTCCGCCTGAAGGTGAAGGAGGCGGTGCCTGCGGGCGTCGTGGCTGGCGGCCATATCGGGATCACGGCGACGGGGGGCGGCAAATCGTCCCGTTACGGGATGGATATTCCGGTGCGGACGCTGGCCTTGCCGGTGTCGTCGGGGCGGAGCTATACCGTGGCGGCAGGCAAGACGTGGGAGGGCGATGCGGCTTTGCAGGGGATGCCGGGCACGCAGCGGCTGATGCTGGAGGTCTCTTCGATGCAGCCGGTGGGTGCGGCGCAGCGGATGGAGTATCTTTCCACTTATCCGTACGGGTGTATCGAGCAGATCACTTCGGCGGTCTTCCCGCTGTTGTACCTGCCGGATATGGCGGACCTGTCGGGGAATGAGCTGGCTACGGCACAGGCGAAGGTGCGGCTGGTGCTGAACAAGTACAAACAGTATGCGACGCCGGACGGCTCGATGGGCTACTGGCCGGGCGAGGCGTCGCCGAGCCCGTGGGGCTCGGCCTATGCGCTGCACCTGATGACGGTGGCGGGGCATAAGGGCTATACCCTTCCGGCGGGCGTCTACGAGCGGCTCAAGGCGGCGGTCAAAAGCATGGCGGTGCGGTGGAACGCTTCGCAGTACGGCTACCTCAACCTGGTGCAGGCTTACCAGCTCTATGCGCTGGCCCTGGCGGGCGAGCCGGAGATCGGGGCGATGAACCGCCTGCGGCAGAGCGGCGAGATGACGGCGGAGGCGCGGTGGATGCTGGCGGCGGCCTATGCAGCGGCGGGCCGGGCCGATGTCGGGCGCACGGTGGTGGCGGGCGTTCCGGGTACCGGGGCGGACTCCACGCTGACGGGCGATGCGTTGCTGGCGCAGCGGGTGCTGACTTACGGGTCGTCACAGCGGGCGCAGGCGGTGCAGCTCTTGGGGTCGTCGCTGCTGGGGATGCAGGGCGAGGCGGCGCAGCTGGCGGGGCTGATCTCGCGCGAGCTGGCGTCGGACGAGTGGATGAGCACGCAGACGACGGCGTGGTGCATGATGGCGATGGGCGAGTATGTGGCGCGGAGCGGCAAGGTGTCGGCGCTGGATTTCGACTGGAGTGCGGCGGGGCGGCGCGGGCAGGTGTCGTCGGATTCGAAGAAGATGATGTGGATGGGCGAGTGGGATAATCCGGGTTCGGGCAAACTGTCGGTGACCAACAAGACGAAGGGGACGCTCTATATCCGGGCTGCGGCTTCGGGGATTTCGTCGGGACGGGACGTTGAGGAGGCTTCGGACGGTATTTCGGTGTCGGTGCGCTATCTGGACGGGACGGGGCGTGCGGTGGATGCGGCTTCGCTGGCGCAGGGGACGGATTTCGTGTCGGAGGTGACGGTGCGCAACCTGACGGCGGAACCGCTGTTCAACCTGATGCTGACGGAACCGGTGGCTTCGGGCTGGGAGATCCGGCCGGACGGGGCTTCTTTGCCTGCGGGGGTGGAGTACCGCGATTTGCGGGACGACCGGGCGGACAGCTTTATTCCGCTGTTGCCGGCGGGGGAGACGGTGACGGTGCGGACGCGCCTGAATGCGACGTATGCGGGGACTTACACGCTGCCGGCGGTGCGCTGCGCGGCGATGTATGACGGCAAGGTGGCGGGAAATACGGCGTCGGGGATCGCCAAAGTCGATTGAAGGGGGTCGGTTATTTTGCAAGGTGCCGTCTGTCTAACGGTAGTTTTTGAATTTCGACGGCGAGCGTAGCGAGCCGCGTGGGCCGGAGCCACCCCCGGCGCAGGCCTGCAACATAGGGTAGTTACAGCCCGGCTGGAGTGCCCAGCGGCA
>CANQXP010000007.1 GCA_947627885.1 uncultured Rikenella sp.
GCCAGTTGTTTTACTTCGAAATACGGCTGTCCCATCTGGAACCCCAGCGCTTTGGCTTCGTTGGAGCGCGCGATAATACAGCCGTCGTTGCTACTTGGCACAACGATGGGCTGTCCGACGGAAAATCAAGGCGGCGGAATATAAGGATTGGCTGATAAAAGAATTAATGTTCAACCCGGACTCTAAGTAACTGAGATGCCGAATAAAAAAGCTTTAAACCGATTTTATCCCCCTTTTCGTTCCCTCTCAAAAATAAAAAAGGCTGACAATCATACGATTATCAGCCTTTTCAGTGCCCAGAACAAGAATTGAATAATGCAATATTCGATTTTGAGTTCATGTAGCAAATAGTTGATAAATCATCTGTAAAATAGTGAATTATATATTCATTGTGAACGATTGGAAATTTCATTTTGTTGCAGAATATTGCAATGTGTTGTGCGAATGTTGTGCAAAGGATATATATTTGCATAACCGAAATTTGTCTTGCCATGGCTACCGTGAAAGCTTTTATCCGCACCTCCACCCGTAAAGCGACGGCCGTCAATATCCGGTTCCGACTGAGTGCCGGGCGTGGCGTTCAACTGTTTCATTCCAGCGAAATCGAAGTTCCTCCAGCCGTGTGGGATGATGCCAGGCAAGAAGTGAAAGCCAAAGTAGTTTTCGATAGCGCGAAACGGATCGAAATCAACCGGAATGTTGCGGATCGGAAAAACCTTATTTTGGAGATATACGACGCCACAGCAAACAAAGATGGGCTTACATCCGATTGGCTGGACGAACAAATCGATCGGCGACTGCATCCCGAAAAGTACGCGGATACCAGCGACAAGCAAACTTTTTTCGACGCCTTTGCCGAATTTTTGCGGGTGCATAAATACTCACAGTGGCGGCAACGAGCTTTCCAAGTGGTGATTCGTGCTTTGCAACGTTACGAACTGTATACCCGCAAAAAACAAGGTCCGGCCTTTGTCCTGTCGGTGGATGCGATTACCCCCGCCTTGTTGTCCGATTTCGAGGATTTTTTACGCCACGAATACCAATATGCCGACCAACACCCCGACATTTACGAAGCGGTGCCGGAAAGCAGAACACCCGCACAGCGGGGACAAAATACGATCAATGGTATCTTAATCAAGATACGCACCTTTTTTATTTGGGCCAATAAGGTCGGGAAGACCGCGAACAACCCGTTTCGCAACTATGCGATTGCCGAAAGCGTCTACGGCACCCCCTATTACATCACCATTGAGGAGCGGAACAAATTATACCGGACCAATCTTTCGCGACATCCTCAACTGGCCATTCAGCGGGATATTTTCGTATTCCAATGCCTTATCGGCTGCCGGGTGGGGGACTTGTACCAGATGACCCGAAATAACGTCATAAACGGTGCGATAGAGTACATCCCACGGAAAACGAAAGAGGGCCGCCCCGTAACCGTGCGTGTCCCCCTCAACTCGATCGCTTTGGAAATTTTAGCCAAGTACCCGTCCAATGGCGGCCCGTTGTTTCCATTCATGGCCCAGCAACAGTACAACAAAGCCATTAAACGCATTTTTCTTGCAGCAGGCCTATGCCGCCCGGTGGTGGTCATCAATCCGACCACCCGCGAACAGGAAATACGGCCGCTGAACGAGATCGCCTCTTCCCACCTGGCCCGGCGTTGTTTTGTCGGGAACCTGTATAAGCAAGTCAAAGACCCGAATCTGGTAGGGGCTCTGTCCGGCCACGTGGATGGTTCGCGGGCTTTCGCCCGCTATCGGGAAATCGACGAAGAGATGAAACGCGATTTGGTGAAACTGTTGGAAAAATAAAAAAGGCCGTCCTTTCTCATAGAAGAGGAAGAGCGGCCAGCCATTCATTGCGTAATAATCGTCAAACCACTACAGCAACGAAATGGCAGAAAGTTCCGCAGCCAGCTTGCGTAATCCCGTCTGTATTTTCTCCAACTGTGCCGGCCGGGGTTTCGATTTTCCGTGCGCATAGCTCCAAATCTGTTTCGGATTGATTCCCGATAATCGACCCAAAGCAGCCGGCGTAATCACCCCCTCGTAGTATTGCAGAATGCTCGGCACGTCCAGTTGATATTCGATCCGATACTTTTCATCCAACCAATCCGGGTACGCCTTTCCCTCCTCTTTGCAATACTCCACATAGAAATCTATTTGGGCCTGCATGTCCTCTTTGGCCTCCTCGATCGTATCCCCGACCCCGGAAAACATCTCCTCCAAACAATACACCGAGAAGGTTCCATCCGTAGCCCGTTCTATTTTCGCTTCAATCGTTTTCATATCTGTTTTCTTTTTAGTGTGGAAGGATGGGGCTTACAGCCCCATCTCCCGTTTAATTTTCATTTCCAGCCCTTTCCCGATTTCGGCGCTTCCGTGGTCTGGTACCGGATAGGTTCGCCCGTCTTTTTCGTAGATAACGTGGCTGCCTTTGCCCCGTAGTTTTCTGCTGATCTGCCGCCAACCTCGCTGACGGATCAATCTGTGTAGTTCGTTGTACTTCATGTTGTAGTGGTTTGACACCACAAAGATAGATATATTTCTATTATTTGCAAAATAAAAGTACATTATTTTTCTACTTTTATGCAAACTTCGTGCAAAAAAGACCTCGAAACGAGGTCTTACAATTAGTCATCTGTTGTTATTTACTCCACAGGACGAACCCGAACGAGACACCGACATACGGCTGTACTCCACGCGGGCCATAACCGACTCCCGGCCCGACCGTCAGAGCCCACCGCGGTCGTCTCGGTTGCACGACCGTATTGGTAACAATGGTCGATTGTCGATAAACCTCCATCTCTACCAGGCTCGGTTTGTAGCCCTCGACCACCGCCTTGTAGTCCTCCGTCTTGTACGTCTTGCGTTCGATCGGCAGGACGACCGCCGCCGAATCCCCCGGCAACGAATCCACTACAGGAAGAGCCGTTCGTACCGTATCATAGCAAACAACCGTACGTACCACCGGTACCGGGATCGGCTCCCGGATCGTATCGCGGACAACTACCGTATCTGTCCGCGCGGGTTCCGATTCTATGGGGGAGCCCGGCCAACGACTCCAAAGAAACCAGCCTGCGATCACCGCCGCAACGAGTAAAACTGCTATCAAATTTTTCATAGAAGTTAGAAATGAATATCCCACGTGCCGACCAAGGACATGTATGGTGTCTTTTCTATCGGTTCCCGAACTTTTCGGGCAAACAATCGTCCGTCGGAGGTGTATAGACCGAACTCCCGGATCGCTATACCGACGGCATCGGTATAACCGAACGTGAAGTTGAAACGGACCGTTGCTGGGGTCGGATATTCGACACTTTGCACATCGACCCGCACCGCATCCATGATCTGCGTATCGTTGTCTGTCGGTTCATTTCCCGATGTTCCGGCACCGACCCGCGCAATTCGCGCCCCGGGAACACCGGCCAGGGCTTCCGCCGCCGCAGCATATCCGGTGGCGACGATGTGGTTATTCCCAGTGTCATGCCACAATTCGACGCCGGCCCTATCATAGGCTCGAAGGGTAAGCACGCCACGGGCGCGGCGCATATCGTCTTTGTTTTTCATTCTTCAAAACGTATATCGTTCAATCTGTTCATCCAGCCGCGCCGGAATCGTTCGTTTGTCGGCGTCCGACGGCATATCTCGTCGATAAATTGCACGCGTGCCGCCATGATCGCATCAAATACCTTGTGCGTGTCTTTTGCGTTCAATGCCTCCAGCGTTACCGGCCCGACCACGCCATCGGCGGAAACGCCCAACAGTCGCTGGGGAATCTTAATTCCCCACACACCGGATGCCCACACCCAATCGACCAAGATATTTGCCACGGATTGCGACCGGATGCCATCCGCCCGCCACCGATCCCAGTACAGCGTTTTGAATATCTCCTGCCACTCCACCGACGTCATACGTTTCAGGTCGTCCACCGATGTCGTCGCATACCCTTTCTGTTTGCGATAGGCCCGATAGGTGGCAATCGTTACCCCTGCGTTCGTGGCCCCGCCTTTGTCGTAGGGGTCGTTTACAAAGCCGCCTTCCCACTTCCGGATAAACGGCACCAATAGTTTATAATCTGCCATAATTCACGATGTTTATTCTCGAAAATCGGTCGGTACCGGACCTTGTTCCAATCCGGCATCATCGGCAATCCCTTTGAGCGTTTGCAGAATTTCGGCTGCTTTGCCGGCATCTTTACACTGGACGATCTGCCGGATGGCATCGGGGATATTGGCGGCGGCGGATCGTTTCGCCTTCAGGTTCTCGAACATGCTTTTCAACTCGATATAGATTACCCCGACGATTCCCAAGATGGAGACATAGGGGAACGTATACCAGGGAAACACATTTCCGATCACGTCGAGCAACAACAGCATAAACATGACGCTGTAGTAGTCCGACGCTTTGGAGAACGTCCGTCGCATACCTTGGCTGTCTACTTTTTCATGTAAGGCTTTGGCCTTTTTGAGACCGGTCCACATGTCGCAAAAGACCGCGATCAACACCATAACCCACAGGATAAAGATGACGATAAACGTGCGCATCAATCCCTCGATATTGATTACCTCAACAATCATTTCGTTCATGTAATTATTTTGGTTTTTCTATTAGAGTATTTCAAGGCCGGAAGAAGAGTTGATTTTCAAGCCTCCGTAAGTCGAGCTTCCGGAGAAATGTCCGATGCAGGTGTTTTCTGACCTTCCCAGGCTCGCACCACTGTCTATAATCACCCCGGATCCGGTTATTGCGATAGTTTCACGTATCGCCATGGGAGTGATCGAAAATTTGAAATACGGATACGCCGTCTGTGCCGACCAAGAGAGAGTCGTTTTGACAGTATTACCCGATACGATATTTGCCATTTCCTGTTTGGAGATAGCGACGCTGTCTATCCAAGTCGATGCGTTCGGGCCATAGTATACCCGTAGTTCACTCTCGGTAAAACCGCCGGAATAGTTAGTCCATTCGATCGACAGGTCGTATCTTTTCACCACAACAACGTTGCCTGCCTGTGAAATTGAGAAGGTCTGTTTAACGGTCGATTGAATTCCATGCGTAACGGTAATCGTAGTAGAACGAGACGAGGTGGAGGTGTTGGCCGAAGCGCTGACGTTGAAATAATAAGTCTTATGTGTTTGGTTCCCATCTTGCGGTGTTACGTCGGTTACCTTAAAGTTACTGTTTGAACTGGCCACGATCGGATAAACTGACGTATCGGTCGAACCGGTTTCACCAGTGGTACAAGTATAGTATTGCATCGGTGTAACGTTGAAGCCGGTCGATCCTCCAGCGGCTCCGATAGACACGGTACCTTTGTTGATGACCAAGTAATGATCGCCGTACCGTTCGATGACATTGGCCGCTTGGTAAACCATTACCGTCGCTTTGCCGGTTTTGTTATTTAGAGAGACTGAGGCCGTCAGTGAGTCGATCGCGGTTCTTGCTTTGAGCATTGTACCGAGATTTCCGGCCGCGACAGCTTTCGAATAAGAGACCGTACCGCCCGTAGTCAGCGTACCGCCGCTGCCTTCAACCTCGTTCCAAGTCCAGGTTTGCGAATAAGAGACCGTCCCGGCCGATACCGAACCGCCCGCAGCCGGAATGTCGGCCACCGTCAGCGAGACCACAGGCGTGCCGTAAACCCTGCTTCCCGCCTCCTGCGATAGCGCGCATGAGGCTGTCAATCCGTCCGATACCACCTTCAGCGTTCCGTTCTTGGTTTCCACCGAGGTGTTGTTCGGGGCGGTGATCTTTACCTCCTCCGGTCCCGTACCCGAAACGGCCGATGCTGACCATTCGGAGGGTAACCCTGTAATGCTCCACGGTTGACCTTCCAATACTTCAATCTGTAAGAATTGCGAACTGCCGGCAGCGGCAAAGTTCAAAGATTGTGTAACAGACAGTATTGAATTAGGATATACTTTTACCGTTCCCGCATAGGCTGCTTTTACCGGTGTTGAACCAGCAAACAACTTGATCTTTTTATCCCCGGTAAGAATCATTACTGTACGATGTAGATTGTATTGGCGTCTTTATTCGCAATAGCGGTGTATTCAACCTCGGTGCCTTTCCAAATTTTCAGGTTACCGCCCGTCAGTTGGTCAGCGACGCTGTCCGCCGCGAGTTCCGACCCTTGTCCGTCGACCGTCAGCAGTTTGGCCAGTACATCTGCCGCGGTGTAGCTGGCAGCCGGGAGTTTTTCGCCGATCAGCTGCATGATCGTCGAAGCGAAATTCGGGTCGTCGCCCAGTGCAGCGGCCAGCTCTTTCAGCGTGTCCAACTGTTCCGGCGAACCTCCGACTAATTCGCCGATTTTTGTAACGGCATACTGTTTCGCAGCCTCCAAACAACTATCGATAAAACCGATCAGTTGGGCATTGAATTGGCGGTGGGCGGCCGGCTGTATTTCTCCTTTGTTGTTGTCAAAAAACGTATCGTCCGACAACTGTTCCAGTTCTTCGCGTGTCATGGCTTGGCTGTATTATCCGTGAAAGTATTGTAGGCATTACTGTACGCACGGCTGTATGCGTTCCAATGGAGGAGTTGTACGATGGTCAGAGTCCCTAACGTCCGACCGGACGTCGTTTTGATCTCGACGGTCATTTCCCTTTTAGCCGTTGTATTCGGATCCGACGCGACGACGATTTCCGAGGTGCCCGCTGCGCCGGTAAACTCCAAGGTAAATGCATCGCCGGTGCCATCCTCCCATTCATACCGGTTTTGTTCAATTACCCAGGGTACGCTGGACGTTACGGTTACCGTGTCGAGTGTTCCGGCCGGGTCCAATACGAGCGGATTAGGGTACGCTTCCAATGCCATGACATCCATACAGTCCCGATCGGCGACAGCAGGTCGAAACACTCGGATGTCTTCCATGGTTTGAAAGAATCCGAGCGATACAAGGTGCGACCGTTCGTTTTTATAAAACTCGACAAACAGACGTAATTTCCGGGCGTCTTCCTTAGTGATGTGACGGCCTTGGTCGGCCTCAACCAACACGCGGAATCGCGCCCAATCATCCGGACTGGTCGGTCCGCCGGGGATTGCCGTCACCCCCTCTTCCAAGACGATGACCGGAAAGCCGACGGTGCGGCATGCTTCCCGGATAGCCCAAGGCGTTCCGAGATATTTGTGCAGGGCTATGGATCTTTTGATGATGTCGCGCTGTTGTTGCTCGTTTTCTGCCATGGCGAACCCCTGCAAACCGTCCACATTGAACTGTTCGGCCAGGTATGGCAGTGCCTCCGGCGTACAGATGTCGACCAAATAGGCCATAAATGGGGCCAGGTCCCAGTTGTCCCACCGGTCGGCTACCAGCTCCGAGAAAGCCCGCGCCAATTCGTTGTCGGATACGCCGCTCGCTATGACATGTTTGTTATCCACGATTGAACCCGGTTATGTTGACAGCGATTTCCGTACAGGTGGCAAATGCCGCGTCGGTAACGACTATATTTTCGGCCGGCTCGGTAACCTCCACATCGTACACCGTTCCGATCCGGCATATCTGGGCGATATGCGACCGGATGATGTCCTGTCCCAGTCGGGTCCGCTTCTCCGAGGTAAAGGCGTTCAATGCGGCGGTAATCTGCGTTTGCGCCTCGTTCGCCTCCGTGTCTTCGTACAGCACGACATCCACCTGTATCCGGTAGTCCGTCCGTACCGGAGCCGCCACGATGACCGTGTCGGTCAATGGTCGGACATCTTCCGGACTGCACGCCGCATATACGTCCGTGATGACCTGTTCGGGGGTATCGTCGGTTTCGGTCAGCGGGACGATGACCACCGTTCCGGGCGTCGGAGAGGTGATCGAAACATCCATTATCAACGCATTGGCCGATTTGGCGTAAAACTTATAGCTCGACCGGGAACCCGCCGACGAATATTGCGACGGAGCCAGTTTGATACGCTCCCTCAACTGTTCGTCGGTTTCGACATCCGATCCCCCGCCGGTCGTATCGATGTTGGCGGCCGTCGAAACGAAAGCCAACGGATCGAGAATCTTATTGACCGATCCCGGCGCATATCCATTGGCGTCTTTCCCAGCCGTATCCGCCAGTGCATTGACCTGAACCGTGTGTATGTTAGCCGGAATGGCCAAATCATCCACGGTCCGGAAAATCATATTGTCGGCCGTCGCCACCCGCGTCCCTTCGGGTATCAACACCGCTCCATGTCCCTCGACCAAATCGAAACGAATCGTACAGCCGGCATACGCCGCCGGCAAACGTTCGACGGCGACCAGTCCGGCGATATAATCCAGGATCGGGGCCCGGCTGAATTGGTAGAGCATCTGAGCCATCCCCGCATTGAACCGGTTGGTCAAAAGCACTTCACGGTAGACGATGAATTGGAGCATCAGTTGTTCGACCTGGGCCGGCTGCAATTCTCGTCCTAACAACTCCTGTAATTTGGCCTTGCATTCGGCCATAATCACATCCGGATCGCGCTCGACAAATACGGGTACTTCGGAACTCATGGTTAAATCTTTACAGTGATCGTAATTTGTGCCGCCGCGGCAATCGCCGTCGCCTCGATCTCCAAGCACCGCCCGACGGGACCGTCCGTTAGCAACCGGCAATGGGTTACGGCTACGCGCTTTTCCCATCGCTCGATGGCAGTGATCGCCTCATACACCAGCCGGGGTTCCACCTTGTTGATCGGGGCGTCGATATACCGGTAGACCTGACTGCCGAACGTGGGGCGTAACGGATCGCTACCGGGTATGGTGCTCAGTATGGTATAAATACACTGGGCCATATCTTCGGCCCCTTCGACACGGACGGTCGGATCGTTTATGCTGACCTGCCAGTTACGGGTATCGTTTCGATTCATTCTGCGATTGTCTTTATTGTGATCGTTCCCTCGACAGGCACCCCGTCAACGGTCAGGTTCAGGGCAACGACGGCCGTATTGATCCCTTGTGCGATCTGTTCGGCGATCGTTTGCGCCATCGCTGTCGTGATTCGATCGATCGATGCTTCTTGATCGTCCGTTTGGTCTTTTTCGGCGTCGAAAGCCGCTTTCAACGCTGTTTTCATCGCCTGTATCGATATTGCCATACGTCTACGGTATCGGGGTGCCGGACGGCCCCATCGGGGTGGTGTGTTTGTGCTTGGTCAGAGCGATTTTCAGCGGGCCGGCGGTTACCTCTCCGTTGGCCGCCACGTCGCCAGTTACGGAGGCGTTGCCGGAGATGCTGGCATCGCTTTGCATTTCGGTCTTTCCGGTAATCACCACATCGCCCTCGACATTCAGTTTCTTACACTTGAAATTCAATTCCGCATCCGGGGCATTGACCGTCAGCGCGTGCGATCTGGCATCGTAGTATATTTCGGTCCCGTCGCCGAAGCGGATACCCAACGTGTCGGGCGTCGCCCAGTCGGGCGGGGTATCCGCGTCGCTCCACAAGACGGCCACGATGCAACCTTGCTCGCACAGGTCGTCCATCAGACAGGCCACTTGCGAATTGACCTCGACCGGTATCCACTGCTTGACCGTTCGGGTGTTGGAGGACGGCAACGACAGCCAGCCCGACACGATCTCGCTGTCGTCGAACGACACCCGGGCAAATCCCAAGTTTTCACCGTCGCCCAATTCCGATATGATTCCAAGCCTCAACATTTACGCTTCAACGATTTTTCGTATCGCAATATCCGTCGCATATCCGCTCGTGGGGTCTACGGTATGCGTACTTTGGGTAATGTGCCATTTCCCCGAAAATTTCCCCACGCCGGTCAGTTCGATATTGGCCCCGGCGACCAGCCGGCAATCTCCCGGCAGGGTGATCATTCCGGTCGTTTTGTCTTTGTTCTTCTCTTTCAAGGCCCCTTTTGCTTTCGCCTGGGCTTGCCCGTCGTTTTCGACCCGCCCGCCGACGATCAACGTATCTTTCTTGGCCGGATCGCCGGACGGTTTGATCTGCCACTTCTTGACCGTGTTGGATCGTACGTCGCGTGTGGCCACCGTAGCCGCCGCATAGACCTGTGATGTCTTGTCCTGAAACCGGGCCTTACTCATTTGGGTTTTATCGACCGTCATAACCGCCGGTTTCTTCTCTAATTCGTCGGTCGTCATGAAAACCAGCTGCTGACCACGCACCGAGAAAATCAATCCGTATTCCTTGGCCAGTTTCGCCAGGAACGAAATGTCCGTCTCTTTGTCCTGGGTTTTCCGCTCGATCTGAATCTTGGCCAGCTCTCCCAGATTGCCGGTCAGTTTCAGGTCGTGTTTGTCGGCGAAATACTGGGCGATCTTTTTCAAAGACTGCTTTTCAAACGCTTTGCTGTTCTTGGTTCGCAGACTCTTGGTGATGGCCGCCCCGATGGCTTTTACGTTGAACGTGTCCGGCGGAAATTCAAACTCGATTTGGTCGATCTCGAACAGACCGCAATCCACCATGTTCCCCGGCGTTCCCAAGCGAATGGACAGGCTGTCGCCCTGTTGGGGATACCATGCTTTCTGCCACAGGGCCGCCGTGTCCTCGAAAGTCAGCGAAACATCGTCGCTCTCATCCTCCACCCGGTCCGTGTATGTGATCTTTGCGAGGTAAGGGCTTACATCGCCGGTGATATTCCGCCCGGCGATCGTGATCTCAACAGCTATTTTACCGATTGTTTCCAAGGCGGCAAATTATCATTCGTTTCTATTTCCATATTTTCCACAATGGGAACGACCAACACCGTTCCCATCGGAAACACGGCATCGAGCGGCACGGCCGGATTGGCATCCGCCAGGACGGCGATCCCGGCCATGCTGCCGTAAAACTTGGCGGCCAGCGTGTCGATACGATCTCCCTCAACAGTCGTGTAATTGAAACTCGCCATCTCAGTTTCCCCCCTCTTTTGTAGCGGAAAATGCCGCCACCGGTGCGACCGAAATCCCGACCTTTTCAGCCGCCGCGGCCATTCCGTCGATATTCAGCTGCACGACCGACATATCGGCCACGTCATCCAGTTTCGACAGGTTTTCGGCGTATCGGATGGCTTCGTCCAGCGAGGTTGGCAACTGTTTGGCTCGTTGGATGATCTTCTTGGTGTTCTCGACCTTCGTTTTGGCAGAACTGTACGCCTGCTTCACCTCGTCTGCCAGTCGCCGAACATCCCGCACCCCGCGTTTCACCTGTGCGGTTCCCTGTTTTATCTTTCTGCCCACCTCTTTCATCTTGGCCACCGCGTTCCGCCCGGCACTCACATCCGCGGTAATGCCGTCGGCCGGAGTCTCTACGGGCGCGGCCGGAGGTTGTGCGGCTGGAGGTTGCGTGATGGCCTTTGACGCGGTTGTCGAGTCGTTGTCGATGACGGCGATTCCTTTCGGTTCCGGCTCATCGCCCCCGGCAGATTCCACCAAATCGACCGAAACGCTGGCGGTTTCCAGCTCCCCGGTCGGCGAATACCGCTGCGGGGTTACGTCTACCGTGGTTATGACGTATTTCCCCACCACCGTACCGTCGCCCATGATGAACGGCAGCACTTCGGCCGCTGTCATCGACTTTCGCAGGGCTTCGATCTCTTCGACCGGGTCGCAGAAATCGATCGAAAGGAGCAACGAAAGGCGGATTTCGGCCAGCTCCTTGCCAGTGAATTGAAGAGCGTCTTTCCCGTTCACCAGGGCGATGCGGCCATAGCGTACACCGCGGTTATCGGATAACGATCCGGGCGACTTCAGCCCCTCGAACGTATGATTACCCAGCTGTGCAAACATAGCTATGCGAATGAAAGCCGGGTGCGGTTCGCCGCGGCGCGTTCGACAATCTCCAGGATGTCCCGTTCGTGCTCTTTCAGCAACTTGCGCAAATCCGTCTCGACACTCCCCGCGACCCCGGCCGCAACCGTGATCTGCGGCGCATAGGTGATCGATGTTCCGCCGATGGTGTTGGCAATTTGTGATGCCGGGGTAGTAGCCGCTCGGTTCCCGGCGGCCATTTCCCGGTTCACCTGACCGATTCGGCCCCCGCCGCCCCCCTCGGTCTCGATCGACCGACTGAATCCGCGGTTGGCGTGTTCGGCCATCCGAGTCGTCGAACGCTCTACCTTTCCTGTTCCGCCGTCAATCCCGACAGTCAGACCGGCCGTAATATTCGCACCGTATTCCGCGAACAACTTGGAGGGCGAATGAATGCCGAAAAACGATTTGAACCCGTTGGCGATCTTCCGTCCGATGTTTTTGATTCCGTCGATTGCTTTTTGGGCCATCCCGGTGATCCCATCGATCAGCCCTTGGATAATCTGTCGGCCCCACTGTTTGAAGCGTTGCCAAAGACCGGAAAAGAACTCTGAAATACCACTCCACATGTCGGAGAGCCACTCCACGGGATTCATCTTGGAGAAAAACCCTTTGATTCCGTCCCATGCACCGACAAATACCCCCTTGACACCGTCCCATAGACCGGAGAACCAGGCTTTGATCTTGTCCCAGTGTTTGATGACCAGCCCAACCGGCGTGTAGTTCAAAAACATCTTTTTGATCCACTCCCACACGGACCGGAAGACGTTCTTGACCCCCTCCCATAGTTTCGAGAACCAGGCTTTGATCTTGTCCCAATGTTTGATGACCAGCCCAGCCGGGGTGTAGTTCAAAAACATCTTCTTGATCCATTCCCACACGGACCGGAAGACATTCTTGACCCCCTCCCACAACTTCGAGAACCAAGCTTTGATTTTGTCCCAGTGTTTGATAACCAGTCCGACCGGGGTGTAATTCAGGAACATGTTTTTGATCCATTCCCATACGGCTGCGAATATCTTTTTGATACCGTCCCACAGCCGTTTGAAAAAGGCCGAAACCTTATCCCAGTGTTTCACCAGCAGTACGACCGCGGCAATGACGGCCGCAATGGCGGCGATGATCCAAACAATCGGACAAGCGAACAGAGCTGAATTGAACAACCATTGCGCCGCCGCAGCCAACTTTTGCCAAATCACCATTCCGGCGTATTGCAAGCGGAATAACAACATGCTGTTTTTAGCGGCCAGTATGATTTTCTTTCCCGCAGAAAACGCGGTCATCAAACCGCTAAATACCTTGCGGAACAATAGCATACTGTTTTTGGCGGCTTGTATGACCTTTTTTCCCGCGGAAAACACGCCCATCAAACCACCGAATACTCTCCTTACCTTGCCTATAACAGAAAGGATAGTACCAAAGATGAACGATAAGGCACCCAGACCCAGCAACAGCACGCTGCCCCTCGCTGCTACCTTGCCAATCGTTGCCGCCAGCTCCGGATTGGCCTTGAGCCAATCGCCCACCTTGCCGATAACGCCACTAACCCTGTCTCTCATCTCAGAGAGTACAGGAATTAGCGACGCCCCCAGCTGTAACATGACCCCTTTGGTCTGTAATTTTACAGTGTCCAACGATTTTCCGAACTTATCGGCGGCAGCAAGCGTTTCGTCCGACAACACGTTTCCGACCTCTTCAGCCGTTTTGTATAATCCTTGCAAACCATCCCGGCCCTCGTTCAGCAGGGGCAACAATTCCGCACCGGATGTGCCGAAAAAGGCGCAAGCGGCCGCGGTTTTGGTTGCACCATTCTCGACATGAGAGAGCAATTCGGCCACATCTTCAAACACTGCTTCAGGTGCGCGCATTTTTCCACCCGCATCTTTAATGCGAATCCCCAAGTCATTGAATATTTGTCCGGCTGTTTTCGACCCAGCGGCAGCATCGGTCAGCAGTTTGTCAAACTTGACCATCAATCCCATCAACTTCTCTTGTTCGATTCCCGACATTTTAGCAGCATAAGCCATTTTCTGCCAGGCTTCAGTCCCAATCCCCGTTGAATCGGACGCATCCTTGACCGATCCGGCATAGTCGCTGACCGACTTTCCTGCACTGAATACTGCCGCACCGACCGAGGCACCGGTCCCCATCATCATAGCCCCGCCTTTTATCATGCCGCGCCCCACCTTGGCCGCATTGCGCTCGAAAGCCGACAACTTGTCCGTGGATTTCTTGACGGCCGCGTCGATAACGCGGCTCATCTTGTCCGTTGCGGACAAGATGAACGCCATCTTGAGTGCATTATTGGCCATATCCGGTTACTACTGTTCAATCCCCGCCAGTACCACGCGACGGGGGTTCTCGTTCTCTTGTCTGTATAACTCTATCGCTTCATCGAGATAGTCGAAAAAATCGTCCGTATCCAGATTCAGGATGTCGTTAAGCCCGCTTCCGGTGAAGTGCGCCAGGAACACGACGTCGGCGCGGGCTATTCCCCGTTTTTTTCATCGACGTCGTTCGCGAATTTGAGGATCGTTTCCACTTCGTCGTCCGTGAAGCTGTCCAGCAGATCGTCATAGACGACCGTCGCGCCGTTCACCAGAATCTTGGCCGCCGTGATATGAATACCCCGTTCCATATCCGACAGCTTTTTGTCGTTGGCGATCGCCATCATTCTACGGGCTGTGATCCCGATGACGTCGATTCGGGTGCCGTCGGGCAACTCCATCGATTTCCGTACCGACAAATCCGGTTTTCTGCTCAGTGCTTCCATGTCTTAAATTCCCAAGTTTTGACGGCGTTCGGCAAGTAAGTCTTCACCGTCCACCTTGTAAATATTGTTCAGCACGTCCAGCTCGACGATGGTTTCGCCATCGACCTCCTCTTTGTAGTAGAGGATGGAAAACGTGCTTTCGACCTCGGTATCCTCCCCTTTCTTGTAGCCGCCGCCCGGATGTTGCTTCGGATACCCCTTCATGTAGATGACAATAGGCGTTTCGGCCGTGATGCCGCCCGTGTCGTACTGGGCCTTGCTGGACCGAACCATAATGTCCACCGGTTTCAGGAAATTGGCACACGCCTTTTTCGCTTCGTTGTCCGGGTAGGTCCATTTGATCGAGGCCTCCATCTTGTCGAACCCGTTGAAAAACTCGGCCGATCCGACCATCCCCAACGCTTTGTACTCGGCCAGCACGGCGGCAATATTGGGGCACGTGATTTCCGACGCCAGGCCGTGTTTGCTGGCGTTGTTCAGATAGACATTCGCGTCGAATACTTTATTGACTTTCATGTTATGCAATGGTTGAAAGGTTTGACAGGTCGATTTTGTACCGGAAAGTCAGCTGCTGCATCGGCAGGGCTGGCGTGAACTCGATGTCGAACGTCAAGTGTCCCAATGCCAATTCGCTGGCCGGATTGCTTTCGGCCCGATAGTAACATTGCCCGGCAACGATTTTACCTTGCGCCACCAGTCCGTTCAGATATTGATTGACCGTGTTCCGGATCGCATCGACGTTCGCCTGAATGAACGGCTTGTCAATGTACGGGATACACGCCTGTTCGATCGCGCGTTTCATGATGGCCCGCGTGCGACGTACGCACTCGAAAGCCTCCGTGTCGGTTTTCCCCGGATAACCGGCCGTGTAGTTCCCCCATTCGACAATGCCGTTCCCGAACAGATTGACGGCAGTGGTGATCCCGGCGGCATTGAGCAGGTTGGCTTCGCACGTCGTGTCGCCCAGGGCGAACGTCAGTGCCACATCCGTCCCCTCGACCCCTGCGATCTGGTGGTTCGAGGACGAAACATGCCAGCCCTCCTCCAAGTCCACCTTAGCCCGCAGACCGGCCGCATAGGCCGACATCGGCACGTTCAGATACTTGGCTGCCGGTTCTTCGGCGTCGGGATTATAGCTCGGATTGGCCACGAGAAAGTGCGGAAAGAGCAGCTTGGCCCCCTCGCCAAGACGGGCAAATTCGCCGCTGGTGGCGCGGGATTCGAGGGCTTTGGAGAAGGTATAACCATCCGGCGTATCGATGTAGGCAACCGCTTCGGTTTTGTCCGCAATCGCGACCAGTTCCGAGGCCACCGCGCTAAGAGCCGAATACCGCGGCACGATGTAGATCATCGGCTCGAACCCGAATTTGGAAAAGGCTGTTTCAAACAGTTTCAACCCGGTGCGGTTGCCGACCTCATCCACCGTGCCGATCACATCGGCCGGGGCGATCTCTTCGGTGGCGGATTTCACTTTCACCACCAGCACCAAGGCACTGCCTTTGGAACTGTCCTGTTTGCGGATCGCGGCCAAGGCTTCCGGAATGGTGCCGGCGGTACCGAATTGTGCATCGTCCTTTTCGGAGGTACACAAAATCAGTTCGTTCGTCGTGCCTTTATCCGCAGTTCCGACCAGCCCGATTACAGCCGTAACCACATCGTTGACCGGTGTATAGTCGGCGGCAAGGTTTACATGTTCGATACCATGCAGAAAACTACTCATGTCGTGAATTTTTATGCGGTTGTTATTTCTTTGATTTGTGCGACCTGGCGGCTTCAACCTCTCGGATTTGTTTGCGGGCCAACATGGCCCGCACGGCGACATGTTCTTCCGGCAACTCGACGACGTCGCCCCGTTTCAGCGTGTAATCCCGGGTGCCGTTTTCGCCGTGGAGGCCGAATACCAAGACCGGCGCAAGTACTTCGTATGATCTCATGGTTCGTTGGTTTGAATCGTTATTCGTTTGATCCGTCCGACCGCTTCCGTCTCGTCCGAGTCGGCTTCGACCCGATAGGTGTCGAACGAAAAGGTCAGGGCATATTGCCAGTTGTTCTGTATTCCGGCCACGTACCCGAACTGACTGAATGCGATCGGCGTAACGGCATCCGGCAACTTGCGTCCCAACAGCCGTTCGCTTATCTTGCCGTACAGGTCGAATATGCCCAGTCGTCCCCGACGAGCTTTCGCCCGGATGAAGATTTCGCATTGCAGGGTTTCCCGCTGGGCGGTCATCCCCATGTTTTCGGGTTCGCCGAAATTGCTGCCGTTGATAATGACATACAACTGCGGTCGGGCCGTCGCACGCATCTCGACCAATGCCGCCTCGTGCGGCAGGACCGAAACCGAAACGCCCGGTATGGCCAGCAGGTTGACAATCGCGTCTTCGTATTGTTCGTAAGTCATGATTGCGGTTCGTCTACCGGTTCCAGATGGGCAACAAGCGTATTGCCGTCGAATTTTGTTTCGATGCTTTGCACCGAATATTTTACGCCGCGGATGACCAAACACGCCTCTCCGCCGGAATCGACGACCTGTCGCAACCCGTCGAACGTCCCGGTGTAATATTCCGCCGTTGCCGCACTGGGCCGGTATTCGTACCGTTCGGTGTCGCCGATCTGCACCGGTTCGGTCGGATTTTTGAACAGTACCCGCCCCGGTATCTTTTTAGATTTTGACGCCGGCCAAACAGCGTCCTCACCGAGAAGGTTGGAAATCTGCGAAAACGTCTGTTCGGCCAGCTTGTCAAAATCACTCATGTCAGATGCTCAGTTTTACCGCAACGGTCGCGGCGCCGGCAGCCGCGGCGGCCCATACGTAACCGACGAACGTATTGCCGGAGGCGGTTCCGACGATCGTTTTGCCGGTCTCTTCGGCGACATTCACATACGCTTTCTTGCCTTGCGCCAGCGCGCCGGATCCTTTCGGCAGCTCGTACACGCCCTCGACGGCCAATGCGATCGTATCGCCGGTTTTACCTCCCGTAACAGCCACTCCGGCCATGTCGCCGACAACCACGATTTCACCGCTCGCTACGGCCTCTTCCGTCAGGGTATAGTCGATGGTCTTACCCTCTTCGATCAGATTTTTCATATTCTTTCGTTGTTAGGTTGTAAAATGGAGCGGGGGTGTTCCCCGCTCGTTTCGTCCACGATGGTCGGGGCTACTTTCCTGCCGCCTTGACCATCCCGCGGTGGTCGATGGCCGACGCGCCGAAGTCGCCGCGAACGGCATATTTCATGGTGTCGGTATTGAAGTCCTCTTCGCTGTTGACCCGCAAGGCTTCGTTCCCCTCCAAGTAGGCGTAATACAGCGTATCCACCGCGTTCGGGTCGGCCGACAGATACCAGCTCTTCGTGTCGGTCAATCGCGGCTCGACAATGATGTCGAACTCGTTGGCAAACACATTGACGTCCGATACTTTGGCCGGAGTCGTCGCCGTTACCAGCTTCTTGGCCGTGGTTTCCAGTTCCGGCGGTACGATCAGATATTTCGGTACCACCCGGATCATCTTCCCGGCCAGGTCTTTTTGTTTCGACAACAACACTTTTGCCGCGGCCAGGCTATCTTCGCTCAATGTGCTGTCGGTTCCGGTAAGCAAGTTCCCGTGATCGGCACAGAACATCGCCTTGCCGTCCGACATCTTGGCATTATCGACGATCAGCCCCCATACCATATCGCCTCGCAAAATCCCCCAATCCCGAACGAAACTCGACGGAATGACATCGAACGCCGAAAGATCGTCGTTGATGAACGCCTGCCGGGTGAACATGATCCCTTCGGCGTAACTTTCCACCCGGATGGTCGATTTGCTTTCCTTCAGGGTGGTGTACTTGATTTCGCCGCCTTCGGCTACTTTCTTCATCCCGTTTGCCCCGCCGACCATGTACAACCCTTTTTCGCGGAAATCGGAAACGCTGGTCTGACGGGCGATCTTGTCCCAGTATTCCGGTGCAAACTCGTACGGTTCGCGTAACATTCGATTGATGACCCCTTCAAACAGCAGCGGGAAATCTCCGGTGCTTTGCGACCGTTTGAAGACTCGATCGGCCACGGCCATTTTGTCCATCCCGCGGGTGTTGATTCCCTGTTCGGCCAGCAGCTCTTTACCCAGCTCAACGAGCGTCATCCCGCGATATTCACGGGCACCCGCATCGAGGGAGAATTTGGCCGGGTAGATTCGGTGCAACAGGGCGTTCTGCACCGCCGCGCGTTTTTTCGTGCCGGCATCCAGTCCGACGCCGGTTCCGTTTATCCCGTTCGATCGGGGATTCCGCTTAGCGAGTTTTTCGATCACTGCCGCCCTGCACTGGTCGATCGTCTTCTTGCTGTGGAACAGCTCGATGGCATACGAATCCGGCAATCCGGCGGCACGGGTCGCGCGCGTGATGGCCGACATCCGACGGCGCGAATCCTTGCGCTGTTCTTCATCGTTCGGATCGTCTTCGTCTCTGTCGTTTTCGTCGTCCTCTTCTTCTTCTCTTTCCTCTTCGTCGTTTTCGACCTCCTCGCCTTCGGCACCCGCATCGCGCCCTTCCTCTTCTTCGTTGGCCGGGGCCGGTTGCTCGATGATAGACAAGGTGATTTCGTCCCCAATTTCACCGTCGGCCAGGGCAACCCCGTCTACGCCGTCCACGGTGATGATGTCGCCCGCTTTGACCGGCTCGTCGGTAACGACATATTGGGTCGTTTGTCCGCGTTTTTTTGCTCGTTTACTCATAGTGGTTTGTTGTTTGTTGGAAATAATTTCGACCGTATGCGTCCGCTGGGTCCCTCGGATTTCACTGTTGATGTCGGCCTGTACCGGGGCAAAGGATAGTTCGGTCGGCATCCAGTCGATCGCCCGGTAGATGGGATTCTTGCCGCCCGGCTGTTCGACGCGCTCGAACTTGAACACGTTGTAACCGACCGAAATATCTTTTACGATCCCGTCCGTGATGTCCTGGAACAGTTCGGCCACCTGCGCCCGCTGCGAGAATTTGATACGGGCGCACAATTCCCGCTTCTCGTTGATCCACACTTTCACCGTTCGACCGAGTTGCGCGAACACAGACCAGGTATTATGACAGTCCATCACCGGCAGCCCACGGTTGGCACGCTCCATCCGGATCGCTCCCGCCTCGCAAACCAACACTTCGTCGTAGTCTTCCTCCCACCCGAACCGCGGAACAGGGGTTTCGGTGGCAAATACGACATCAACTTCCCGCGCTTCCGTATCGAGCGACGCAGGTTGAACGAGTGCCCGGCCATACTGGGTGGATGCTGTTCTTTTTTGTTTAGCCATTTTGTGATGGATTATCTACAAATACATTCAGACTATCTACGGTAATGCCCATTCCCCGCAGTCGTTGGACATCCTGCTGGTACTCTTTGAAAAACTCGTCCGGTTCGCGCCCCATTTCGCGGATCACCTCGCTAATCGTGGCCAACCCGGATTTGATCCGTTTGACTTGCGCGTCCGTCTCTTTGGTCGGGTCCAGCTGCTGTACGCGCGGGGCTGTCCAGTCTGCACGGATCGGCTGCGTAATCTTGCCGGCGATTAGGCCGGCTTTCAGGAACCAGTTCCACACCGGCGCGCACAACTGCGGAACGATCATGTTGTATTGCCAGCTGCGAAAATTGGCCGTAACGTCGATTTTGGCCATCCGACCGGATGTAAAATTGACCCGACTGTAGTCCATCGTCAGCATCTCGTACGTGATTCCATACGCTGCGGCAATTCCCTGCAATATGCGGCTGGAGTAAGGATCGTAATCGCCGACGGCTGGAGGGTTGGCAAATTCGACCTTTTCGACGTCGCTCAGGTGTTCGATGATCCCCGGCTCCAAAGCCTCGTAAGGCTCGGTGTCCGTATCTTCCGACCCCAGCACGAACGCGGCAAAACAGGCGGCGATCTTCTGCTTGACCAGCTGGGCGTCTTCGTAATCGCTGAAATCCCCCGTTTTCATGAATGCGGCCACCCCGAACGGAATGCCCCGGCATTGGCCCGGCCTAAGGACTTCAAAGGCGTGTACCACATCCGACTTGTCTACGTATTGGCTTTCGCACCGAGTCCCGAAAAACACACCGTCGCCTGGGTGGTAATCGTAAATCCAATATCCGAGCACCTGCCCCTCCTGGTTGTATTGCACGCCCAGGCGCACAATCCCCTGGTCGTTAATACCGTCCCGGGTGTGGTCCAGCTGGTCGCCCTCCAAAATCTGGAGCTTGATCGGAACGGTGCAATCTTCGTCCGGCATCACCCACTTGCGCACGATCAGCACGTCGCCCCCTTCGGCAATGGTTCGCATGGCCAGTTCCTGCAACCCGTAGAAATTCATCTTGCCGTACCAGTCGCAAGCCGTGCTTTCCGCCCAGTCGTGCCATATATCCTTGATGTGTCGGATTTGCTCCAGGTCGCCAATAGGTGCGGGCTGGATACCTTCGCCGATAGTGTGGCGGGCAATGACTTCGATGGCGCGTTTGGCCCATCCGTTGTTACGCACCAAGTGCCGCGACCGGTCCCGCAGTGTAACCAAGGCCCCCGAAATCTCGCGATTGGCTCCGGTTGAACCGGCCATCCGGAACGATTTGCTCCGGCGGCTTTTATCGGCGGCCTCATACGCTCGTCGCCTGGGCCGACTCCGTTTTATGTCCAACCCAAAGACTTTCATTTTTTCGGGAAATAACCGCGATCGACCACCGCAAGCCGTCGGCGGTGGGTCGTGCGTTCCGGGAACAATTCCGCCTCCATGATCCGCAAGGCTTCCTTCATGTCGGCAATAGAGCGATAGTTAACGGTCTTATCCCCGTATGTAACGGATTGGACGCCGCTAACTATGGCCCTTTTGAGTGTTTCGTATTGTTCGACAGTGAATGCCATCAGTGCATGATTTGACGCTAATGTAGAGACCTCGCAAGTATCTAACAATCAACTTGCGAAAACGTGGAAAGAACTTTCCAAAAAACAGAAAAATGTGGAAAGATTTATCTATTCCAACCAATAAAAGAGCCCCGCTTTTGGGCGGGGCTCTTAAGTCGGAATGAGTATCTGCAATTTCCACCTATCCAGGACCGGTAACAAAAAAAGCTCTGCCGGAATGGCAGTTCCGACAGAGCTAACATACATACCTCTATGCGTTAGAGGTTAGAAGGTACCAAAAGGGTTGCATCGACAGAAAACATACCAAGCTGCTCTTTCTTACTATTGCAGGTTCTGCAAAGTGGAACGATATACATTTGTTTGTCAGTAGACCCCACTTTCTCTACATGAGCACCGACAAGATCACATTTCTGTGTGTGGTTACCACATGCAGGACAGCAATATTCAGCTGGGATTTTTTTGGGGGGGTAGTTTTCCCAGTATTCCAGCCAAGAGGAAAATCCCTGAGGGGATAAATCATTTGTTTTGTCTGCATTTTTTACATACGGATCGCCTTTGTAATTTGTTATGAGCATAATTTTGTCTTTTTGTTATAAATTAGCAATTAATTTTTAGCAGTTGTTCCGGAAGCACTGGTGCAGCCCCCTTTTACAAAATCCGTACCAACCGATTTCATCGGTCATTTTGTCAGGTTATCTATCCCAAAAGCTGCTTCGGCGTCGTTTTCGTTCGCCTTTGGGCTTGGCCGATTTGCTCGGTTCCTGCTTGGTGGCTAATCCGCCCAGGGCGGCCAGCTTTTCTGGCGGTAAGCGATCTAAACCGAGAATCGTTGCCGCGGCACGCGCGTATATCCGGCAGTCCAACGGCTCGTTACGCTCGTATTTCTTGACCCATACGGTGTGGCGATAGCCGCGCACGATCTTGACGACTTGTTCTTCGGCAGTCAGGCCGCGGAAATAGTGTTCATCGTACTCCGGGAAATGGCAATAACCCGGCGGCGGATTCCCGTCGCTATCTTTTTCGAGCCGTAAATCCGAATACAATTCGCCTTTGAGGAGCGATACCCCGATGTTCCAGAGCTTCGTTTTTCCGACCCGTTTCCCGGCTTTGGTTACGTCGACGGATTTGGGTGGCATGACCGCCATCTTCTGCCCGTCCTGTCCCTTGGTCGGAATGACACGCGAACCGGAGAACCGACGGCAAAAAGTATAAACGTGCGTCGTGTTGTATCCGCTATCGATGGCCATCAGTTGCAGCGGCAGTTCCGCACCGTCCCGACGCTCCCATCGTTCGCCCACCACTTCGGCCAACTCGTCCCATACTTTTTTACCCGCCGTGTCGCCATCGATCACGCGGTAGTCGATGGAGTAGGAACGTTTGTCGGCACACCATCCCACGATCTCCAGCTCCAGCCGGTCGCGCTGGACGTCCACCCCGGCCGTGATGAAACAAACGTCGTCCGGAACGCTGTTCGTCCTGTAGCTTTCCCGACGGTTGTACAGATTCTTGTACGGCGGTGCCTCGCCCCGCTCCGCCCAGGTTTCGCCCAAGGTCGTATTGACAAACACTTTCAATCGGGATTGATTGTCTTTCGCCTTGACGAAGTCGGCGGCGATTTCGCCCCATGACTGCCACCCGAACGGAGAATACAGGGAATTGAGGTGGAACCCGATCGTATCCGGATTGGATTTTTCGGGTTTGCTGGCCACCCACTCGCCGTGCGCGAACATTTCGACCTTGTGCCGCTCTTCGATCCGCGCGCCGCAATGGACACACTCATAACGGGCCGTTTCCGGACGCCCGTCGTCCCACTTCAACTGCGAGAAAGTCAGCGGCTGCATCCCGCCGCAATACGGACACGGGACATGGTAGTAGTTTTGATCCGTTTCCAGGAACTCGCTTTCGATGACAGACAGCCCGCTAATGGTCGGAGTGCTGACGATATAGATTTTCTTGTTCGGGAACGTGCGGGTACGGGCGATGGCCAGTTCGATCGGCGACCCTTCGCCATCCAAATCCTGCGGATACGCATCGACTTCGTCCAGGATCAGGAAACGAATCGGTACGGACCGTAGCCCGGCGGCACTGTTTGCGCCGGCGAACAGCAAAACCCCGCCGTCGAAACTCTTTTGCATGATGGTGTTGTTGCTGTCCCTACTCTTGTTCACCGCCACGCGGGCTTTGACCTCCGGGCACATTTCGATAAGGGGATCGATACGGCCTTTGGACAATCGTTTGACCATCTCTTCCGTGGGTTGGACGAACATAGCCGGGGCCGGCGATATGTGCATGACGTAGCCGATGAAATTTGTCCCGCTTTCGGTGGCCCCGACTTGTGCCCCCTTCATGAAAACCACTTTCTTGTACGGCTCGTGGACGCTCAGACACTCCATGATGCGCCGTAGGTACGGAGTCCGGTCGGTACGATACCGCCCCGGCTCTGCCGACGACATGGGGGACAGGTATCGGTACCGGTCGGCCCATTCCGCGACCGAGATGCGCGGAACCGGACGTAGTCCCTGAAAAAATCTGCCTATGCTCGTGTAGTCGCTCATTTCTCCAGTCGTGCGCCGATGTCGGCCAGCTTCTCCAGCTCGTCTGCAATAGCGTTGTAGATGATGCCATGCGCTTTATTGCGGTTCGCAGCTTCCGCAATCACTTGGTCGATGATCCGATCCGGGATGACCAGCAGGGCGTTTCGTATCTCTTGGGCCGCAGCGAATAGTTCGGCATCTATGGTTGCTTTCGCAACAAGCGATCCTTCTTTTTCCGCCAACTCCAGTTCGGCCAAACGCGCCTTGGCGATCTTCTCCTGTAACTGGGCGTCTTCATAGGTCAAGGTTATCGCAGGATTTTCGACGTGTTTCTGTTCGGGGGTAATAAAAGCACTGTCGAAAGTTTTGATGTACCCCGCCAAAGTGAGGCGGATTTTACGGGATGTCGGATGCGCGGCATTCATGGAGCAGTACCACGTTTTGGCCGCCTCGTGCGGGTCGAGATAGTACGGGGATGTCGCAGCGGTTCCGACACGGGCGGCAACCTGTTCCGGGATATGTCCGCGTTTGATGGCCGCAGCGATGGTCTTTGAACTTATGCCGGTCAGCTCCTCGAAATCCGATATTTTAACCCATCCCTTGGGTGCTCTCTTTTTCATCCTCCGAACGCTTTCTGCTTCCTATGATAATTTTTCCCGCTAACTAACCGAAAACCGCGGTGCCGACTACCCCCGATGCGGATCGCCGGAAAGAACCTACAAAAATTCGCTGCTCAACGATTTTGCGCGGCGATTTTAGCGACCCTATCGGTCAATATCCCGTGAACTCGTGCGGTTACTTCGTTCCCCATAAACTGTTGAACATCCTGTGCGACCTCTTCGTTTACACCCATCGTGAAAGGCGATGCGGTGAATAGCTCCGTTATCCGAACCTTGCCTTTGTCAGTCTTTTCGCGCCCCGGGACAAAACCGACACGTTTCACGTATCGGCCCCGGCTGAATACCCCCATGTGACCGTTCGACATCGTTGCAATGAAAGCATGTCGAATGGCGACGGTTTTACCCTTATGAATGGCGACCGATATAGCGGATCCGGTTTGTTTGGGCTTGAACGCGAATACCGGCAAACGACTTTCGTTGATTTTAATACCTCCCCACAATGTATTACTGTTGGCTTTGGGCGATACAACAGCGACACGGGACAGGTATTTCTGTTTTATGTTGTACGCTGCCTTCACTCGCTTATTTATCCGCGGAATCGATCGAGACAAGGCACTATTGATACCTTGCGCCGTTGCGCGTAATATTTCGTTCGGGGAAAGACTGTTGCGAAATTCCCGCTGGATGCGTTCGATCTCGCCCCGCTTTTCTTGGGTGAATTCAATCTTCATCGGTTATCTGCTGTCTTGTTCTGTTCCATGGCCGTCAGTTGTTGTTCGATCTTGATGTAGGCTTCGACGGCCTTAGGGGTGCGTTTCTTAAGAAATTCAAACCAGCGGCGCGAAACACCGGCTTTGCGGCATAAGCTGGCAATGGAAATTCCGAGGGCGTTGGCCCGGCGTGTGATCTGTTGTGCCAATTCGTTCGGGGTGGGTTCTGCCATATTGTACGGGGGATTACTTCGTTCCATAATTGGCCGCCACATAACGCAGCATAAACCGTTTGACTGTTCGCAACCATTCCCGGCGACTGGAACCCGCGCCGCTCAGATACGAATCTTTTGCATATTTGCCGCCTCGTTCGGCGTGTGCCCGATATTCCCGAATTTCACCGGTCAGGCACACACGTAACAGATAGCACCAATCCCATTCAAAGCATAGCGACAGTTTGTCGGCATAACAAAGCCGCGACGGTGCGACGCCGTCTTTGCGGGCATAATACCGGGAATGGTAGCGGGTGAAATCGCCCCATGCCGGCCCGAACAATCGGGCCATGATCCGCGCGCCGGCCTCAACGTGTGTTTCTCCTTCCGGACCGTCCATATTGGGTTTGCCCCAGTAACCCCAATCGTGGACGATGAAAGCCACCCACAAACGCGGGTCTGTCGGAAAGCCATAGAGCCGCCACCATGCCGCGGCTACCAACAGGGGGTGTATGAATAGGCAGTGCGCCCCGAACAAGAGGCTTTTGGTACCGATTTTCATTGTTCGTTCAGCTTTTGGACAAATTGATTCAGGCGGGCGCAACCCTCGCAGTTTGGTCGACATCTGCCGTCCTGGAACGGACACATCCGTTTGAACGCCTCAACCGCCTTAGCCTGGCAATCGTTTACGAAGGCAAGATACCGTTTTCGTTCGTTACAAACGTCAGCAAATCGACAGTCGTAATTCCCGCCATACCAGTCCTTGGAAAGGTATGTATGACATCTTTTGCAATATTCGTGTATGTGTGACTTGGTTCCCACGGTTCGTATTGAATCAATCTTTCTTTTGTTCGAGTTCGGCAATCCGTTTTTCTAACTCGGCAATCCGTTTTTTTCGCTTCTCTTCTTCTGCGTTTCTCTCGATACAAGAACGACAACGCCATTGAAGATAAGGGAAACTGTAGTTTGTCGGTTCTAACTTTGCGCCACAGTGGGGGCATTTTGGTCTTCCGAAAAGTCCCATAGTTATTCGATTTTGATTTGCAGGTTTCTGGCTGTTACATTGGTTCGAATGATGGTCGCCGCCAGCGGGTTCGTTTCGACCCGAAGACACTCCAACAGAGTCGGTATTCTCCGGAGCTTGTCCGCCGCGTCGAACCGGAAGCGAGGGCAAAGCCGGTCGTTGTACTCCGCAATTAGTTCGACCAATGCCAGCGCGATGCTCTTGTACTTCGACACCTCCAGCGGCTTCGCCACCCCCTCGACCGAATCGTCGATGATTCGGTAGGCCTCCTCGCAGCGATCGACATAGGGCCGCCCGAGATCGGTGCGGAGGGTGAAGACCCGATAGGCGGCCTCGCTGACCTCGGCCGCTATGCAGTCCATTCGGTTCATCGCCATTTTGACCCCGTGTCGTAACATCCCCGCATCCCAGAGCGCGCGGGTCAGGTCGCACGTGGCTGTTAGCAGGCACTGAACGAAGAGCAGCATATCGACCGCGTAGTAGGCCTGCTGCTGTTCGTCGGCCGTGGGCGGTGATGGTTTCTGGTTCTGCTGTTGCTGCCGTAGCAACTGCAACCGGCCATAGTGTGTGAAGCGGGCGTTGGTTATCATAGTTCTAAAATTCGATTTTCGTTTGGTTGCGAATCATGCCGAAATAATTGGGAATGCTCTTCCCTGAGAGCCACCAATCGAATACCTCTTGTGCCGTTGGGTTATAAGGCCGTATAGTGGCAAGTCCACGACCACTTTGCAAAATCCGCTCGATACTCCGAACGATCGCACGTTCAAAACCGGGATATAGGGCTCTCTCTCGGTAACGTTCCGCCTTTCGAGCCATCGGACACATAATACAACCGACACGTGTCCATCCTTGATCGTAGAGTTCGCAGTAAGCAATACCCCGACTCCGGATGAATTGCCATACATCCGTATCCGTCCAATGAAATATGGGGGACAAAACGATTTTATCGCGGCCACCTATACATCGGTGTTGCTGCTCTTGTGTCATGTCGAACAGGTCGGTTGAGATACGGCGTTTTTCCGGATTTCTGTGGATGCGTCCTACTTCACTTAGTTTCGCCCTCCTCGCACTTTCCGCAGCTCGCACCCCCACAAGAGTAACTGTACCCACACCGGCATGTTCTTTCAGCTTTTCACAACACCAGCGTACCTGTCGCGTCGGTAAAGTTCCCTTCTGTTCCAACAGTTTATAGAAATTGAGCGGCGGGCGGTGCAGCTCCACTTCGGGATAGTTGTTGCGGACGAAAGCCATCAACTCCGGCGGGTCGATCGTTGTTACCTGCATGTGAGCCTTGAACTTCACCCCGGCCATCTGCGCGATGTGATACAGCACCTGTGAGTCTTTACCGCCCGAAAATGCGAGGTGAAACCCGTCCGGGTGCATCCTCAAGGCCAACCCTTCCGCTCGCCGCAAAAGGTCGATCGAGTGGTCTATCTTTCGTTGTAGGGTTTCGGTAATCATCTTTCGTACTCGTTTATGGATTGGAAGATTCTGTGGGCAACCTGCGGCACTATCGCATTGCCGTAGGCTTTGATGCTTTCTGCGCGCCAGCGAGGAACGGTGATTCCGTCCAATCCGGCGGGAATCCCATTATCTCCGCTACAAATCGGGGATTGAGTCGGGAAGCCGTTCCAGTGCGGGATGATACGGAAGTCCTCAAATCCTTGCCGCCCGTTCCGTGTATCCCCGGCGACTGATGGTCGGAAGCAGTCGGTGTCGGAAGCAGGGCTGTCGGATAAAACACCGTCCGACCTCCCTCGCACCGTTTCAGACCCTGCGTCTGTGCGGTGGGCAACAAACCAGACCCTGTCGCGGCGGTGGGGAGCTCCGACACCGCAAGCTGGAAGTACAAGCGGTTGCACTTCGTACCCCGCAGCCTCCAGGTCAGCGCACACCTGCTCGAAGACCAGCCCGGTCGACCAACTAAGGATTCCGCGAACGTTCTCACCCACGATCCAGTGCGGGCGAATCTCGCGAATTGCTCTAAGCATTTCGGGCCACAGGTGGCGGGGATCATCCGTTCCTTGCCGCTTACCGGCAACGCTGAACGGCTGGCATGGGAAACCTCCCGTAAGCACGTCGATTCGATCTCTCCAAAGAGTGAAATCTGTCGTTCGTATGTCGGTGTATTGTTCAGCATTCGGAAAGTGGTATTTGAGCACTCGTTGGCAAAACGGGTCTATTTCGCAGTTGAACAGGTTTGTCCATCCGGCCCACTCAGCGGCCAAGTCGAACCCTCCGATCCCGGAGAACAGCGATGCGTGGGTCATTTGGTTTTCGGTGGTATCAGTCATTCCCGTGAATTAGCACCGCCCGCCCGTAAACAATTTCATATTCACGCCCGCATTTCGGGCATTTCATGCAATGACTATCGCAGGCCGCCGTCATAACATCCTCGAATGAATCGCTACGGCCGAAGTAATTGCACTCGAAATCGTTGCTTATCACTTTTCCGCAAATGCAAGTAATCTGCCCTGTATACCGGAGCTCTTCTATCGAAAATTCGAGTTCTATCCCGTCTCCGTTCGCGTCGATTTCACGCTGTTCTGCTTCTCTTTCTGCTTGCTGCAAGAGAGCGATCTGTTCTGCGTCGCCGATGCGTGGCGGCACTTCAACGCCATCGCGCCAAAACTTGCCGTCTTTCAATGTCAATTTTCCCATAGTTATGCCGTTTGAATCATGTCGAAAAGCGTGGGGGCGTTTCGATTTTGTTCCGCTTCTCGGAGATACACCAATGAATCCCGCCAATAATCCGGATTTAGCTCCGTAGAGAGGCCGAAACGCCCCATCTTGACAGCCGTGTACGGTACCGTGCCGATTCCTCCGAACGGATCGTAGACCACCTCGCCCGGATTGCTGTACCGGTTGATGATTCGTTCCACGATGTCCAACTGAAGCGGACAGATGTGGTTTTGGAGCCTCTTTTGCTTCTGTCGGCTGTTGAGCGTCCGCATCCGGACGACATCGTCCCATACCCATTCCGATTTGCTGACCGGGTCCACCGCCATGAACGTCGCCGGCAACCGCCCCGCCGTGTCCATCCGCTTGGCCAACTCCACGTGGGCCGCATAGTCGTACACCAGTTCCCGAGATTGGAGGCGAAAGAATCGGCGCGCCTTGTCCACATCCATAGCCGCGAACTCATCCGCCGACAGGAGCCGGTTACCCGAACTGTTCCAAAAGGCATGCGCGTCGATCTGCCATTGCGCCCGGGTGTACTCCTCTTTCGACTTGCATACCGGAACATCCGCGTATGCTTTACTCCCGTCCGTGGGCCGCTTGCGGAACAACAGAATGTATTCCGGACATCCCACCCCCATTTTCGAACCGTCCTTGCACTGCTCCGACCATCCGAGGCGGTAAGTTTGGTTGTTCTCCCGAACCACATCTGTAACCACCGTAATCATCCCCACCATGTGAAACCCGTGTTTGAGGTAGTGCGATATGCACTCCGAATGGAACGGGTCGATGGTCGGCATTCCGGTACCGGTGGCGTTGCCGAACAATACCCGGTCCTTGACATGAACCGCCGCGATCCGCCCCGGCTGGAGCACCCGCAACAGTTCCGGCGTCAGGTAATCCATCTGCTCGAAGAACTTGGCGTTGTTCTCGTTGTGGCCGAAGTCGTTGTAACTGGGCGTATATTCGTAATGGTTGCTGAACGGGATAGAGGTGTGGATCAGTGCGACCGAATTGTCGGCCATCCGGGCCGTTTCGATCGTCGTGTCGTTGTGGATGGCCCGATAGTAGCGGCCGGCCTCTTCGCGTCGTTCGACGCCGATGGAACGTTGCATTTTTTCGTAAATATTGGTGGTGTTCAATCCGTTTTCCCGAATGATTCGCGTCATCTGCTCGACCAAATAGTCGTGCTGTTTCCATTTCTTCTGCAAGGCTTTGAGGATTTCGCCCTCGCTTTCGGCATAGATGATGTGTATTTCGACCTCTTCGGTTTGCAGAAAGCGATACACCCGGTGGACAGCCTGGATAAAATCGTTGAACTCGTAACCGATCCCCGTGAAGATCGCCTTGTGGCAATGCCGTTGGAAGTTGCACCCCTGACCGCTAATACTGGGCTTGGTGGCCAAATATTTGATCCGACCGTGCGAGAAATCAACAATCCGCTGTTCTCGCTGGTCGAGGTCTTGCGAGCCGTACACCTCCGTGATCTCCGGGATGGCCGTTTTGAGTGCATGCCGTTCGGCTTCGAGATCGTGCCAGATTACGTAATGACTCTCCGGATCGGCCTCGATGATCTCCCTGGTTTTGGCGATCCGGGCCGCCATGCTGTCGCGTTTTTCGCGGGCCGCCTCTTTGAGGCCCAACGCCGCATCGCGGAACAGCTGGCTTTGGCCGAACTTGTCCACCAGTCCCGCATCGTGATCGACCGCCACTTCATGGTAGATTACCCGCATCTCCGGCAGGTCATACCCTGCGTCGTCGAAACCCAGGTCGGACGGCTTGGTGATGAACAGTGCCCACGAAGACAACCACAGCCAAAATTCACGCTCCTTGTGCGGATAGAGGGTTAGGTTGTTGGCCTTGGTGCTGTCGCGCTGGAAAAAGCGCGTCAGGGCCTGGCCGGTGTCCATAATGCCGAGGAAACCGGCGTAATGGATCAACTCTTTGTACTTGTTCGGCGACGGGGTGGCCGTGCAGACGAACCGGTATTTGACATCGCGGAACTTCGGCAGGAAAGTTTGGTAGGTCTTCGAGCCGAATGACCGCAATACCGATGCTTCGTCCAGGCAAACGACCGTATAGTCGTTCGGGTCTATATCCCCGTCCCGCATCCGTTCGTAGTTGGTGATCTGTACGGTCGCGGTACTGGCCAGCGATTCGGCCCGCGTGCGGACGTACTCGACCGTCAGCCCAAGCAGATTCCGGGCATCTTGCGTAAATTCCTGCTTGACGCCGAGCGGACAGACGATCAGCGCGCGCCCTCCCTCCCGGGCGGTGATGATTCGGCATATCTCCAACTGCTGGAGCGTCTTGCCAAGTCCGAAGCTCTCGAACAGGGCGCGGCAACCGCCGCGAACGGCCCACTTGACCGCTTCGCGCTGGTGCGGTTTGAGGATCGGGGATAATTCCGCCTCCTCAACCTCAAATCCGCTCTGTACGGCCAAATTGATCTTGCCGTTCAAAAAATCCGAATAGGTTTTCATGGCCTCAACGTTTTTCGTCTATCAATCGCCCGACAAGGGCACTGCATTCGTCCGGGTTTCGCGGCAGCTCGATTCGGGTTTTCATGCCCGCTGCGGCGAATTGCCGTTTTAAGAGTTTGATGCGTAACGTACCTTGTTGCGTCTTGTGGCCTTTGGTGTCGATCACCATGTCGTGATCCGGCAACCAAAAGTCTGTGGTGTATGTTACGGGGCGTACCGTTTCGCCATTGTACCGGAACCCCTCTTGCAAGACGTATCGTTTCTGAAACTCGAAACCGATTCCGTGCAGGGTCAGCAAGTCATACATGAAGCGTTCGACCTTGCTGGCGAAAACAACCCCGTCCCGCTCGATGCGGGTGGCATTCCGGATCTTCCGATTACCGTTCGGACTTCCGTTTGACCACATCGCCCGAAGCTCCTCAACAGTCATCGTTTGGCTGCTCTTCCGATTGTTCCTCTTCATCTTCGATCGGTTCAAAAGACATGTCCGTTGCCGTGCGGTGCGAGACTATCGCCCCTTCCTCTTCGAGTGCCGCCAATTGCTCGTTGATACCTTCGGCCCCTCCGTCGGCCACATGTTCCTGCCAGATTTCCCGCCACAGAGCGAAAACCGGTTCCTGTCGGGCCGCTCGTTTGCGGGCGACGATGCGGCGGATGATGTCGAGTATTTCCATAGCGTTACGCATTGGTGGAGATGTCTTGCCGCCGGGTGAATAGCCTTTTGCCGTTCGGGGTCGTCGCCACCGGTCCGAAATCGTCCATCGAATACCGTCCCGTGGACACCAGGTCGCAAACCTCGCTGTATGTGTACTGCTTTCCCGCAGCGGCCTCTTTGCGCTCCCGTAGAATCGCGTCTTGACCGGCAAAGGCGACGAAGGTGGAGAAAGCCGACTTGTTTTTGGTCGCCCCCTTGTTGTCCATCGCCATCACGATCCGCCGTATATCCTCGTCGGCGTATTTCCCTGCCAGCCATTCGGCCTGCTGCTCGGTCAGCGGGTCGGCCATCCGCTGCACGGCCGGATAGTTGGTCGCCACCCAGCTCAAAATTTCCGTCGCGCGCGATTTTTTCTTACGTTCTGTGGAAAAATCTGTGTGTGTGATATTCTTACATTCTATATTCTTTTCATTCTTACATTCTTGTATAGTGGTCAGTGGCTGGTCGGTCGTTGTGCGCTCGATGGTCGGTCGTTGGTCATCAGATGGGCAACGGCTGGCCATTGGCTGGTCATTCGTTGTGCATTCGTTGGCTACCGGCTGTTCATTCGGTTGGTCGCCGCCTTGGTAAATAGCCCAGTTACATACTGAGATTAAGGTGCTTGTGTTGGTCGGTCGTTGTTCAATCTGTTGTTCACTCTCAAAGAGTTTCAGAATCCGGCGCACCTTACTCTCGTCTATCCGGAACATTTCGGCGATTTTCCGCCGCCCGGTAATCAGCTGCCCCGGTTGCAGGGTAATTCGCTTACCGTTGAACATGGCGTCCGTGGGCGTATGCGCGGCGTTATGCAGCAGATAGCCCCATACGGCGTAATGATCCGCGTCTTTGCAGACGATCGGGTTATCCAGTATGGCCCGATATGATTTGATCCAACCTTCCATCGTTTGTTCGTTTATTGGGCTGGTTCGTTTTTGGCATTCAAAATCCGGTCGATGTCCGACTTTCGGTACCGACGTTGTCCGCCGATCTCGATGACTTTCAAGTAGCCGTTTTTGTCCCACCGCCAAAGCGTGCTGCGATTCACCGACAGCTTTTCCGCCACGTATTCGATCGTGTACAGGGTTTCCGTCTTTCCGTCGGCGATTTCCCGCTCGATCTTGAGGCGTGTGGCATCGGCAACGGCCTGGGCGAACTCCTTCAAATCCGCCGACGAAATGGCCAGCGTGATGTTGGCCCCGCCGTTTATCAATTCTTCGAGTTTCAAGGCTGCCATGTTAGGAATCACGCATTACTTTGATACTATCGGCCCCCAACGTCGCCGCGACGACCAAACGGACTTTCTTGCGCTGCGAATACCGAGACGCAGCCGACCGTACGTTCGATTCGGTGGCATCCGAAAGCCGGATTTCAACCGTATCGCCGGCCTTTTTGAGGTTGTCGAACGTGGCGATCAAATCGACTCTTTTGACTATTTCCACCATGGGTGTGGTCTTTGTGTTTTTCTATTGTTCGTCGTTCCCGCCCCGGCCTCGCTCCGGGTGGCGGCCTTGCGCCGCTGCGGGAAAACACTTAATTTTGAGATGTCCAAAACTTAAAATCAAGTGTTATGTCAAAGTTTATTTGTCTTGATGTGATTGAAGTCGGTCCGGTCTATTTTAACCCGGACTACATCGTTCAATTCTATTTTGATGGCCGCAACACAGTTGTTGTCGCGTCGTTGCCAATCTTTGATGGCCGGACAGAAGTAGAAGTGTCAAATTCAGTTGATGACATTCTTGACCAGATTAACAAAGGCTAATCTTGCTCCTTTAGCCATCTGAATACTTTTTCGGGTACAGTTATGTCATTCATACTATATCCGTGTTTTCGTGCGTATCGCAGGCACCATTTTTTCAATCGTCGGTCGAGATACCGTTGAATCATCTTTCTCATAGCTCCGTTAAATTGTTATATTTGTTATTGCAACTGTGATTGCAAGGGCAAAGATCATAAATACATTTATGATTTCAAAGAAAAATCACCAATAAAATGGCAACAATAAAAACGAGAGTTATGCAACTGCTTGAATTAAAGAGGATTCCTAAGGAGAGATTTTTTGCAGAGATTGGAATCTCATCCTCTAATTTTAGGGGAACTGCCAGTAAAACACCCTTGAATTCCGATGCAATCGCAAATACATTCACGAAAATACCCGATGTAAACTTAGAATGGCTTATTACCGGGAAAGGGGAAATGCTAAAAGAAGATAGTTTGAATATTGCAAAAAATGACGTAAAATTGTGGACAGTGATTGAGTCGCAACAACGCACGATTGAGCAAAATGCTAATACGATTGCCGCATTGACTCAACAGTTGGCACAAAAGGGGGATGTGGCGGGTGCGCCGGGTGTTGCACCGACGGCGGCACGCGGATAGTCCCGAAGCCTCAACGACATTCCGCATTTCGGACATTCAAGAAGAGCGCGCTTTAAAACAATTAGAAATATCTACTAAAAGTTTTCCTTATGGACTTTCAAGACATTATACGGCAGTTGGTTGAACGCATCGAAAAGATGAAAGACAGCGTTCTGACAGAAGAGGCGACAAAAACGGCCTTTATCATGCCGTTTATCAACGCATTGGGCTACGATGTTTTCAATCCGACCGAAGTCGTTCCGGAGTTCATTTGCGACATCGGAACGAAGAAAGGAGAAAAGATTGACTATGCCATCATGCAGGACGGGAAGCCGGTGATCCTTATCGAGTGTAAACACTGCTTGCAAGACCTTAACTTGCACGACAATCAGCTATTGCGTTATTTCACGGTTTCACCCGCTAAGTTCGGGGTGCTGACCAACGGCATCATCGGCGAATGACCTGGGACGGGTAATCAGTATGCTTTCGGCTTTGTTCGGCGTGGCCATTATCGCGTTGCCGTCGGGGATTATCACGGCCTCTTACTTGGACGAATTGCGCAAGGAGCGGGACGGGAAATAGGGGATTTGTTGTGCAAATGTTGTGCGAATAGAAAAAGAAAGAGAGATAATTGGCTGAAAGTCAATTATCTCTCTTTCTTCATGGTGCCCAGAACAAGACTCGAACTTGCACGCCGAAAACCGGCACTACCCCCTCAAAGTAGCGTGTCTACCAATTTCACCATCTGGGCCTAACAGCCATTCCCTCAGGAATAGCGGCACAAAGGTAACGCTTTTTTGATTCCTTGCAAACCCATGCCGTAAAAAAATCGGGAAACCGGCTCCCTCGCCACCCCGAACCGCACCAAAACCGAGAAAAATACCTAAATTTGCAGTTCACACGTTTTTTAACCGAACCGAACCTTTTTAATACCTGAGGTATGATCAATATCACTTTCCCCGACGGCAGCAGTCGTAAGTTCGCCGCGGGCACCACTCCGCTCCAGGTCGCCGAGTCGATCAGCCCCCGGCTGGCGGAGGAGACCTTCGCAGCGACCGTTGGCGGCCAGAGCTGGGACATCCAGAAGCCGATCGACGCCGACGCGGAGATCAAATTGCACAAATGGGACGACCCGGAGGCCAAGCACGCTTTCTGGCACTCCTCGTCGCACCTGCTGGCGGCAGCGCTGGAACAGCTCTACCCAGGCATCAAGTTCGGCATCGGGCCGGCCATCGAAAACGGTTTTTACTACGACGTGGACTCCCCCACCCCGATCACCGAGGGGGATTTGCCCAAGATCGAACAGAAGATGCTGGAGCTGGCGCGGGAGAAACAGCATTTCGACCGCCGCGAGGTTTCCAAAGCCGAAGCGATGGAGACCTACACGAAAAAAGGGGACGAATACAAATGTGAGCTGATCGGCGACCTGACCGACGGCACGATCACTTTCTATACCAACGGTTCCTACACCGACCTGTGCCGCGGGCCGCACCTGGCCACGACAGCGCCGATCAAGGCCGTGAAGCTGACCTCGGTGGCCGGGGCCTACTGGCGGGGGGACGAAAAGCGGAAGATGCTGACCCGCATCTACGGGATCACCTTCCCGAAAAAGGCTTTGCTCGATGAGTACCTGGCGCTGGTCGAGGAGGCCAAAAAGCGCGACCACCGGAAGCTGGGCAAGGAACTCGAACTGTTTACCTTCAGCCCGCGTGTGGGACAGGGTTTGCCGCTGTGGCTGCCCAAGGGGGCGGCGCTGCGCGAACGGCTCGAAAATTTCCTCAAGGGAGTACAGAAACAATACGGGTACGAGCAGGTAATCACCCCGCACATCGGGATGAAAGACCTGTACGTGACTTCGGGGCACTATGCCAAGTACGGGAAGGACAGCTTTCAGCCGATCCACACGCCGGACGAGAACGAGGAGTTCCTGCTCAAGCCGATGAACTGCCCGCACCACTGCGAAATCTACCGCTCCAAGCCGAGATCGTATAAGGATCTTCCTGTGCGGCTGGCGGAGTTCGGGACGGTGTACCGCTACGAGATGAGCGGGGAGCTGCACGGCCTGACCCGTGTACGCGGGTTTACGCAGGACGACGCGCACCTCTTCTGCCGCCCCGACCAGCTCAAGGAGGAGTTCAAAAAGGTGATCGACATCGTGCTCTACATCTTCAAGACGCTGGACTTTAAGGAGTTCACGGCACAGGTTTCGCTGCGCGACCCGGAGAACAAGGAGAAGTACATCGGCACGGACGAGAACTGGCACAAGGCCGAGACGGCGATCATCGAGGCGGCGGCCGAAAAGGGGCTCACCACAACGGTGGAGACCGGCGAAGCGGCTTTCTACGGGCCGAAGTTGGACTTCATGGTCAAGGACGCGCTGGGGCGCAAGTGGCAGCTGGGGACGATCCAGGTGGACTACAACCTGCCGGAGCGCTTCGACCTGACCTACAAAGGCTCGGACGACAAGGAGCACCGGCCGATCATGATCCACCGCGCGCCGTTCGGCTCGATGGAGCGCTTCGTGGCCGTGCTGCTGGAGCACACCGGCGGCAAGTTCCCGCTGTGGCTCACCCCGGAACAGGCCGTGGTGCTGCCGATCAGCGAAAAGTACAACGACTACGCGAAAAAAGTTGCTAAATTGCTGAATAATTGCGATATTCGCACCCGCGTCGACGACCGCAACGAGAAGATCGGCCGCAAGATCCGCGACAACGAGCTGGCGCGCACGCCGATCCTGCTCATTGTCGGGGAGGCTGAACAGGCGGGCGAGACCGTGACCGTGCGTATGCAGGGCGAGGGCAAAGACCGGGGAGCCATGACGCTGCCGGAGTTCACTAAAATGGTGGCCGACAAGGTCGCCGAGGAGATCCGGCCCATCGCGGACAACATCTGACGGCACGCAATTTGCAGCCGCCGCACTGGAACTTAACTATACTAAGGAGGACAAAACTATAGCACTGCCACCAAGACCCAGATCGCCGCGTGCCCCCTACCGGGGACGCGTGCAGAAAGAGAACCCGCACAAGATCAACCGGGAGATCACGGCGCCGCAAGTAAGGCTTGTGGGCGAGAATATCGAACGGCCGGACGTCTACACGCTGGCCGAAGCGCTGCGCATGGCGCAGGAACAGGAGCTCGACCTGGTCGAAATCTCGCCCAAGGCCGAACCGCCGGTATGCCGCATCACGGACTACCAGAAGTTCCTGTACCAGCAGAAGAAAAAAGCCAAGGAGATCAAAGCCAAGGCCATCAAGGTCGTGGTCAAGGAGATCCGCTTCGGGCCGCAGACGGATGACCATGACTACAATTTCAAGCTCAAGCACGCCGAAAACTTCCTCAAGGAGGGGGCCAAGGTGAAGGCATACGTCTTCTTCCGCGGACGTCAGATCGTCTTCAAGGACCAGGGGGAGATCCTCTTGCTGCGCTTCACGCAGGACCTCGAAGAGTGGGCCAAAGTGGAACAGATGCCCAAGCTCGAAGGGAAACGCATGAGCATCATGCTGGCGCCCAAGCCCAAGAAATAACAAGCACACTATTAACCAACCTTAAATAATTTCGACCATGCCGAAAATGAAAACCGTCGCTGCCGCCAAAAAGCGATTCACGCTGACCGGCACCGGCAAAGTGAAGAGGAAGCACGCTTTCAAAAACCACATCCTCACCAAAAAAACGACCAAACAGAAACGCAACCTGACCCACACCGGGACCATGAGCGCTAACGACACGCCGGCTGTTAAGCTGATGCTGGTCAAATAGCGTCTGCGCCTTTTGTTTGTCCGGCTTCCGCCCGAAGCCGTTAAAAAGCGGGCGACTACTTTATTTTTAACCAAGATCGCGCCCGGCGAGGCTTTCGCTTTGTCAAGAGTCGGTAAAACGACCGCCGGCCGTTCGAAAAACGCATTACTATGCCAAGAAGTGTAAACGCGGTAGCCAGCCGGGCTCGCCGCAAAAAGGTCCTCAAGCTCGCCAAAGGCAACTTCGGCTCGCGCTCAAACGTATGGACCGTTGCCAAAAACACGGTGGAAAAAGGGCTGACCTACGCCTACCGTGACCGCAAGAACAAAAAACGCAATTTCCGCGGCCTGTGGATCCAGCGTATCAACGCTGCCGTCCGCGCCAACGGGATGACCTATTCCGAATTCATGGGTAAGGTCAACGCCAAAGGGATCGCCCTGAACCGCAAGGTGCTGGCCGACCTGGCGATGAACCACCCGACGGCTTTCGCCGAAATTATCAAAACGGTTAAATAGTGCGCCAGGGCTCAGCGAAAACGCTGAGCCCTGACTTTTTTACTGCGGCGGCTGTTTCGCGGAACGAAAGTTCCGGGGAACAGCCGCCACTCTTTTCCGGCACAGAAATTGCAGATTTTATCTTACGGTTAAAGATAAGTTTCCGCGCCAGCGGTGGCCTCGGGCGCTGCGACGGCCTTAAGGTCATGCAAACCCTAATAAGAGCCCCAACGGGGCCGGCGCGGGGGAGCGCGCCGAGGACAAATAAAGCAAGAAAAAAGCCCCCGCGCCAGCGGACGGGCCAGAAGCCTCTTTAGTAAAACGATGCAAACTCTCACAAAAGCCCCGACGGGGCCGGGAGGGACGCGTTACATCCTTTACTGCCTGTAACTACCCCTGCACTTCCGGGCGGCCGGCCCGATCGTTCCTCCGGCAATTGGACACAGGAAACCCAACACGCCTTTCCTGTCAAAGATAGAACAGTCACACACGGCACAATGCAAAATAATCCTAATAATAAACGACTAACATGGATAAAAATTCACCCGACTACGAATCCGGGACGCCGAAAGTCGACGCCAGACTGCATATCGACATTACTGCCGACGGCCCCTACCTCGTGTGGGGGAAAGTGCCTATCCGGCAGCTATTCATCATGCCCAACGCGGAGGGCAACTCATGGACTTACCGAGCCTCGACGCATCCGTACGAAACGGGCGAGGAACCGGTAGCGCTGTGCCGTTGCGGACATTCGAGAAACAAACCTTACTGTGACGGCAGCCACGTGCATGCGACGGATTGGGATCCCTCCCTGACGGCGCCGCACCGCCCGCTGCTGGAGGATGCCGAAACGATCGAAGGCCCGACGATGGATCTGACCGACAACGAGAAATACTGCGCTTTCGCGCGGTTTTGCGACGCTTACGGCCGGGTGTGGAACCTGACGGAGGCGTCGGACGACCCGCGAGCGCGCGAGGTGGCCATCTACGAGGCGAACCACTGCCCGGCAGGACGGCTGAAGGCCTGGGACAAGGAGAGCGGCAAGCCGTACGAGCTGGAAACCAAACCGGAGGTAGACATCTTGGAAGACCCGGCGATCGGTTGCAGCGCGGGGATCTGGATCCGGGGCGGGATACCGGTAACGGACGCGAACGGCTATACCTACCAGGTGCGGAACCGGGTGACGCTGTGCCGCTGCGGGCAGTCGTCGAACAAGCCGTTCTGCGACGGGACGCACGCTTCGATGAAGTTCCGCGACGGAATGCCGCAGGATCCGGATGGGGAAGAGTTCTAAACTAAACCGCCGGAACCGCTGAAAAAATGCGCCTGCCCCCTCTCGAAGGGGACAGGCGCTTATCTTTTCCGCGGCGGCAAATAATACGCGGATCCGCTACATCCATTTTTTACGTTTGAAGAAATAGAGGGTCAGGCCGATAGACAGCACCATCAGCCCGATGGCGAACTCGAACCCGTAGGGCCATTCGTCGAACGGCGAGAGACGGTAGTTCATCCCGTAGATCCCGGCGATCAGGGTCGGCGGCATGAAGATCACCGAGAGGATGGTAAACATCTTGATGATCTTGTTCTGCTCGATGTTAATCAGACCCATGAAGGTGTCTTGCAGGAATTCGAGCCGCTCGAAGCTGAAATCGGCGTGGTTGAGCAGCGACCCGACGTCTTTGATCATAATGGTGACGCGGGGATAGATGTCGTTCGGGAACCGCTCGCTGCGCTGGATGCCGGAGAGGAGCCGCTGGCGGTCGAAAATGCTCTCGCGCAGGATCATGGTGTTCTCCTGCAGGCGGTTGATGTCCAACAGGACTTCCTTATCGACGCTCTTGTCCACGTCGTTGTTGACGGCGTTGAGGCCGGCAATCTGCCGCGAGATGATCTCGACCATGTCGGCGTCGAGGTCGATCCGGGCTTCGAGTATCGAGATGAGCACGTGGTAGCCGGTGGTGTAGGAGCGGTAGTTCATCTGTATCTTGCGGCTGGCTTCGCTGAATGTCCGCAGGTCGGTGTTCCGCTCGGAAACGAGCAGCCCTTCGCTGAGGATGAATGACACGGTCTCGACTTCGAACCCTCCCTCTTTGAGGATGGTGAAACTGGTGTTGCAGATGATGGAGTCTTCGAGCTCGGAGTACCGGGACGAGGTCTCGATCTCTTCGGCTTGCTGGCGGGTCAGGAGGTTGATGTCGAGGAAGCTCTCCACAAGCTTACGCTCTTTGGCGGTGGGAACCACCAGGTCGATCCACAACAGGTCGTCGTACCCAAGCTCCTCGAACACTTTGGGTTCGGGATCGCGGATGATCTTGTTGATGGATTTCAGGTATAGTATTATCATTTCGCTCGCTCCTCATATTACATAAGTGAATTAAATGGTTCTTTTATTTTGTATGGTGCCGGAGGGTACTGTTCTCTTTGTGAACAAAGAGAACCAGAAAAACTTCCGAGCGCATCCCGTTGGGATGCTATGGCTGTAACTACCCTTTATTTTGGGCCGGGAGAAATAGCCCGCTATTCATTCATATAAAGTTTTAGCGGGTTATTTCCCCGACCCAAAGCGGGTGATTGCGGAGCCTGAGTTTCTCGGCAGGCTGCTCTAAAAGTCTTTTGGGTACCTTTTCTTCAGAAAAGGTACGGTTCCATGCGGGTACATACAAAATAAAAGAACGATTAACCGACCTTGTGATTAGTATGGGTCGAGTCAGCCGGGTGTTATGATCTTTTCCCAGAACAGGCGCATCGCCGCCCGTTTGCGGTCGTCCAGGTTGAATTTGATGAATTGTGTCAGGTAGCGGTACGCCTCATCGAAGTCGAAATCCCGCGAACGGTTGACCGTTCCCGTAATCGAATCCGCGATATGCCCCACCCCATAGGTCAACGCCTCGTTGAGGCGCGGAGCATACTCCAGCCCCGCCTCCGTACATGCCACCCAGGCCGCGAAAACGAAAGGCAGTCCCCCCGTAAAGTCATGCCACTCCTGTGCCAGATCATAGCAATAGGCATACCGATGGGCCGCTTTCAAGGCGAACACCTTGTCGCCGATAGCCACCATCGCTTCACCGCGCTCCAAACCCCGCCCTTCGGTGGCGAAAGTCGAAGCGCAGTCCGCGAAATCCACCCACCGAGGCGATATACGCCAATGCCCTCGCGCCAACACACGCACCAACTGCACCGAGGTGCGCGAATGCGAATCGAGGTATACCCGCCGGATGTCGGCCAGCGGCGTATCCGACAGAAGAACCACCGTATCGACCGCCCCTTCGGCGCCGATACAATAGTCAGTTATGATCTGGGGTGTAAAAGTTGAAAGTTGTCCGGAAGAAGGAATACCGGTTCCGTAACCGGCGGAAAAACCCGGAATCAGCGGAATGGCCGCCACCGGGACCAAAGCGATGTCCGTCCGCCCCTCAATCGCCGAGGCGGCGCATAAGGAGGGCACCCGTAAAGACAGGGCAATATCCCTCCCCACCGGAAGCCGCCCTGCCTGCGAAGCCGCAGAAAGAACCGCCACCCGCTGTTCGATGCCGTAGATGAACGGCAGCGTGTTCAGGTAGGATACAGCAGTAATTCTCACCGGGGTCGTCACCCATAGGGATCATGTTTGGTAAAACCGTAATTTTCACCGCGAAGTTAGGCAATTTATTCGGTAAACCGCTCTTCGCGCTCTATTTTTTCGCGCCATGCCTGCGGAATGGCGAAGCTCTCCTTGGTCACGGCGTTCCATCCGACCAGCACGGTGCGGCTGTCCGCCTTGACGGTGTCGGTATTCAAGTCCACCATCTGCTGGAACACGGTGAAACTTTTGGTTCCCACGCGCTCGATGCCGGTGCGGATCACGATTTTGTCCTTCATCCCCACGGGGACGTAGAAATTGGTGGTCGAGTTGGCGGTCACCACGGTCTGCTCGCCGTCCATATGCTCGATGCCGAGCACCCGTTCGAAATACTCGTTTTTACCCAGGTCGAAGATATGCTGGTACTGGCCGTTATACATGTGCCCCTGAATGTCGATGTCGTTGAAACGGAGCTGGATGGGAGTCGTGATCATAGAGTGTTATTGTTTAATGTAGGTTGTTAGAATAGTTTCCGCGTCAGCGGTCTCCCCGGAGCCTCCCCCTGCGCAGGGCTGCAACCTACAGGTTTTGCCCGCGCAGGCTCCGGGACAGGAAAGACGATTAACCCTACCGTTTTACGGGCGGATAATGGTAAAGCCGCCGTCCAGGTCGAGCTGGATGATCGACGACGCCTTGTGGGTGGCCGATGCATCCTCCATCGCCGGGTCCGCCACCCAGTCCACCCCGTCCCGGATGGCCGAGGTGATCTGACCGTAAGTTGAGGGTGTCGGCTCGCCGCTGATATTGGCCGAAGTCGAAACCAGCGGACGTCCCAGCTTGTGGATCAGCCGTTTGCAGAACTCGTTCTGCACCAGCCGGATCGCCACCGTCTTTTCCGGCGGAAGCAGGTTTTCCGCCAGCCCCTGTCCGCCGGGCAGGATAAGCGTCAACGGATCGGCCCCTTCGGCGGCTTCCCACAACTCCCAGGCTACGGACGGCACCTCCCGCACCCACCGCACGACCTGTTCGGCCCGGTCGAGCAGCACGATCATGCTTTTGGCATCGTCGCGCCGCTTGAGGGCGAAAATCTTCGCCACAGCCTCCGTGTTCGTGGCGTCGCATCCGATGCCCCAGACCGTGTCGGTCGGATAGAGGATAATGCCGCCGCTTTTGAGCACAGCCAGCGCCTCCCGGATTTGTTCTTCCATAGGTATAGTTTAATGTTCGGTATATTGTTAAGCAAAACGAAGTTTTGCAAGCCCGGCGGGGGCACCCGCGCCCGCGCGGCAGCGCAGTTTTCTCGAAGGGGTAATTACAGCCAAGCGGAGTGCCCGAAGGCACCCGCGCGCTCCGCTAACGCAGGAAAGACAACCTGAAAGCCTGATGGCTTTCGGTTGGATTTTCCGTTAGCGCGCGGATGTTATTCGGGCTGTTCCAATCATCAGCCGACCGACCGGCCAATAGAACGGATTAGGATAATTACAGCCATTGCGGTGTGCCCTACGGTACCGCCTGCACGCTTAAAGGGCAAATATGTAATTTTCGGCTCACACCGAAAATTACATATTTGCCAGGGGCGTCTTTCCGGGTTTGAGGGTACTGCCCTTACGCCGGGCGGGCGGTGCCGCGGGCACCCCGGTGAAATCGTATCAAATAACCGAACCTCTTGTATTACAATCCGAAAGCGCCCTTCAGCCGCTCCACCTCGTCCAGCTTCTCCCAGCCGAAGAACTGGACGCCGTTCTCCACATAAGGCTCCCGCCCGAAATGGCCGTATGCCGCTGTCGGTGCGAAAATCGGATTTTTCAGCCCGTAGCGCTCCACGATTTTGGCCGGGCGCAGGTCGAACAGCTCCGCCACCTTCGCAGCGATCTCTCCGTCGGTCAGCGCCACTTTCGCAGTCCCGTAGGTATCCACGAAGACGCTCACCGGCCGCGCGATACCGATGGCATAGGCCACCTGCACCAGCACCGCCTCCGCAATGCCCGCCGCCACCATATTTTTGGCGATATGGCGCGCCGCATAGGCCGCCGAGCGGTCTACCTTCGACGAGTCCTTGCCCGAAAAAGCGCCGCCGCCGTGCGCCCCCCTGCCGCCATACGAGTCCACGATGATTTTGCGGCCTGTCAGCCCCGTGTCGCCGTGCGGCCCACCGATCACGAATTTCCCGGTCGGATTCACGTGCAGGATGTAATTATCATCAATCAAACTCAGCAGCAAATGATTGCCCCGCTTTTCGAGCGTTTTTTTGACGCGCGGCATCAGGATATTCCGCACATCCGCCTCGATCCGCTCCTGCGTCGCCTCCGGATCGTGCTGGGTGGAAATAACGATGGTATGGATGCGCCGGGGCTTATGGTCGTCGCCGTACTCGACCGTCACCTGCGACTTCGCGTCCGGACGCAGGTAGCCCATCACCGTCCCGCTGTTCTGCGGGATCTCGCGCCGGATGTCGGCCAGCTCCATCAGCAGGATGTGGGAGAGCATCAGCGAGGCGGGCATCAACTCTTTGGTCTCGTGGCAGGCGTAACCGAACATGATCCCCTGGTCGCCGGCCCCCTGCTCGTCATGCTCGGCCCGCTCGACGCCCTGGTTGATGTCGGGCGACTGCTCGTGGATAGCCGACAGCACGCCGCACGACTTGGATTCGAACATGTAGTCGGCATTGGTGTAGCCGATGCGCTCGATCACGCCGCGCACGGTGTTCTGGATGTCGACGTAGGCGTTGGATTTGACTTCGCCGCTGACCACCACGAGGCCCGTGGTGCAGAGGGTTTCGCAGGCGACCTTGGATTCAGGGTCGTTTTTGAGGAATTCGTCGAGGATGGCGTCCGAGATCTGGTCGGCCACTTTATCGGGGTGTCCTTCCGACACGGATTCCGAAGTGAACAGGTATCCCATGGGTCTGTGTGTTTTTTAGTTTTCGGTGAATCGGTGTGGACAGACCGGGAAAGCCGACGAAAAGCGCAGGAAGCCGCAATCAAATGAAGAATGTGCTTTAGCATTTTTTCGCGTGGTTGCAATCGACCAAATCTTTCCACGAATGTCTGTCGTCCGTCGTAACGAACGGGGCAAAGGTACGAATTATTATAACAGGTTATACCGCCGTCTTAGAAAAAAGGCCCGCGCTTTTCCTTGAAAAGCGCGGGCCGGCAGACGGTCCCGGAGGACTTATTTCTTCTGCTTTTCGGCGAAAGCGGCGTCCACTTCGGCCTCTTTTTTCTTGTGGTCCTCAGAAGTGTAATTCTCTACTTCGTCCACGGTTTTCTGCACTTGTTCTTTGAAGTCCTTTTCGCAGGAGCAGCATCCTGTCTCTTTCTTTTCGTCTTTCATGGCCTCGGATTTTTAGTTGAACATTTCCAATGCCTTGTGTTATGCAAACGGCGTGCAAATTTTCGGGGGTACCGACAAAAGGAACCCTCCCACGGCAGGGAACGGCTTTAGTATTGTGCAACAAGTTGATAAAAGACTTGTTGCACTTTTTTAATTGGGATGAGGTAACGAATTGGCAACGGTTCTGTTTTCCGTGCATTTCGTGAAGAATCACAGCCTCAAATAACTCGGTACAAATATAGGTAAAACAGTTTTACAAACCAGTATATGCAAATTACATGTAGTATGTAATCGTGCCGCAGATGCGGTAAGCGCCCAAGATATCCTCCGGTTCTCCCTGAGCCTTGTCGCACAACAAAAAGACCGTCTCGATCTTTACACTGTCCCCCTCCGTCATCAACGTGGCATAGCGGGCATTCCGGCACAACTCCGCAGACAGGTGAATGAAACGGTGCGGCTCCTTCGGTTTCTCCTTGAGCGAATCCAATGAAAGATAAAAGGGAATAATTCGTATTGAGGATTCATAAGGATGATCCACGCATAATGTCGGCCTCTCCCCCTCGAACACCCCTTCACCGAAGATCAGCCAGGCCACTGGGAAACGGGGAAACACCCGGTTGATCCTTTTGGCCAGCTTCGTGCTGATGCCGTTGTTGCCTCTCTTGATCTGGTACAGGTTCTCACCTCTTTTAAGACCGATAGCCTTGGCGAAAGCATTGACCGAAAGGCCCGAATATCCGATCACTTCGGAGAGTCGTTCCCAGGCGGGATTAGAGTTAATATCGGATTTCACAAGTCGGGAGCGATAAATGGTTCGATTAGCTCCGCGCCCTATAAAAACGGCAAGGGCGCAGGTGCATTTTTCCTTCTGTAGGCCTTCCGAGCCATCTCCGGTAAATGTCCTTACGCCCAAGCCTGCCCTGGCAACTCGTACCAGGGCATGACTCAGGTTTCAGACAAAAATTACGCCGGAGAAAACCTGTTATATAGCTATAACAGTCGGAAGTTTACAGAAGGCATAAAGGTTTGTCTTAACCTCTATTATGTTTCGACCCTGTCAGGCCGTATTTGAATTCTTGTTCAAAGTTAGCATAATCTTTCGTGTTGTAATAGAATCTGCTTTGGGTCAAAGGTAATAAAAAATCCTACACATGACTATATAGTCATTATCAAAATGACGATTTGGTAATGTTCTTTGTTAAATGGAAGGTTCTAGAAACAGAAAAAGGACTAATACCGCATTGACAGGGTCGATAGCTCAGAAACTGAAACAAATAAGGCAGGAAAAGGGGTTATCTCAAGAATTCGTCTATCTGGAGACGGAGGTTCATGTTGGCCGGGTGGAATCGGGTAAGGTCAATATATCCGTTGTAACCTTGTCTATTCTTTGCGATTACTATGGCGTGACCTTGGAAGAGTTTTTCCGGGGAATCAAGACAGAGTAATTCCTACTATCTGCCACTTCAATCGTCAGTTTCTCCCGTTCCATTCTGTAATACCGCATCGTCTCGGCGGCGATCTCGTCCAGCCACTCCTGCCTGGTCTGCGTCGCACCGGGGATATGCACCAGAATCAGGTCTTCGGCCATCAAGCTGCCGACGCCCTTTCAGGCTCGATACGAATTTTCCGTCCCGGTAGGAATCCACCGTAGCATCCTCCGTGAAAAGCAGCACCTGCGCCTCCACATCTTTGGTGTCGGCCAGATTCGAAAAGTTATCCACCAACTCTTTCAGGGCGACCCTATCTGCGATTTCCGATTGCGGAACTTGCGCCGAAGCCGTGAACCAACCGGCCGTCAACCCTATGATCGTCATTACCAATGCTTTCATCGCGTTTCGTTTCTTGTTCAATCGATCAGGTCATAACCGCCGAAACGTTCCTGCGTTTGCTCCAGCGTCATATTGAAATAGCGTTTTTCCTTGTCGAGCGCACGTATTGCCGCCATCTCCTCCTCCGAAAGCGAGAAATCGAAGACAGAGATATTCTCCCGGATATAGTCGGGATTATCTGTTCCGGGAATCACCGAGAATCCCTCCTGAATATGCCAGCGGATAATCACCTGCGCGGCGGTCTTGCCGTGTCCTTCGGCGATCCGGTTAATGACAGGATCGCGCAACAATTCGCCGTTGCTCTCACGGCCTCCGAGCGGGAACCAGCATTCGAGCACGATATTGCGCATCCAGAGCTTCTCCTGCCAATGTTTACGCTGGGCGTAGGGGTGGCACTCGATCTGCATGGCGGCGGGCTTGACGGTCATCTGAGCATAGAAATCGTCGAACAAAGCGTCGTTGTAATCGAAATTGCTAATACCGATCGCACGGACTTTGCCCTGCGCCACCGCTTTCTCCAACTCTTTCCAGCAACCCATGTAGTCGCCGACGGGCTGGTGCAGGTAAACCATATCGATATAATCCAGACCCAGACGGGCGAGCATCCGGTCGATGGCCGGCAGCGTCTTGCCTTCGCCGTACTCGTTGGGCCACAGTTTGGAAGTGATCCAGATCTCCTCCCGCGGGATACCGCTCTCCTTTACCGCCCGTCCCACGCTGCGTTCGTTCTGATAGGCATGTGCCGTGTCGAAATGGCGGTATCCCGCTTTCAGGGCCGTCAGTACGGCGTTCTTCGTGCCGCCGCCTTCCGGGAGCTTAAACGTTCCCAGTCCGAACTGCGGCATCCGTACCCCGTTATTCAGCGTCAGCAGAGGTACGTTCGAAGCCGTTGCATTCGCCCCCGTTTCCGGTTCGGCGGTCTGCGCCGAAGCCGCTGTCCAACAGCCGGCTGTCAAGGCGATCGTTGCCATCCATGTTTTCATGATATGTGATTGTTTGATGCAAATATATCCGGCTTCGTCCGTTCGGTTCGTATACGTTTTACCCCGAAACTTTCACATATTTCCTCATTTATGGGGAAACGGGCATTCGCGAATGCGAAAAAGAAATATGTATCAGGAATTCATTATATTTGTTCGGGGCAGAAATAGGAGTACAACAGATGGAATCTTCGAAGTTCGCACAGCAAATGCAGGACTGCCCGGATCGGGAAGTCCGGCGCGATTACCGTGAAAACGACGTGCTGTTGTTCAATACGATAGCGGACAGATGCAAGCCGTCCGACTTTATCGGGAAATACCATATCCATATTCTCTGCAATGGCGGAAAGGCGCAGTTTCGCTTCGGGGAACGGGAATTCCGGATCGCGAAGGACGATCTGGTGATCTGGCAGATGAGTTCCGAGATCAGCGACGTGCTCTACTCCCCTGATTTCGACGCCGACTTCCTGCTGGTATCCTATGATTTTCTCGGACAGTTCAACCCCGAAATGGTGTGGGCCATCAAAGGCTTCGTATTTATCAAGCTCAACCCCGTGTTCCCGCTGACCCGGGAAGAGCGGGCGCTGTGCGACGGCGACTTTGAACAGTTCCGGATGCGGCTCTCCGGAAGCCATATCTTCCGCACGGAGGTGATCGGACGGTTGTTGCAGATATTCCTGTTCGATATGTGGGAAATCTATTCCCGAGAGATCGAACACGTCAAGGCCGGCGACACCACCGCCCGTATCTTCCTGCGGTTTCAGGAGTTGGTCGGCCATCACTGCAAACAAGAGCGCGAGGTGGCCTTTTACAGCGACAAGCTCTGCATCACACCCAAGTACCTCTCGGAAGTGTGCCGCAAGGTCAGTAACATCTCAGCCTCCGAATGGATCACCTATTACATGCGCCACGAACTGGTGAAGCTGCTCGACGATACCAGCCAGACGCTGATCGAACTCTCGGAAAACCTCGCTTTCGCCAGCCCGTCCCACTTCAGCCGGTATGTCAAACGGCTGCTGGGCGTGTCGCCGTCGGAATACAGGCGGGAATCGGAAAAGAAACATAAAAAAAGCCGGTAATATCGATCGCCGGCTTTATACACGTCCCCCGGTTTTTCTTTGTCAATTGAAACCTTAGCCGTCTTTCGTCCGTTTTACGATCCGGATGCTCGCCTCGTAGAGCAGCCACATCGGCAGGGCCACCAGCGAGAGCGTGAACACGTCGGAAGTCGGCGTGATCACCGCCGCCACGACAAGAATGATCACGATCGCGTGCTTGCGGTACCGGCGCATGAAATCCGCCGTGAGGAAGCCTAGCCGCGCGAAAAGCCAGCACAGGATCGGGATCTCGAACACGATCCCCATACACAGCGACATCAGCATCAAAGTGGAGATATACGAATCGAGGGTTATGAGATTCTCTACCTCTTCACTGACCTGGTAAGTGCCCAGGAAGCGGAACGTCAGCGGGAAGATCAGGAAGTAACTCGACAGCACGCCCGCCAGAAACATCGCGTAGCTCCATCCCACTACCCGCACGGCATATTTCCGTTCCTTGGCATAAAGTGCCGGGGAGACGAACCGGAACAGCTGGTAAAGGATATAGGGCGACGCACACAGGACTCCGGCGCACAGGGCCGCTTTCATGTGGATGACGAACTGCTGCGCCAGGCCGGTATTGATCAACCGCACCTGGAAATCTTCGGCCACGCTTCCGGTCAAAGCGGCGATCCGTCCGAGAAGCCTGTAGGTGACGAATCCCTCCTCTTTCGGGGCGAGGATGACCGAGAAGAGGGTCTCTTTGAAACAGAAGGCCGCCACGCCGAACACGACGCTCACGGCGGCGATCTTCACGATCGTCGCCCGCAGCGCGTCGAGGTGCTCCCAAAAAGATTGCCGGTCGGGGTTCGGTGCCACCGGTTACTCCTCTTTTTCCGCGGGTTCTTCGCCCGCCTGGTCGATGCCGTTCATCCCCTCTTTGAACGAGCGGACGCCTTTGCCGATGCCTTTCATCAGTTCGGGGATCTTCTTGCCGCCGAAAAACAGTAATACTACGAGTGCGATCAGCAGGATCTCCTGCATGCCGATGCCGCCGATAAACAGTGGAGTCATGGTTATTTACGAATTAAAAAGTTAACAACAGCCCAGCCGCCGAATACTTGGAGCAACATGCCGGGCAGCCCGACACGGAAATCCTGTATGGCGGCGTAAAAGTCGTCTTTCATCGCCCATTCGCCCAGCGTGCCTGCCACCTGATAGGCCAGCACGACAGCGGCGAACAGCGGAACCGATACCCGTTTGAAATGCGATGCCGTGAATCCGGCGATAACGGCCAGCAAAACCGATTTGAATAAAATCGCCGGCAAAGCAGCCGTCGGCGGCATGCCGAACAGCACCGAGTTCACCAGCGGCGAAGCGAGGGCCGTCAGCAGGCCCATGCGCCAGCCGTACTTATAGGCCCCGATGAGCGTGAAAAAATAGATCGGCAGCATCGTCGGGCCGCCCAGACGCACAGTATGGCACAACTGGGGCAACAGGAGGTTCCCGATCAAGAACAGCGCGGCTGTCCAATAGGTTTTCGCATGGTTGTACTCCAGCGAATAGAGTCTTACGGTCGTTGTTCCCATATGATTTCGATTTTGTATGATACTTGGCTATTTCGGCGAGGCCGCGATAAATTCCTCGATCTGTTCCAGACAGGCTTCCGGCGTTGCGGCGTCGGCGCATCGCTCCTCCAGCGGGCACGACCCCGTTTGCGTCCGGTTCAGGATCTGCGGCACTTCCAGCGTATAACTTGTCCGAATGCCCGCCGCTCGTAAAAACGCGAGGGCCGGACTGCTGACCACATCGGCGAATACTTCCGCCGCCCCGCCCAGGATCATCAATGCCGCAGCCGCCTTGCCCACCACCTTGTCCGCGATAAAAACTCCCGCCAGAAACCCCGGCTCCTCCCTGAACAAACGGTACAGGTCTTTCACGCCACGCTCGCGGAACACGCGCATCTCGTCTCCGTTGCGAATCACGAGGGAACACTGTTCCTCAAACAGACAACCGATTACCTTTTCCCGTTCTTTATCGTCCATAATCCTATCTATCCGTTAAAATTCCCGTCCTTGTTTCAGGTCTTCCACAAACTTGTCGATACGCTGCATCTGCGCGGGGATGTCGATGTTCTGCGGGCAATGATGCACGCACTGGTTACAGCCGATGCAGTGGTTCGCCTGCCGCAGGCGCGGCACCGAACGGTCGTAACCGACCAGAAATGCTCGACGCGCCCGGCGGTAGGAGGCGTCCTGCGACGAAGAGGGCATGTTCCCCTCGTTGATGCACTTGTTGAAATGGAGCAGGATACCCGGAATATCCAGCCCATAGGGGCAGGGCATGCAATATTTGCAGTCGTTGCAGGGTATGGTCGGATAACGGAGCAGTTGCTGCGCCGTCTCTTCCAGAAACTCCCGGTCGGCGTCAGTCAGCTCTTCGAGCGGGGCGAAGGAACGCAGGTTGTCCTGCAGATGCTCCATGTAGGTCATCCCGCTCAGCACGGTCAGCACGTCCGGGAACGACCCGGCGAAACGGAACGCCCACGAAGCCACGCTCCGCTCCGGTTCGCGCTGCCTGAGCTGCGCGGCGATATGGTCGTGGACGTTCGAGAGGCGCCCCCCCAGCAAGGGTTCCATGATAACGGCCTGAATGCCCCGTTTCTGCAACTCGCCGTAGAGATACTCGGCGTCGGTATTGCGGGTATTCACCTCTTTGGCATGCTTCCAGTCCACATAATTGAGCTGGATCTGCACGAAGTCCCAATGGTATTTCTCCTGCTGCGAAAGCAGGTAGTCGAACACATTCACGTCACCGTGATAGGAAAATCCCAGGTTGCGGATACGGCCCGCCCTGCGCTCTTCCAGGAGGAAATCCAGCATTCCGTTCTGGATATACCGCCCTTCGAAGTCGGCCATGCCGCTGCCCATACCCACCCCGTGGAGCAACAGATAATCGATATAATCCACCTGCAATTCCCGGAACGAGTTGCGGTACATGGCCATCGACGCCTCGCGGCTCCAGGTCGAAGGTGCGAAATTCGACAACTTGGTGGCGATGAAGTACCGGTCGCGCGGATGGCGCTTCAGGGCGATGCCCGTGGCCCGTTCCGAGCGGCCTCGGCAATAGGCGGGCGAGGTGTCGAAATAATTGACCCCGTGTTCCAGCGCGTAATCCACCAGGCGGTTGATCGTCTCCTGATCCAGACCGGGATTCTGTCCGGCTTCTCCGCTCAGTTCCGGCCAGCGCATACATCCGTACCCCAACAGCGAAACCCGGTCGCCCGTCGAGGCGTTGGTGCGGTAAGTCATCCGGTCTGTCGGTATCTCGTCCTGCGCCGTAAGGTTACCGGCAGCGGGATTATTCTTCAGGTCGCAGCCGGCCAGTGCCGCGGCCGACACGGTGGCAGCCCCCGCACCGAGGCGTTTGAGGAACTCACGGCGGTCTATGGCTGTTTTGTTATCTTTTTCTTTCATGGGTTTCTGATTTAGATAGCCCGATGCAGTTCGTGTCCTTCGACGTAAATGGCGCTGAAAGGCCGCGCCGGGCAGAGGTTCTCGCAGGCGCCGCAGCCGATGCAGCGTTCGGCGTTCACCGCCGGGATTTTCGGCGAATCCGGATTGTCCGGGTCGGAGGCGACCATCGTAATGGCCCCCGACGGACAATGGCGGGCGCAGTTGCCGCACTCCACACCGTCCGTGAGCGGTACGCAATTCGCCCTTACCCACACGGCATGTCCCACCTGGATCGCCGACTTGTCGGCAGGCGTGATTTTCAGTATCGCCCCCGCGGGACACACCTCCGAACACTTGGTGCATTCGGGACGGCAATATCCACGCTCATAGGACGATTCGGGCTGCATCAGGGTCTCCAGCTTTCCCGAAGGACGCAGCACGCCATTCGGGCACACCGACACGCAAAGCTGGCAGCCCGTACAACGTTGCGCCATATGGCGCAGTCCCTGCGCTCCGGGCGGCACGATGGGCGTCGTCCGCCTTGGAATTTTCTTATCGGCGATCACAGCCAATCCTCCGTCCACTTTTTTCTCTTGCGCGCGGACGACCGAAGTGGCGGCCAGCACCCCCACTCCCGTAAGAAAACTGCGGCGGGCGGCATCAATCTGCCGCTCGTCCACGCGAGATCCCGGATCGTTTGCGGCCTTCGGTTTCAGCCGTTTCGTCCGCAGCCGGTAATGCAGCGCATCGTGTTTGCACGTGCCGACGCAGTCCATACAGGACACGCACCGGGAATAGTCGATCCGGTGATTTCTGGCGTTGATGCACGATGCCTTGCATTTGCGGGAACAGAGCGTACAGCCGTTGCATTTCTCCGTGTCGATCACCGGACGGAACAGGGAATAACGGGCAATAAATCCGAGCACCGTCCCGACCGGGCAGACCGTGTTGCAATACGTGCGGCCGTTGCGCCAAGCCAACACGGTCAGCACGACGAAACTGACGGCTGCAACAATGAAAACAGGCAAGCTCTTCAGCCATACTTCCGTCTGATAGAAAGCATAGCTGTCGGCCCGCTCCGCCATGTAAGCCAACAGGTTATTGCCCCAACTCCAAACGGGAGCGAACAGATTGGAAGCGATCCGCCCGTAGGCGCTGTACGGAGCGAGTAACTCGACCAACGAACCGACACCTGCGGCCAACGCGATGACGAACACGCCTAACACCCCATAGCGTAGCCACGACAAGGCCGGGGAGTACGAAAAGCGGTATTTTCTCTTCTTCCGCCGTCCGCTGACCCACGACACCGCATCCTGCATCACCCCCAACGGACAGATCACCGAACAATAGACCCGGCCGAATAGTCCGGTCAGCACCACGAGAGCCGCCACCACACCGAGATTGACGGCAAGCACGGCGGGCAAAAACTGTATCTTCGCCAGCCAACCGAACCACGCGTGGATCGTCCCCGTAAAGTCCAGAAACAAAAGCGTAATCAATGTAAAAAACACCGCGGCCAGCGCTATTCTTATTTTTCGCAGCATATTCCGGATCATTTATTGGAAAACCCTTGTTTTTGCAGCCAGTTCCCGATCATGGCACGGCACTCCGGCACGCTCCGGTCCGAGACAGAAGGACCTTCGATCACACGGGCGTTTTTCTCCAGCTCTGCGATGGTCTTCACGGACTGCGAAAAGCGGCTGCCGCCGTGCGTGACAAACGGGATGACGGTCTTGCCGCTGAAATCGTATTCGTCGAAAAAAGAGTAGATCGCCATCGGCATGTCGGCCCACCAATTAGGATAACCCACAAAGATCACGTCGTAATCTTTCAGGTTTTCGATATGCGTTGTGAGCTTCGGACGCCGGTTCGCTTCCCCCTCTCTTTTGGCTTCGTCGATCAACGCCCGGTGCGGGCTCGGGTATTTTTTGGAGGTTTCAATGGCGAACAGGTCGCCGCCCGTCGCTTCGGCAAGGATCCGGGCCACGTATTCCGTATTCCCGTACAGTTTCCCGTCTGCAACGACGCGGCTGGCGCCCGACGAAGCATCAACTCCATCCGGCTCCGGCCAGGTGAAATAGGTCACGAGCACTTTACCCTCCGCTTTTGCAGCCTTAACCGGGCCCACCGTTTGCAGGGAGATACTTTCCTCAGCTTTGGTATTTCCCGGATTCAGAACGATCGCCGCCGCCAGGAAAGCCAGCCCGACGATTCCGATGATCGGATAATTTCTTTTCATATAGTTTTCCTTTACGATTACAGCGCAAAACTACCGGATACCCCTGTCTGCATTCTTATCCGCATTACCACTATATTTACCAATATTACAGAATGAATAAAAAAGGGGCGTATGTCTCCATACACCCCGGCACACCAAGTTTTTAGCTCAGTCACTCCAGACTCTCTCCATCCGACGTATTGGGCGTTGGCTGCCTATGCCGCGCCGGTCTTTATGTTCTATCTTTAGATCTTTTTAAAGATGCTTTCGAAAAGGGTGGGAGAAATGATGTTAATACTTAGTTCACCTGATATTTCCTTGACATAGTATGTAATGACCCAGTAGTTTTGTGGACAGACGGGGCGGAGGAAATTCCTCCGCCCCGTCTGTCTTATTTTTCCGGTTTCTGAACGGTGACTTTATGCTCCTTTTGCCACTGGCGGAACTCTTTTATCAAAGCTACTACTTGCTTTATCAATTGTTCCAGCTTCAGGGTTTCGGCCGTGAGTTTGTAGAGGAAAGCCAGCGTTTTCTTCTCCCCGTAGATGGAGTGGATCGCCTTTACGCACTGGTTGTAGTTGTTTCCTATCGCCCTGAATTGGGAATAAAACTCGGTCAGCCGGACGTAAAAATCGTAGGTGTTCTTGTCCTTCGTGATAACCGTAAAATCTCAACCGAATATCCTTGCCCGGATAAAATCGGCTGCGTTGCGGGCCTGCGTTCTTCGGAACATGGCCAGGAATTTCTCGTTGTCCGCATCGTTCAACTTAACTTAGTAACGATGCGTCCGGGGGTCGGCAAGGACTTTCCGTCCCGCCGGATTGCGGAGATAATTCTCTTAACAAAACAAAAAACCGCATCAGAACGGCAGGCCGATGGCGAAGTGCAAGGCCGTCTCCTTCCATTTGAAGCCGCTGTTCCACCGCTCCGGAGGCGGCACATTCGGGTTGTGGAGCTTCACCCCCCAATCCAGCCGCAACAGGACGAAGCCCAGGTCATACCGGAACCCGAGGCCCGTGTCCAGCGCGATCTGCTTGTAGAAACTGTTGAACTTGAACCGTGCGTCGGGCGCCGATCCCTTGGCGTTCATCCACACGTTCCCTGCGTCGAGGAAAACCGCCATCCCGAAGTTCCCCACCACCGAGAAGCGGTACTCCAGGTTGGCCTCCAGCCGGAAATCCCCCAGCTGGTTCGGGTAAGTCTCTTTCTTGTAGAGCGTTTCGCCCGGCCCCAGCGTGCGCACCTGCCAACCCCGCATGCTGTTGGCCCCCCCCGCGAAGTAGAGCCGCTCGAAAGGCAGCGTCTTGGAGTTGCCGTAGGCCACCCCGCCGCCGATAAAGAAGCGCCACGCCATCTGCGTGGTCGAAGTGAGGTTCACGCGCTGGCTGATGTCGAAACTCAGCCGCGCGTACTGCGCGTAGCGGATGCCGAAGATCTTGTAGAAACTCTCCTGGTCGGCCTGCCCGGCGTTGATGGTCGTGGACTTGCCCATCCACGCCGTCAGCGCCCGCAGCAGGTTCCCGTTGGCGTCCCCCACCAGCCGGATCGAGAGGTTGTTGGCCTTCGGGTTGGGATTGGTCTGGTAATAGTAGCCCGCCGAGAGCCCCGCGATCAGCTGCGACTCGTAGCTGTTCTTCAGGTACGGGTTTTCGATGCTGTTCTTGAAATCGGGGTCGATCCACGGCACGTCCACCACGTTGATGTCCACGGGGTTGATCTGGAACCGCGCCCCGTTGCGCAGCGACCACGAGTAGCCGAAAGTACCCCCCGCGATGGTGCGGTTGTAGTCCGGTCGCCGCTGGATGTCATACGTGACGGAGATATTGGTCTTCTGCTGCGGGAATTTCGCCAGCCGGTCGGCCCGTATGGGCAGCAGGAAACGCGGGATGTCCAGCCCCACGCTCACCCCGAACTCGTAGGAGTTGCGGTTCCCCTTGTTCTTCATCAGCTCATAGGCCCCCCGGAAATTGACGGTGAAGTTCTCGGCGCCCCGGAACAGGTTCTTGTTCTGGTAGCCGAGGGTCAGCGCCATGGAGTAGTAGTCCGCCGTGGTGGAGATCTCGGCGTCCACGTTGAAGTTCTGCCGCACGTTGGGCGTGCACTGGATCAGGCACGAAAGGTTCCGCTCCATCGTCGAGACGGGTGCGCCCGTGGCCGATGCCCGCGTCACCTCGACCGGGTGCAGGGTGTCGTAAGGCAGCTCGTTGAACAGGATATTGGAGCTGTATTGCAGGTTGCGGATGTTGTTGTAGGTGCGCTGCACGCTGCTTTTGTCGTAAAGCTCATTGGGCGAGAGGCGGATCGCCCCCACCAGTATGTTCTCCCGCAGGCGGAGCTTGTCGAGGTAGAGCAGGTCGATCCCGTTGTACTGCGTGGTGTCCCACGGCAGCCGCTCCAGCTCTTCGGGCGACTTGGTGGGGTCGTAGTCGGTGTTGACGGTGATGCGGCTGATGCGGTAAACCGGGTGGTTCTCCATCACCTGCTCGCCGTCGGGGGTCACATAGGCCACACGCCGCCGCACCCGCATGGTCAGGGTCATGGCGTGGTCGAGGTGCGCGGTATCGACCACATAGGTGATGTATCCTTTGTTGAAGGCCCAGAAGCCCATGTTCTGGAGCCGGGCGCTGATCCGCTCGCGCTCGGCGTCGAACACGTCGCGGTCGTAAATCATCCCCGGCCTGAGCAGGCTGGCGGCGGTATCCTCCAGGATAATGGGTTCCAGGAATTTGTCGTCGATGCGGTAGCGTATCTGCGAAATGGTGTAAGGCTTGCCTTCGCGGGCGATATACCGCACGGTCACTTTGCGCCCCCGGCGGTGGTACTCCACCGAATCGGAGACGGTGCCGTCCAGATAGCCGCGCGAGGTGAGGTAGACCTGCATCATCTGCTTCGACCGCTCGGTCTGCTGCGGGTCGTAGATGACCGGGGCCTCGCCCACTTTGTTGCGCCAGAAACGCTGCCAGCCGCTGTGTTTGGCGGTGTCGGTGATGTTGTACACCCCCAGGTAGATCCCTACGCCGAGCAGCCGGTTATTGGGTCGCTGCTGGACATACTGCATGAGTTCTTTCGGGGTGACACGGTCGCGCCGCGAGGCTTTGTGCAGCCCCTCGATCTCCACGACGTTGCGGCGCAGCAGGTATTTGTCTTGCGGCACGTAGCGCATGGTGTTGCACGAGGCCAGTCCCGCGGCGACCGCCACGGCCGCCGCTATCCACCCCCATATATGTCGCCGCCGCTCCACTCTCTTTACAATCCGTAAGTTCCCAGAATGATGGTTCCCAGGTCAGTGACCTGTTGCCGCCCCACAGAGATTTTGGAGGGATAGGTCACGATCCCTTCGTCGCCGGCGGAAATCACTTCGAGGGTATAGTCTCCGGGCAACAGGCGCATGAAAAACGCGCCGGCGGGGTTGAGGGAGCAGTAGGTAGAGCTGACGGCGCCTGTGGCGTCGTTGGTAAAGCGCAGCCATAGGCGCGAGGTGACGGCGGCATCGCCCATCTGAAGGCCGCCCTGCACCACGCCGCACTCCTCGACGTTCACGAACGACACCTGCGGCCGGAAGCGGTAGCCGTCAGGGGCGGCGGCATCGGCCACCACGGATGATGCGATGTCTATATCGAGCAGCAGGGGTTTGTTCGGGCCGTCCATAGTGACGACGGGAATCGGCACGGTCACCGTGGCGTCGGCCGGGTCGACGGTCAGCGGCACGCTCTCCCCGGCGATCACCACATAGGCGTTCTCGGATGAGAAGGCCAGCCGGACGGCGTCATACGATGCCCCCACGGGCATGGTCGCGCGCCCGGCTTCCTGCATCTTGCCGTTGACGAGCTCCATCAGGGCGACGTATTCCTGCGTAACGATGAGGGGTGTCCACGCGTCGCTGCCGGCGGCGCGCACTTCGACGCCGGTGATATAGAAGTTGAGGCCGCCGTAGTCGGCGGGGCTGTCGCACAGGTAAACGGCGAGCTGGTTCTTGTCGTTCACGTCACTGCATGCCCCAAACATAAGAAGGGCCACCAATATATATAAACTCCGGAAAATCTTTCGTGTCATATCTCTGCAAAGTTATTATTTTTCCTGACTTCGTACCTACCCGCACCGCACTGCCGCTTTTTGTAAAAAGCGGCGCCAAAAACTTTTTTGAGATGCTTGCGCATCTCCGGGGCCTGCCGGGTACCCGGTTTCTGAAACCTTCCATTTGGGCTGGGAGCAATGGTGCGCATAAATATCAAATTATCTTATTGCGCACCATTGCCCCGACCCAAAAATGAATTTCAAAGACAAAGGATTGCGGAGCCTATGGAGTAGCGCAGCTGGCTCAAAAGTTCTTTGGGTCCCTTTCTTTCAAGAAAGGGACGGTTCCATGCGGGTAGGTACGAAGTCAGGAAAAATAATAACTTTGCGATATGATGACAGAAGAGATACTTGTACCGCGGGGCGGTGGGGCCGGATCGCCCTCGCGCGTGATTATCGGCGACGCCCTGCCCCGCCTTGGGGAGCTGCTCCAAAGAAAGAGGCCCGTGGTCATTACCGACCCGAACCTCGCCGAAGCCTATCCCGAGCTCACCGGCCGGTACCCCCGTGTGGTGATCGGCCTCGGCGAAACCCAGAAGACATTGGAAACCGTCGGGTATATCTACCGCGAATTGCTCCGGTTGGGCGTGGACCGCGGGTCGTACCTCGTGGGCATAGGGGGCGGGATCGTGACCGACATCACCGGCTTCGTGGCCTCGACCTATATGCGCGGCGTGAGCGGCTTCGGCTTCGTGGCCACATCGCTGCTGGCCCAGGTCGATGCCAGCGTGGGAGGCAAGAACGGGGTCAACCTGGACGGCTACAAGAATATCGTCGGGGTCTTCAACCAGCCCGACTTCGTGCTGTGCGACCTACCCATGCTCGGCACCCTGCCCGTGCGGGAGCTGCGGGCGGGACTGGCCGAAGTCATCAAGTGCGGGCTGATCCGCGATGCCGGGCTGTTCGGAATGTTCGAGAACCATACGTTCGAAAGTTTTACGGGCGATGCGGCGCTGGTGCACCGGGCCGTTGCGGCCTCGGTGGAGATGAAAGCGGCCGTCGTAGCGGCCGACGAGACGGAACAGGGCGAACGGAAGCTACTCAACCTGGGACACACGTTCGCGCACGCGATTGAGAAGTGCACGGGACGCTACCTGCACGGCGAAGCGGTGGGGATCGGCCTGTGCATCGCGGCGCGGCTGTCGCATAAGCTGGGGTTATTGACCGCTTCGGACATGGAGCGGATCGTTGCCGTTGTGGGGGCTATGGACTTGCCGACTTCCGTGGCGCGGGACACGGGGGTGACGAGGGCGCAACTGTTGGCGGCAGTGGCGTCGGACAAGAAACGCGAGGCGGCGGAGATCGATTTCGTGCTGATGGAGGGCATCGGCCATGCCGTGCGGCGGCGCATGCCGCTTGTGGAGCTGGATACTTTGACGGCGGAAATCTTATAAGATGAAAGCCCTGTTCGAAGCCATCCGGCACGGCGAAACGGACGAGGTGATCCGGATACTGGAGCGGCATCCGGAGTTGCTCGACACGCCGAGCACCGCTCCGCCCAAAAAGGACGAAGGGCAATCTCCGTTGCAAGTCGCCGTCAAAACGGGACGGATAGACATTGCCGATTATCTGATCCGGCGCGGAGCGGACGTGAATTATATGGAATCCGGCGGCGAGCAGGAAAAGGCATGGCATGCGCCGGTCATCCAGGATGCAGTCATTTCGGTATTCACGGCATGCTGCCACGGCGACTACGACCGTTCCCGCCGGACTCTGGAGATACTCCGGTCACTGCTCGAACGCGGGGCGGAACCGAACAAGCCGGATTCGTTCGGCCGTATCGCCTGGGATGTGGCCGGCAGCCAGTTGGTTCAGGTTCTTTGTCCGCCTTACTCCGCCAAACAACAGAATTTCGCCCGCAAACAGGCCCGCGAAGTTTTCGGTTTGCTGTTGGAGCACGGTTCGCGGATCGTAGAGCCTTCTTATTTGCCGGCGATCTCGGTGGAGGCTTACCGGACATTCATGGAGGATTTTTTCCGAAGCCGCAAACGCGGCTCCTTACTGGATCGAATTTTCCATCGCGAAAAGCTATAACATTTCGTTATAACGCATCACGTTTTTAATCCCGTCCGTTTGGGCGGGATTTCGTTCTTTTGTACGGTTATTTATACACTTGTTCTTTGCGGCGGAAGGTGCTGTTCTTATTTCAAGGTGATTCCGGAGCCAGTGGGGGCGCATATGAGCGCAGCGCATGTTAACTGCGCTGCCGCTTGTTTTCCTTCTCGCCGTTCGGCTATGTAAGCGAGCTTACGTAGCTCTCACTGGCAGCGTCGGTTGCAGCCCTCCGCCCGGGGTGGCTCCGGCCTGCGCGGTTCGCGATGCTCGCCGCCCGATATGGGCCCTCCCAAACCTAATGAACGCGTATATAATTAACCGTACAGTGAAATAGTACGTTTTGTTGTCCCGCGGAGGCGAAAACGAGCATCGCGAGTCTTTCAGCCCTCCGCCGGGGGTGGCTGCGGGTTGACCGCTGACGCGGAAATTTAATTTTAGTCCTACGATTAATATTCAGGCGCCAGCGGCAGAGATGAGCAGGCGGGCGCCTTTCCGAGATAGAGGGAATTGCGCTCCCGCGCGGGGGCGTGTGCCCACGCCGGGCGGCCGATACTACGTATCGCTTACATTTTAAAAGTACAAACTAAACATGAAAATCAGTGAACACCGGGGCAACATGCTCCACGGCATCCTGCTGATCGCCCTCTTCTCGTGCGCAGCCTTCTGGATCGCCGACACCGAACTGGTGCGGAGCCTGTCGCTCAGCCCCCTGATCGTCGGCATCGTGCTGGGGATGCTCTACGCCAACAGCCTGCGCAACCGGCTGCCCGCCACCTGGGTGCCCGGCATCCTCTTCTGCTCCAAACAGCTGCTGCGGCTGGGGATCATCCTCTACGGCTTCAACCTCACTTTCCAGGACATCGTAAAAGTCGGGCTGCCCGCCATCGTGATCGACGCCATCGTCGTGACGGTAACCATATACGGCGGCATCCTGGTCGGGCGCCTGCTCCGGATGGACAAAGGCATCGCCCTGCTGACCTCCGTGGGGAGCGGGATATGCGGCGCGGCCGCCGTGCTCGGCGCCGAGGCCACGATCCGCACCAAACCCTACAAGACCGCCGTGGCGGTATCCACGGTGGTGATCTTCGGAACGCTGGCCATGTTCATCTACCCGGCCCTCTATCGCAGCGGCGTGCTCGGGCTCGACCCGGCGCAGATGGGGCTCTACACCGGTTCGACACTCCACGAAGTGGCCCACGTGGTCGGCGCGGGGAACGCCATGGGACAGGAGGTCGCCGATACGGCCATTATCGTCAAGATGATCCGCGTGATCCTGCTGGTGCCGGTACTGCTCATTATCAGTTTCACGATCTCGCGCGTGCGGGCCCGGAAGTTGCAGAGACGCGGAAGCGCCGCGGCGACGGACACCGAAAAGGGAAAGGTGTCGATCCCGTGGTTCGCCATCGGATTCCTCGGAGTGATCGCTTTCAACTCGTTCGGCCTGCTGCCTGCGGGGGTGATCGACTGGATCAAGAGGCTGGACGTTTTCCTGCTGACGATGGCCATGACGGCGCTCGGCGCGGAGACCAGCATCGAGAAGTTCAAAAAGGCGGGCTTCAAGCCGTTCGTACTGGCGACTATCCTGTTCGTGTGGCTGATGGCCGGGGGCTGGCTGCTGGCGAAGTACGCCGCGCCGTGGCTGATGTAGCAAATTCATATAAACTGGTCGCAGCCTGCGGTAGGGGTAGTTACAGCTCTGACGGTGTGCCCGCGGCACCGGGCCTCCGCGGGGGGGAGACTGCGGCCCGCACGGCTCTACGAGCCGCAGATTCTGCCGGTTTCCGGCAGTGAGCCGCGCCAGACGCCTCCGGCGTCCGCCCGGGGGCGCGGCTCAAAAACGACAAACCACAACCGGTACACAAGATTTAAAACTTAATACATACACCTATGAACTTCCTGACAGACGAAAAGCTCACCATCGTGGGCGCCGCCGGCATGATCGGCTCCAACATGGTACAGACCGCCATGATGATGGGCCTGACCCCCAACATCTGCGCTTACGACCCCTTCGCGCCCGCCCTCGAAGGGATGGCCGAAGAGATGTACCACTGCGGCTTCGACGGCATCAACCTCAACTGGACCAGCAATATCGAAGAAGCGCTCAAAGGAGCCAAGTACATTATTTCGTCGGGCGGCGCGGCCCGCAAAGCCGGCATGACCCGCGAAGACCTGCTCAAAGGAAACGCCGAGATCGCCGCGCAGTTCGGCAAGGACATCCGTGCCTACTGTCCGGACGTGAAACACGTGGTGGTGATCTTCAACCCGGCCGACATCACGGGCCTCATTACCCTGCTCTACTCCGGCCTCAAGCCGTCGCAGGTCAGCACCCTCGCGGCTCTGGACAGCACCCGCCTGCGCACGGCGCTGGCCCAGCACTTCGGCATCGCGCACGACAAGGTGACCGACGCCCGCACCTACGGGGGCCACGGCGAACAGATGGCCGTTTTCGCCTCGACCACGAAAGTGGAAGGCAAGCCGCTGACCTCCCTGATCGGCACCCCGGCCCTGACCGATGAACAGTGGGCGGCGATCCGCCAGCATGTGATCCAGGGCGGCAAGCGGATCATCGACCTGCGCGGCCGTTCGTCGTTCCAGAGCCCGGCCTACGTATCGGTGGAGATGATCCGCGCGGCGATGGGCGGCGCGCCGTTCCGCTGGCCGGCGGGAGTCTATGTTTCGGAAGGGGGCTTCGACCATATTATGATGGCGATGGAGACCACGATCGACCAGGACGGCGCACACTACAAGGTGCCGCACGGCACCGCGGAGGAGACCGAGGCGCTGAAACAGAGCTACGGCCACCTGTGCAAACTGCGCGACGAGGTGATCGCGATGGGCATCATCCCGGCGATCCCGGAATGGAAAACCCTCAACGCGAACCTGAAATAGCGGTTCCCCCCAAACGGGGATAACCAGGCGGCGGGCATCTTCATCCGAGAAGATGCCCGCCGTTTCGTTTACCGGACTTCGACGTCGCTGCGCCACGTCAGGCCGCTGACGTCCGTCAGCACCAGTTCGTACCGCCCGGGCGGCAACCTCTGTAAAACGTCATCGCGCAGCGTCAGCCTCGCCTTGGCCCCCAGCGGGATTACCAGGCTGTGCTTGCCCGGCATCACGCGGGCGACATACACGTTCGCTATATCCGCCTCCGGGAACCGCGCCAGTGCCTCGCCGTCGCGGGATAGTACCGTTTTTCCCGCCGCATCCCTCAACTCGATCCCGATCAGAAACGAGCCGTAAACGTCCGCCCCTTCGACCCGGTTCACGGTGAAGGCCAGCTGCCCGTTCCCGATGGCCGCGTCCGTCAGCTCGACCACGGGCCGTACCGACTTGTTATGCAGCGGCCCCCACACACCGCCGTGGAAAACTTGATTGGTATACAGCGTCAAGGCTGCGGCGCAAACCGCGCCGACAGCCGACACGCGCCCGATTTGGCGCATATTCAGCCCCAAAGGCCCGGAAGCAAGCCACGGGAACCATTTCCGCTCGGCCAACCCCGGCCTCCGCCGAACCCACATCCGATCCAGCGAGAACCGCCCCCCGCCGGAGAGGAAAACGGTGAACCCGGCGGCCACACCCAAAATCCCGATCTGCCACTCGTCGAGGCAGGTGGTCCCAATCCATCCGGAGCCGAGCAGGATGCCGAGTGCCAGCAGGGTCACGCCGACACTCATCAGCCGGGTGAAAAGCCCGAGCATAAAGAGCAATCCCACGACCCCTTCGACGATGGTAAAGACGACCATGGCCCACCACAGCGCGTCGGGCGTGGAGACCAGGTACTCGATCAGGGGGCGGATGCCGATGGAGTGCGGCAGGAAATGGTTGAACTTTTCGCCGATATACCCCGGATCGTCCGGGATAAGCTTGTTTTCCAGCACCACCCGCCGCCAGAAGGCGGAGAAGTAGGTCCATCCGACCACGAGCCTCAGGGCCAGCGAGAAAGTGCCGGCCACGGCGTATGCCCGAACCGCTTCCCTTTTTTCATACCATTCCATTCGTTTATCTGTTACCGTACAGGAGTCTGTCCAACGCTTCGCGCATCGCCGCCTTGGTCATCGCCCCGATCTCCAGCCGGCAGGAACCTTCCAGGGGGAGGAACGCCATCGCGGGTACATGCCGTACCTTGAAACGCACGGCTACGCGCCGCTCTTTGTCGATATTGACGGTGTAGAAATCTACCCGCCCGGCATACTCGTCAGCCACCTCTTCCAAAAAAGGCACCTGGGCTTGGCAGGGTTTGCACCAGGGCACGTAAAAATCCAGCACGGCCGGCCTTCCGCCCACCGGCCTCCACACGCCGGGCGCTTCGGAGCACGGCTCTATCACGTTCTGCAACTCGGATTCGGTCAGTTCTTTCAATTTCATGGCTACCATATTACGGTCCGCAGAGCGGTCATAGCAAAAACGATTCCTTTTTTGTCACTTTCGGTGACAAAAAAGGGTTTCCTGCAGGATAACCGCAGGAAACCCACCCGTCCGGAACCGTCCGTGCCGCCTCTATTCGGCTTTCACGGCGATGGTTTCGATCTCGACCAGCGCCCCCAGCGGCAGCGCGGCCACTTCGTAAGCGACCCGCGCGGGCGGGTTCTCGGTGTAGAATGCGGCGTACACTTCGTTCATGGCGCCGAAATCGGCGATATTCTGCAACAAAACGGTCGATTTGACCACGTCGTTTTTGGTATACCCGGCTTTTTCGAGTATCGCCGCGATATTTTTCAGGCTTTGTTCGGTCTGCGCTTTGACGCCGTCAGGCATCGATTTGGTGGCGGGATCGATGGGCAACTGACCTGAGATATAGAGGGTTCCGCCGGCTTCGACGGCCTGGCTGTAGGGTCCGACGGCTGCGGGGGCCTCGGCGGTGGCGATAATTTTTTTCATCCTGTGACGTTCTTTGGTACTAATTTTGGTTTATAGTAGGTCAAAGCCTTACCTTTGTGTGCAAAATAACGGAAATATGATCAGAATCGCAACTGCAATTTTGGCCGCCGCCTCCCTCGCGGCGTGCAAAAGTGTCAGTGAGTCGCCGCTGGTGCTGGACAGCGACTTATGGGTCGTTCCGGACGCCGCGGACAGTTCCTCGATGACCAAGGGGGAACCCTCGCGGGAAGGTTCCCCGTCCATCGAGTTCCTCAGCGACGGCCAGGTGCAGGGATTCACTTGCTGCAACAGTTACTTCGGAAGCTATACGACCAAAGAGAACGACTCGGTTCGCCGGATCGATATCACCATCGAGGGAATGACGCTGGCGCTGTGCCCGCACGGCGACCTGGAGCGGGAGTACATCGAAAAGCTGAAGGAGGTGCGAAGCTATGCGGTGCGCCACAAGCAACTGCTGCTGATGGACAGCACCGGGGAGGTGACCCTGATGTTCATCCCGGCCAGCATGACCCAAAAAAAACATTAACATAACCGACCCTATGATGAAAAAAACGTTTACCTGGGCGGCCGTCGCGCTGGCTGCCGTAGTCCTCAGCTCTTGCTGCGCGTGCCGCAAGGGCAGCCCGAAAATCGCCAACCTGGAGGCGGACAACTGGCGGCTGATCGAGTTCCGGGGCGAGGCGGTGCCGACGGACAAGGCGGTGACGCTCACCTTCGATGCGGAGAAAAAGATGATCTACGGCCAGGCGCCGTGCAACAATTTCTTTGCGGGCTACAGCCTGTTCAAGGACGCGGAGCACAATATCGAGATCAGCAATGCGGGCGCTACGCGCAAGTTCTGTCCGGACACGGAGATCGAGGATGGCTTCACGCGGGAATTGAGCAATATCAAACGGCTCAAGATCGAGGGCGAACGCCTGCTGATGCTGGACGGGGACGGAAACCTGGTGGCGTTGCTGACGGCTGTCCCCAAAACGGCGCAATAATACTGTACGGTTAACATCGAAGTATCCGTGATAGCGGATCAGGTCGCAGTTTTCCTGGGCGAAGGCTGCCCCCGCTGACGCGGAAACTTAATCTTAACCCGATAATTAATTTTACGACGCCCGTGGCCATACATGGACGGTTTGGCATATGCCAAACCGTCCATGTATGGCCACGGGCGCCTTTCCGAAACAATCATTGACTGCCCTACGCGGGCAGCGGCCGTTCAACTCATGTAACGCAAACCCTAACAGCAGCTTCAACGGAGCTCGCGACGAAACGTGCGATGCTTGCATGGCTTACATTTCAATTCTACGGTCAAAATTAAGTTTCCGCGTCAGCGGTCGGCCCGAACCGACGCCGCAACCGAGTTGCCATCAGGCTCTCCTGAATGGCCGAGGCGCAAGGAGAAAGCCGGAACGGCAACCCTCCCCCGGCGCAGGGCTGCAACTTAGGGTAGTTACAACCCGGCCGGAGTGCCCAGCGGCATCGCTGGCTCCGGGATCGGAAAGACGATTAATCGTACCGTTTTATTGATTATATTTGCAAAACAACCCGAACAATCACCAAACAGATAACCTATGAACTTCCATAACGACCAGCGCACCGTGATGACGCTGGATGCAGGCGGCACCAACTTCGTTTTCGGCGCCATCCGCGGCTGCGAAGAGATCGTCGAGCCGATCCACCTGCCTTCGGCCGCTAACAACCTGGAATTGAGTCTCGCCAACCTTATCAACGGTTTCCACGCCGTGCGGTCGCGGCTCAAAGAGGCGCCGGTGGCCATCAGTTTCGCATTCCCGGGACCGGCGGACTACCCCAACGGCATCATCTGGAACATCGGCAACCTGCCCGCCTACAAAGGCGGGGTCGCCGTGGGGCCGATGCTCGCGGCGGAGTTCGGCATCCCGGTGTTCATCAACAACGACGGCGACCTGTACGCCTACGGGGAGGCGATCAGCGGCTACCTGCCGTGGGTCAACGCCCAGCTCGAAAAAGCGGGGAGCCCGAAGCGGTACCACAACCTCGTGGGGCTGACCCTCGGAACCGGTTTCGGCGGCGGAATCGTCCGCAACGGTGACTTGTTCCTTGGGGACAACTCGGCGGCGGCCGAAGTGTGGCTGTTGAGCCAGCGCTACCACCAGGAGCAGAATATCGAAGAGTCGATCAGCATCCGCGCCGTGCGCCGCGTCTACGGCGAACTGACGGGCACCCCGGCGGACAAATTGCCGCATCCGAAAGACATCTACGAAATCGGGATCGGCGAGAAAGAGGGCGACCGTTCCGCCGCTCAGGAGGCGTTCCGCCGCATGGGGCAGGCACTGGGGGACGCGCTGTGCAACGTGCTGACGATCGTGGACGGGATCGCCGTGATCGGCGGCGGCGTGGCGGGGGCTCGTTCGCTGTTCGTGCCGGCGATGATGGATGAGATCCGCAGCCAGTTCACGGGGGCAACGGGAGCCCAGTTCCCGCGTCTGGCACAGAAGGCTTTCTACCTGGAGGACGAGGCACAGATGGGGGCGTTCCTGCAAGGCGAAGTGAAACAGATCCAGATCCCGCACACGAACGAACGGGTGACATACGACTCGATGCCGCGCGTGGGGATCGGCTTCTCGCGCATCGGGACCAGCAAGGCCATCAGCATCGGGGCGTATGCCTATGCGCTGCACGCCTTGGATCGCACTGCGGCAGGAAGGTAGTTTTTTCGACCGTATTAATTATCCCGCTGTCAGCCTGTTCCGTGGTTCGGCAAGGGCGGGCGGGATATTTTTTCAGTCTCGGTTTTGCATTTTACAAAAAAGGCATTATCTTTGTATTCGCAATGATCGCGGGGTGGAGCAGTTGGCAGCTCGTTGGGCTCATAACCCAAAGGTCGGAGGTTCGAGTCCTCCCCCCGCTACTAAGAAGGCCTTTCATCCAATGGATGAAAGGCCTTTTTCTATTATTCCCCAAATACACACCTTTGAACGGAAGCATCGCCAGTCAAGCCGACACGTCAGGAACGGTATTTCCTCGTAAACGTTCAGTAAGCGCGGGACTTGCGGCCCTTGGAACGCCGCACCAGGTCCAGCGGCCTCCGACTGCTCAAGTGACGGTAGAAAGTCCGCTCGTTGAGGCCCAACGAACTGCAAATGTCGGCCACAGAAAGCCCCTCTTCCCGGTCGTAAAGTTTGAAGGCAGCCTCCACTTTTAGCAATAGTTCCCGCTTGCTCCCCTTGGGCCGTCCCACAGGCCGCTTCAGGGTTTGTTCGTGCGCCCGGGCGCATTCCATCTCGCAGGCCAGCGCATAGAGCCGCTCGATCAGCTGGTACAGCATGCGCGTGCGCATCGTCGCCGGCGAAATGTCGAACCACGGCTCTCCGAGCGATAACATTCGCACCTGCCGCTCCCGCAACATACGCAGCAGGTCGAACATCTCGCCGATGTCCCGGCACACATCCACGATCCGCAGTACCAGCAGGGTATCGCCCTCCTGAAGCATGGCGAACAACCGGCGCAGCTCGCGGTTGCCCGACTCGTCGAAAAAAATATTGCCGCTGCTGGCCCCGGCCTCGATCAGCGCGGAGAGCCGCTCCTGCATCCCGGCTCCGCCGGAACCCAACCTGAAATAGCCTCGTATCATAAATCTTCAAATGGGTGCATCCGGCCTTTCCGGGGCCGGATGCACGGATCGGTAATCCGTTACTAATAATCCATAATCACTATCCGGCGCACCACGCCGCTGCCGTCGGACAAGAAAAGCCAGTCCCCCGTGCAATCGTAGACAACCTTAGCCGGAACATGCAAAAAGGCTTTGGCCGCCGTGCGGCTCTCCATCAACGAACATCCCCACGTGGTTGGGTTTCCGGGAACCGGAGCGAATTCCGCAGCCGACGGGGACGAAGAGAGCCGCACCCCCATCGGCCGGGGGTCGTCCGATATATCGATCGGGGGAATCCACACTTTCCACGGCTTCGGAGTCGTCTCGTCGGCCAACACGAATACGAACGAATCCGCATCCTTGTCCGTGTAACCGCTCCGGAACTTGGACTCGACGAACCGGACCGCGACCGGCTGCACGAGGTTGCCGCACCGGACAGTCACGCTCCCCGAACGGTCGGCCGCCGACGGATTGGGGTTCGTAAACGAGAGCCGGTACCGGTAAGACGGTTCGAACCGGGCATCCGACAGGTCGGCCGTCGCGATTTCGGCGGAGAGCAGGGTCGCCGCGTCCGGATGGGTGGCCAGCACGTCGGCCAGCCTCCACCGGCGGTTATACGAACCGCCCCAGCCTTCGAACGAGTTGTTGCTCAGCCCCAGTTCGTACTGATTGTCCGTAACGATATGGAAAATATCGTCCTCGGCATCGGTGATCTGCACCTCCAGCAACGTGTTGCCGCTGTTGGCCGGAGGATTGGCCATCGCCAGCTCCGGCGTGCTCCACCCCGGCCCTTCGACCCGCACGACCGTGACGATGTAGCGGTGGTTGCGGAGAATATGGTAGGGAACGCCCGCTTCATCGTGCATCAGGATCCGGTAGTAATACTCCTGTCCTTTCCACGAAGCCTGCACGAGCACGCTCATGTAGTCGGCAACGGTGTTAAAGCGCTCGTAGGCGTACAGCAGCGGCTGCGGGCCGGCGCTCCAGCCGGCATCGTTCGCCGCCGAAGACCAGTAATCCACATAGGAGAGGCCGCCCGGCACATTCGGAACCGTCGCGCCGGAAGCGTTTACGACCAGCGCCGATGCGGCTGCGCCTCCCAGCGTAGCCCTCAGCAGCGAGAAAGCATCCAGCCCGTTGTCGCCCGCAGGCTGTCCGGCCCTGACCTGCACGCAGGCCGCTGCCCGCAGCAGGTTCACACTGAGCGGCCCGCTGGCGTCGTCCACGCGGGGCAGCGTCCCCACCCCGTACATCATCAGCGGCAGGATCTCGTCCGCCCGGCCACCGGCCAGGGGCAGCGTTTCC